>JAGQOO010000004.1 GCA_020427345.1 Phycisphaerales bacterium | reverse complement strand
CACGCGGCGGAGGAGCGGCTGGCGTCGGTGAAGGCGCCGGATACGCGTTTGGACTACCTCGAAGAGGTCTTCAAACCGCGCAAGCGGACCGAGGCGACGATGGAATTCGTCGACCTGCCGGGCGCGGGCGACGCCGAAAACGCGGGCCTGACCAAGCACCTGCCAAGTTTGCGCCAAGCGGACGCCTTGCTGATCGTGCTCCGCGCGTTCGAGAACCCCGGAGCGCCGGCGTTTCGCGGGCGCGTCGACGCGGCGGCGGATTTGCGGCTGATTCGCGAGGAGATGCAGGTCGCTGACTTTGTGATCTGCGAGAACCGCATCGAGCGGCTCGAAGCGTCGATCAAAAAGCCCACCAAGGATCGCGACAAGCAGAAAGCCGAACTCGATCTGCTGCATCAGTGCCGGACGGCGCTCGAGGAAGGCAAGCCGCTGAGCGAAGTGATTCAAACGCCGGAAGATGAGAAATCGGTGCGCAGCTTCGGTTTCTTGACGCAGAAGGAATCAGTCGTCGCGGTCAACGTAAATGAAAGTGCCGCTTCGGAGGAGCCGCCCCTGACCGATCCGCTGGCGCGTGAGACGATTGCGGTGTGCGCGTCGATCGAAGCGGAGATCATGGGCGTTGAGGAGGCCGACCGGGCGGCGTTCATGGAGGAATGGGGCATTACCGCGTTGGCGCGAGATCGGATTATTCGCGCTTCGTTCGATGCCCTGGGCATGATCTGTTTCCTGACCGCGGGCGAGCCGGAAGTGCGGGCGTGGCCGATTCCGCGCGGGTTCACTGCGGTCGAGGCGGCGGGCAAGATTCACTCCGATCTGGCGCGCGGGTTTATTCGGGCGGAGACGCTCGCGTTTGACGACCTGCACCGCGTGGGCTCGATGCGCGAGGCCAAGGCCCAGAACCTCGTGCGGCAGGAGCCGAAGCACTATGTCGTGCAGGATGGCGACATCATGAACATCAAGTTCAACGTCTGACCGCTGATCCGGCGCTGCGCCGGTTTCGAAAGGACGTCCCGCCATGCGAACCGCGATTGCATTTCTTGTAGCAGCGATGAGTGTCGCCAACGCCCGCGCGGATGGGGCTTTGTCACAGGCGGACTTGTATCGGCGGCTGATTGATCTGGACCGGCTCGCTGACCCGCCGGCGGAGGGCGAACGCACGGTGCTGTTTTCGAGCTTTGACCGCGCGTCGATGCGCGTCGAGGACGGGCGGTATGTGAACTGGGACGCGGACAATGATCGCGGCCAGTTCGTGCGGCAGGACGGCGAGTGGTCGGTGATGGCCGAAATTGATGGCGCGGGCTATGTGGCGCGGTTCTGGGTCGATGCGCCCGCCGGCGACTTGCGCGTCTGGGTGGACGGGCGTCAGGTGATCGACGCGGAAATGAAGCTGTTCGTTGACGGCGGCGTGGCGCCGTTTGGTCAGCCGTTGACATATGAAACGACGGAAGCCGGCGGTTGGGTGAACCTGTCGCCAATCGGGTATGCCAAGTCGTTGCGCATCGCGTGTCGCGGATTTGACGGGCGCTATCAGATTGACTGTCGTCAGGTCGCCAAGGGGCAATCGGTCGAGCCGTTCGGCGGAAAACTAGATGACGCGGCCCGCAAAGCGCTGCGCGATGTGACCGAGGCGATGCAACTCGGCCTGAGCCAGGACGCGATCTTCGGCGAGCGCCACACGATCGCATACAGCAATAAGCAGGACCTCGCGGCCGGGGCCAAACTTAGTGAGGACATCAAGGGGCAGGGCACGATTCGCGGCCTGTTCGTCGGACTGACGGATCGAAGGAACCCGCGACAAGTGTTCGCACTGCGCAAGTGCGTGATTCGGATTTTCTTTGACGGCCGCGCGGAGCCGTATGTCGAGGCGCCGCTTGTCGACTTTTTCGGCTCCGGGTTTGAGTTGCGCTCGACGCGCGGCATTCCAGTCGGAACAGACTACGACCTGCGCATGCCATTGCCGGATCGCAAGCCGGGCGATGATCGATTCATGTATTGCCTGTTTCCGATGCCCTTTGCGAACGGCGCGCGAATCGAGATCGAAAACCTGAACGAAGGTCGCGAGGCGATCGGACTGTTGACGTACGTGCGGTTTGATCGCGAGGGCAAGCCCGGCGACCGCCTGCGGTTTCACGCGCGCTTCAACAGTGAGGCGCCGTGTCAGTCATTTGACTACCCGATCCTGACGGCCATCGGGCGCGGACGGCTGGTCGGATGCACACTCAGTGTGGATTGTCCGCGCGCGGAGTGGTGGGGCCGCGGCGATCACAAGGTCTGGGTCGATGACGACACGTTCCCGGCCATCTATGGCACGGGCACGGCGGACTTTGTCGACGACACACCACCGCTGCACGCGCATAGTGAGGCGTTCAGCGGCGCGCCGCTGGTCAACGCCTTCGGCAAGCAGTCCGTCTATCGCTGGTTTGTCGCGGACGATGTGCCTTTTCAGCGCGGCCTGGCAATCACGATCGAGAACTGGCAGGACAACGGGTTGAAGGACGTGGACTACAGCAGTGTCGCCTACTGGTACGCCACGCCGGATTCGACGGCGCGTTTTGACGCGATTGATCGCGAGATGGTGACGCCAAACGGACTGCGCATCCCATTTGCGGTTGAGGCGGAAACGGCGCTACAGGCTGGGGCTGGCACAATCACGCCGCAGCGGGAAACGCTGTATTCCGGCGAGGCCGCCGTCGGGTTGAAGGAAAACACGCCGACGCGTTTTCGGATCACGACGCCGGTCGGGAAGGTGCGACTGGGGGTTCGGGTGCATCCGCGGCGCGGTTTTGAGACACTGACGCTGACGGATGACAAGGGCGGCACGATCGGCGTGGTGACTTATGCGAATGGAACCGCCAACGGGTTGTACACTGTGGCGGAGTGGGCGCCGGGCGCGGGGGAGCATGAAATCGTGTTGACGGCGAGTCGGACGATGATTGTGGATTGCTTCACGGTGGAACCCGTTGAGGCGCCTTAGAATGCCGCGCGGGTGGGACGCCCGTGCCACGACCTGGGGATTGCGTGACGCAGCGACCGATCGCGGTTTTTGATTCCGGCGTTGGCGGATTGTCCGTCGTGCGCGAGTTGCGCCGCGCGCTGCCGGCGGAGCCGATCGTGTATTTCGGCGACACGGCCCGCGTGCCATATGGAACGAAATCGCCGCGGATCGTCGCGCAGTTTGCCCGTGAGGCGGCCGAGTTTCTGTTGACGTTTGATCCGAAACTGATTGTCGCCGCGTGCAACACGGTCAGCGCGGTCGCGATGGACGCGCTCAGCGCAGTTACGGATGTGCCAGTAATCGGGATGGTCGAGCCCGGTGCGCGAGGCGCGACCGTCGCCGCCGGCGATGGTGCGATCGGCGTGATCGGCACCGAGGCGACCATCGCGAGTGGCGCGTACGTCCGCGCAATCCACCACATCAATCCGGGGCAGCGGATTGAGTCGACAGCCTGCCCCCTGTTTGTGCCACTCGCGGAGGAGGGTCGGCTTTCGGATGATCCGATTGTCGCCTTAACGGCGCAAACCTATCTGACGCCGCTCGGCGAGTTGAGCCCGAAAGCGGTCATACTGGGCTGCACGCATTACCCGCTGTTACGCGAGGCGATCGCGGCCGTGCTGGGGCCGAATGTGGCGATTATCGACAGCGGGCAGGAGGCGGCCCACGCGGTGGCGGCTATGCTGGCGGATCGCGGCTGGTTGTCCGCCGCTGGAGCCCCGGCTAGCATGCGTGTATTCGTTTCGGACAATCCCACGCGATTTCGCGCGGTCGGATCGCGTTTCCTCGGACAAAACCTGGAGAGCGTTGAGCTTGTTGACTTGGAGCCGCACGCCGTTCCGTCGCGCATCGCGCCATCCGTTCGCTAGGGCCGTCGCGGCCTTGGTCGCGGTCGGTTTTCTCACAGGCTGCGAGAACCTCGGAAAGATCGACCTCAACGCGGCGGTGCAGAATCTGATTCAGCCGGACCGCACTCCTCAACAGTACCTGTTGGTGGCGGTATCTGACACGGACCCCGACATTCGGCGCGACGCGATCGCGGAAGTGGCCGAAAGCGACCAGCGCGACAAGGACTGGGCCATCAAGGGCATGTCGACTGTCGCGCTGCTGGAAACCGACACGCATGCCCGTTGCGTCGCGATTCGCGGGCTTGGCGCTTCGGGCCGACCGGAAGCCGTGGATGTTGCGCTGAAGATTCTGAATGCCAAGTCGTATGCCGCTTCGGAGGTCTGGCCGCCGGAGCCGCTTTGTCGCGCGGATGCGGCAAAGGTGCTGGCGGACGCGGTTGATCGCGGCGCAGTGCGCGAAGAGCAATCACGTGACGCGCGGGCGACACTGCTTCAGTCATTGCAGGACGAAGACCCTGAAGTCCGCGTCTTTTGCGCGAAGGGCTTGCGGCGTTTCGCGGACGCGGAAGTCGTGGACGCGTTGATCGCGGCAACGGGGGATTCGGTGTTCGCCGTCGCATATGAAGCGGACTATTCGCTGGCAGTATTGACCGGTCACACGTTTGACTGTCGGCGGCACGCGTGGGAGGCGTGGCGCGCGGCAAACGGCGATCGCCTGTTTGCGGATGGCGGAAAGATGCCGCCCAAGCTTCAGCCGCCATACAGCGGCGCCTGGGGCAAGATCGCGTACGACACCAAGAAGGTCTTTCAAACCATCATTCCGGCCGCCAAGGACTAGTCGGCGGATGGCGTTGCGGTTCGTGCAGCGCGGGTCGCGCCGATATGCTCAGTTTCCCGAATTGTGCGACGCGTCTGAACGCGATTCAGCGTCGCGCCTGATCCATGCCTTTTCGACGCGGCCGGACGATGTCTCCGCGCGGCGGGATGATCGCCAGGCGGAGCGCGCGGCGCGGCGGGCGTTGCTGCTGGGCGACTTTGAACTGGACCCAAACCAACTGAGCTATTGCGTGCAGACGCATGAGGCGGGTGGATGCGTCATCGGCGCCGATGACGCGCCCGGACCGCGCGAGGGCGTTGATTTCATTGTTACAGCGCGGAAGGACGTTCCGCTGATGACGTTTTCAGCCGATTGCCCCCTGATCGTGGCCTGGGATCCGGCCGCCCCCGTGTTGGGACTTGCGCACGCCAGTTGGCGCTGCACGACGGCCGGCATCGTCGGGCGGCTGATCGAAACGATGCGGTCGCTCGGCGCCGACCCGGGGCGGATTTGCGCCGGTATTGGCCCGTCGGCCGGGCCGTGCTGCTACGAAGTGGGCGACGACGTGCGCGAAGCGGCCGCCGTAATCCCCGATGTCGATCGCTTGTTTCCCGAGCGCGATGGGCAAGTGTACTTTGATCTGTGGAGCGCGAACCGCGCGCAGCTCATCGCGGCGGGCGTGCCGGCGTCTAGTATCGCCGTCGCGAGCGTCTGCACAATGTGCCAGAACGACGTGTTCTTTTCGTATCGGCGTGAGGGCGTCGGCTGCGGACACTTCGGCTTGATGGCGGCGATGCGATGATCGACGAAGTGAACAACGCTTCGACTTCGGCCGCGTCGCGCGAAACCATGCTGATTGAACCCGGTTGGCGCGGAGGTGATGGTTCGCTGCTGCGCGGGTTCCTGCTCGTGACACTACTGTTCCTCGGCACGCGGTTTGTCGTGTGGACGGGCGCGTATACCGGCAGCGTGATGTGGGCCCGCATCGATGAGCGACTAGAGCCACCATACGACGTGATTCGCGCCCGAATGGACCGCCCCGAGAACGCCGAACTGCGCGATCGCGTCGCCAAGCGAATGCAGAAAGGGCTGGCGGAGTTTCGGCCGCTACTATTGTGGGATGGCAACCACTATCGCTCGATCATCGAGGGCGGTTATCAATATGAGCCTCCGCCGCCGGACGCGGACATTCGGTCGGATGAGTCGTTTCGCCACAACATCGCGTTTTTCCCGCTATACCCGCTGATCTGTCGACTTGTCGCGCAGTGGATGAGCGTGCCGGACGCGATGGTGCTGGTCGCCAACCTGTTGCTGTTGTTCAGCGCTTGGCTCGTGTTCGCGTGGATTCGAACGCGAGTCGGGTTTGAGACCGCATTGCTGTCAGCCGCGATTCTCGCCTGCTGGCCGAGCGCGTGCTTCTACAGCTTCGGTTATGCCGAAAGTACGACGCTGCTGTTTACGACCCTCACGTTGATCTCAATCGACACGCGCCGTTACGCGCTTGGGGCGGTCGCATGCGCGCTGTGCACCGCGACGCGCCCCACGGCCTGCGTCGTCGCGGCGTTGCTAGCGCTGTGTTACTACCTGCGCGAACCGGGATCGCAGCGCAAGCGAGCCGGCGTGGCAATCCTGCTCGGCGCGATCGGCGGCATCGGACTGTTCGCCTACATGGGGTTCCTGACCTGGAAGTTCGGCTCGCCTTTTGTGTATACGCAGAATTTCAAGGGTTGGGTAGACGATCGCGCGCGGGGCGATTGGGTGGAGTACCTGACACTCGCGCGAGTCTGGGAGCAGCTGAAGCACTTGCCGCTGGGGCTGTGGTTTGCGCCGGAGGGGCTGGTCGCGTTCGCGCGGCCGCTGGCGTGGAACATGTGGCTGAACCTGTTTCTGGTGATCGGATCGTTTGTCGCGATGCGCCGCGTCGCGCCGGATTTTCGACCATTGCTGTGGTTCGCGCCGTTTGTGTTCGCGTTTTCGTACGCCGCTTCCGGAGCGGCGAGTTTCGGCGTGCAGCCGATCGGCCGATACATGGCGATCAGCGTGCCGACGTTTGTCGCCATGGCGGCGTGGATGCGCGAGTGGAAGTGGGGATACCGCGCGGCCGCGTTTTCGCTGATGATGCTGATTCAAGCGGCGTGGGCGTTCAGCTTCGGCTTGTACGAGTGGTCGGGCTGAAAGCGGCTTGCCCAAAGTTATCGCGTCTGGTCAAATCCGCCGAGCATACGGGAGAAAACCACGATGGGCGGCAACATGCGAAATGCGGCAGGCGAACCGAATTGCGCGGGAGTGCGCGGCAGCCTAGCATGGCTCGGCGCGGCGCTACTCGGATTGACGGCGCTTACCGGATGCGGTGGCGGCTCGATGGGAGCCGAGCTCTCGCTGCGTCCGAAGGGGATTGCGGTTCCCATTGACGGCAAATCGCTTCACGTGCCAGCCGACGAGCGTTTCAACATCATTTCGTATCGCGCGGAAAAGGAAGCGACGCTCGACAGCACGGCGAGTTCTGACGCTTCCGCGACGCAGACCGGCGCCGCCGCGGTGTCCGTTTCCGTCAGCGCCGGTGGCACGGCTTCGGCGACGATGCAAGTCGGCCACGCGTTCACGAATGACTCGTCGCGCCAGGTGGACGTGTCCGTGAACGTGTCATTTGCATATGACGCGCACTATCAGCCGAAAGACCCGGCGCCGACCGCCACCTTGGATCTGAAGCTGTACGCTCGTGACGGAAAGGGTCGTCTGATTTTCGCGGCGCCGCTGCTTGAGCACAGCAACGAAGGCGGGCCGATGCGGACCGAGGGCGACCGCAAACAAGACTTCACGGTGACGCTCGGACCTGGCGAGGGCTTTTACGCCTATGTCGCGGGCGGCGTTTCGATTGACGCAAAGCCGGGTCGCGGCGCGGAGATTGGCGTCCAGATTCGCGACCTGCAGATGGACCTGACGACTCGCGCCGCCCCGGCCGTGAAAACCGCCGCCGATCCATCCTGACCATGAAGCCTGCCGACGAAGTCGCCAGCCTGCGCGAGCAGATCCGTCGGCACGATTACCTTTACTATGTCGTCGCCGAGCCGGAAATTTCCGATCGCGATTACGACAAGCTGCTGCGCCGCTTGCGGGACCTCGAAGACGCGCACCCCGACCTGATTACGCCGGATTCGCCAACCAGACGCGTGAGTGGTGAAGCGATCGAGGGGTTCGCGCACGTCGATCACGCGCTGCCGATGATGTCGGTGGACAATACGTATTCCGAGGAGGAGCTGCGCGACTTTGATCGGCGCGTGCGCAAGCTGCTGGAAGATCGGCCGTTCGACTATGTCGTCGATCCGAAGATCGACGGCGTCGCGGTGTCGTTGCGATTTGAGAAAGGGCGACTGGCGCTGGCGGCGACGCGTGGGGACGGGCGCGTCGGTGATGACATCACGGCGAATGTCCGCGCGATTCGCAGCGTGCCGTTGACATTGCGCGGCAAAGGCCATCCGGACGTATTGGAGACGCGCGGGGAGATATTCTGGCCGTGGGCGGCGTTTCACGCGGTGAATGAGAAGCGCGAGGAGGGCGGGCTGGCGCGGTTCGCGAATCCGCGCAACGCCACGACCGGCACGCTCAAACAGCTTGACCCGAGCGTGGTCGCGGAGCGCGGTTTGCAATTCGTGGCGCACGGCTTTGGGGTGATCGAGCCTTGGCCGCGTGACGCCGGCACGCATTCTGAGATGTCGGCGCTGCTCCGCGAATGGGGGATTCCGGTTTCGTCGGCGCAGCGGCGCTGCGCGGGCATCGACGCCGTGTGGGCGTTTGTCAACGAATTCGGCGCGATGCGCGCCAATCTGCCCTATGAGACCGATGGCTTGGTCGTGAAGGTCAACGCATTCGACGCGCGCGATCAGCTCGGCGCGACGAGTCGCGCGCCGCGCTGGTGCATCGCATATAAGTACGCCGCGGCGCAGGCCCAGACGCGGCTCATCGGCGTGGACTATCAGGTCGGCAAGACGGGGCAAATCACGCCGCGAGCGCGGTTTGAGCCGGTACTGCTGGCGGGGACGACCGTCCGCCACGCAAGCCTGCACAACTTTGACCAGGTGGATCGGCTGGATGTGCGGATCGGCGATCTGGTCACGATCGAAAAGGCGGGTGAGATCATTCCGCAAGTTGTGGCAGTCGATCATGACGCCCGGCCGGCGGATGCGCAAATGATCGAGCGTCCGACGCGATGCCCGGAGTGTGGCGCGCCCGTGGAGAAAGACCCGGACGGCGTTTATGTGCGTTGTGTGAACCCGGCGTGTCCGGCGCAGGTGCGCGAGCGACTGATCTACTTCTGCGGGCGCGACCAGATGGATATCGAAGGCGCCGGCGAGAAGATGGTCGAGATCCTGTTGGACCATGGGCTTGTGCGGACTTATGCCGATTTGTACCGATTGGCTGATCGGCGCGACGGGCTACTTCAGCTGGAACGCCTCGGCGAAAAGAGTGCCGACAATCTGCTGGAGGGAATCGAGCGCAGCAAGCGGCAGCCGCTGGCGCGCGTGCTGGCGAGTCTGGCGATTCGCCACATCGGCGCTTCAAACGCCGAGTTGATCGCAAATCACTTCGGCGACATTGACGCGATTCTCGGGGCGGACTCGGAGGCGATTCAGGAGATTGACGGCATCGGGCCCGAGGCGGCCGCTTCGCTGCGGAAATGGCTCGACGGCGATACCGGTCGATCGGTGATTGAGGGGTTGCGGGCGGCAGGTGTCAACATGACCCAGCCGCGCTCCGCGACGCCCACATCGGGGGCGATTGTCGGGAAGTCGTTTGTTGTTACGGGGACGCTCGAAAAATACAAACGCTCGGAAATCGAAGGCCTGATCAAACAAAACGGCGGGAAGGTCGCGTCGAGCGTCAGCAAGAAAACTGACTTTCTCGTGGTTGGAGCGGACGCTGGCAGCAAGCTCGAGAAGGCCCGGTCGCTGGGCGTGACCACGTTGACCGAAACGGAGTTTGAGCGGCTGCTGAGTTCGTAGGGGCGCCGGCCGCGGATTGCGCGGGTAGAATGATCCGGCCGAGGGTCGCCCGGATTCGGATAGAATCCGGCAGGCCGTGCTTTGGGGGAGCGCGGCGTCGAACCCCATTGAACCACAGCTGTTAGAGAGCCGGAATGCCAACGCTGTATGTGCTACAGGGACCAGACAAGGGGCGGACGCTTAAGACGTCCGATCCCGTGGTCCCTATCGGGCGCGGCAGCGAGCAGATCCCCTTGACGGACCAAACGGTAAGCCGCCGGCACGCTGAAATGCGCGAGATGGACGGCGCCTGGACGCTGGACGATCTGGGCAGCGCGAACGGCACATGGGTTAACGGCGTGCGGGTGACGAAGTCGGTTCGGTTGAAGCACGGCGACCAGATTCGCGTCGGCAGCACGCTGCTCGTCTACGCCGGCGACGAGACGATTGAGCAGGTGTCGGGAACCGGCATTCCAACCGATCTCGTTTCGCTGGACGCGGGAGCGGATCGTCTGGACGCGGCGATCGTGTCGCGCGTTTCGAACGACGACAGCGTGATCATGGCCGCGCCGGACACCGCGCTGGCGGTGAAGGCGTGGAAGATCATGCGCGAGCTCAGCCTGATCATTGGCGGGCCGCTCGGGATTGAGCAGTTGCTGGCGCGCGTCCTCGACATCATTTTTGAAGAGATCGACGCGCAGCGCGGCATGATCATTCTTCGGGACGAAGAGACCAACGAGCTGATTCCGGAAGTTGTGCGCTTTGCGAGCCGCAAGGCGCGGGCGGAGGCCTCAAAGACGACGATTTTTGCTTCGAGAACAATCATTAATGACGTGCTCGACAAAGTCGAAGGCGTGTTGTGCTCGAATGTTGAGACGGACGAGCGCTTTCGAGCCGGCAAGAGTGTGCAGAATCTCGGAATGCGCTCGGTGATCTGCGTGCCGATCGTCGCGCGTGAGCAGGCGTTTGGCGTCATCCATCTGGATTGCCCGGTCACGCAGCACACGTATAGCGACGCCGAACTGCGGTTGCTGACGGCGATCGGCCACCAGACGGGCATGGCGATTGAAAACGCGCGCTTGCTCAAGTCGCTCGTTGAGCGCGAGCGTCTGGCCGCCGCCGGGGAAACCGCGGCGCATCTGTCACATTCAATCAAGAACATTTTGCAGGGTATGCGTGCCGGATCGGATCTGGTGGCCCGCGCTTTGGACAAGAGCGACATCGAGCAGGTGCGGCGCGGCTGGGCGATCGTCGATCGCAACATGGACCGCTGTTTTGCGCTGATGCTGAATATGCTGGCCTTCAGCAAGCAGCGCGAGCCGTACATGGAAATGTTGCAGGTAAACAGGATTGTTGACGACGTGATCAAGTCGACACAGCGGCAGGCGGATGACGCGGGCATCGTCGTGCTGGCCGAACTCGACGAGCATGCGCCGCCGATCCCTGTGGACCAGGAGGGCTTGCATCAAGCGCTGCTGAACCTCGTGGTTAACGCGTTGGACGCCGTCGGGCGCAACAACCATGGCGTGATCAACGTCCGCACGAAGTTCGATGTGATTGATCGTGTCGTGACGATCAGCGTCACCGACAACGGGCCGGGCATTCCGCCGGCTGAGCGTGAGCGAATCTGGCAGCCATTCCATTCGACCAAGGGCCACGGCGGAACGGGGCTAGGGTTGGCGGTCGTGCGCAAGACGATTGATGAGCTTGGTGGCGAGGTGGAGCTCGTTGATCCGCCGGATGGCGGAGCGCAGTTTGTGCTGCGCCTACCGACCGCCGACGCGCGCAAGCGCACGCCGGGCGAGACGCAGGCGCCGCGCCGGCGTCGCAGTTAGACGCCAAAGGCGGTTAGTGTTGCCTGGAGCGCGGCGATTGTGTCGCATTTCAGTTTCTTCCAATCGCCGCTCGGGCCGAGCGGAAAGCGCTGGTTGATTTCCAATTCGATTCCGGAATATCGTGGGCCGACCGCTTTTCGTAGATATGTCGTGAAGCCATCGGCCGCGCCGCGATACGGATAGTTGCGGCGAATCCGCAAGTCGGGGCGGATGGCCGTGATCTCGTTCTGCCACGCGCGGCAAAAGTCGCTTTCGGATTTTCTTCGCGGGTCGTACAGCAGGCCGATGTCGGCGTTGCGTGTCTCGCCGTTCAGTGACGGCGTGAACGAATGCGCGGAGATGTGAAACACGCGGCCTCTCCGAGTTGCCTTGCGCAGCTGGGCTTCCACGGCGTCGCGCCAAGGGGTGTATGTGTCGCTGATCAGGCGCTCGCGCTCCGCGGGCGGTAGCACGCGCGAGATACCGGAAAACAGCGCCGGATGGCGGCGTGATCGATTCAGTTCAACCAACAGCCGCGTGATTTTGTGCTCGATCAGTGGCGCTTTGAGTGATTTGGCTGCCAAGCGGGCCCAATCCAGCGCCCCGGGATCCCAGCCACGATGCGATTGCAGCAAGTCTTGGTGTCCGGTGAACAGCGCCCGATAGCGGGCGGGCACATCATTCCCACCATGCTCGCATGTCAGCAGGACAAATGGGCGTGCCGAGGCCATGTGGCCGCCTAGATTCCGTCGGGCAGGAAGGCCGTGTTGTGGGCCAGGCAGTCGCATAACTGCGCGTACACGCGCGACAGACGTTCGCGATCCGGTTTCGTGCCGGTGGCATTGACTATCCGTTCGGACAACGTTCCGTGATCCAGCACGGTCTTCACAGCTTCCATTTCGTCTTGTGGCATCTGCGGCGCGAGCGCGTCGCACAGATGGCGCCAGATGCCGGCGGCGGGCGCGCGTGTATTGCCCATACCGAATGCATGTAAGTAATCCGCGTCGTCGATTACCGCCGCGCCGGCGTCGCGAATGGTCGCCAACAGCAGGCGCTCAAGTCGCTCCTCCGCCCACGGTTTCTGCTGATCAAGCGATGTCCATTGTTCATCGGTCAGCGCGCGAATGGTCGCGACGATCAGGCGCAGCAGCGCGATGTCGGCGACGGGTCGCTCCTGAATGTCGAGCACGCGGATTTCGATAGCGCCGCGGCTGAAACGGGCGATGGCGCCGCGCGCGTTCAGGAACTCCTCCTGCAGCACATTCGCCGTGTCGAGCGGAGCAATCGCGCGATAGAGCGGCTGAAACACCTGCGCGTCATACTCGCCCCGCGAATAGACGCGCTCCGGAATGACATGGCCCGTGGCGAGCGGCACCCGATCAGAATTGTGGCGATAGAACTCCAGCCGCACGTCGCGAAACGCAGCCACCCGCCCATCGACGATCGGCGAAGACGCCGCCAGGGCCGGCAGCAATGGCAAGGTCAGCCGAATCGCAGCGTGCAGGCGGGCGAACTCGTCATCGTTCGCGAACGGCAGATTCAGGTGCGTGCTCTGCAGGTTCGACCAGCCGTGACCGCGACAATCGAAGATGCGATGAAACGCTTCGTATACGTCGTTGTACTCGTGCGGCCAGATGCGCGTTTCGCGGAGCGGGTTCATCCAGGGGTGCATCGCGGTCGGCATCAATCGCGCGTTGAACGGCGCAAGGCGCTCATTCACGTAGGCGACTTCTCGCTGGAACTTGTCGCCGAGGCCATCGAGGTTCGCGGCCGGGCCGTTCGTTTTCAGCTCGATCACGTGCGCGACCAGTTCGTTGGACCATGCAAGGTCGCCGCGCTCCACGTCCTCAAACCGGCCGCTGACGGATTGCATCAGGGTGTCTGCGATCGGCAGCACATTCAGCGAGTCAGCGTCGACGATCATGTACTCGAGTTCGACGCCGAATCCCTCAAACAGTGACAACGCGCTCAAATGCGGCCCCCACCCTGGCGTCGGCGATCGACACGTTCCATCAGCCACCGCAGGATCCGCTCATAGAGCACGTCACCGAGAATCGAATCCTCAAAACCCTTGTCGATGTTCGGATTGTCGTTGACTTCAATCACTTTTGGCTGGCCATGCACTTCCTTCAGGTCGACGCCATACAGTCCGTCGCCGATGAGGCGGGCCGCCTTCACCGCGGTGCGCACGATGTTCTTGGGCGCGGAGTCGACGATGACGGACTCGACTTTGCCATAATCGACGCTCTTGCCCTGCACTTTCGTAATCTGCCAGTGTTGTTTGGCCATGTAGTACTTGCACACAAACAGCGGTCGCCCTTCGAGCACGCCGACGCGCCAGTCGAATTCGGTCGGCGTGAACTCCTGGGCGATCAGCAGATCCGACTTTTCGAACATGTCGTCCAGCAGTGTTTTGAGTTCATCGATCGTCTCGGCTTTCTTGACGCCGGATGAAAACGAGCCGTCGGGCGTTTTGAGGATGCACGGCAGGCCGATCGCGGACTCGACATCGTCGCGATTGTCGCGGTGCACGATGAGGGTCTTCGGCGTCGGCACTTCGTGGCGATCCAACAGCTCGGCCATGTAGACCTTGTTCGTGCAGCGGACGATGGAAGCGGGGTCATCGATGACGGCCAGCCCCTCGGCCGCGGCGCGGCGGGCGAAGCGATACGTATAGTGGTTGACGGCGGTGGTCGCGCGAATCAACAGCGCGTCAAACTCCGCCAGGCGCGAGAAATCCTCCGCTTCGATCAACTGCGGGTTCATCGACAGTTCGCGGGCGACCTTGGCGAAGCGCTTGAGCGCGCCGGCGTTGGAGGGTGAGTTTTCCTCGTCGGGGCGGTGCAATACTGCGAGTTCGTATTGCGCGCCGCGCCGCGTGCGCGGCGCGCGCGGCGTTTCGGCAAAATACCGGCTGGCGGCGTCGCTCAGAAACGCCTTATGCGACTCGCTGATGTCTTTTCGATCGATCGGCCCGATCGTGCGCAGCGTCCATTCGCCGTCGGCCCGGATGAACTCGGCCCGCAGCATCGGCGCCTGAAACAGGCGGAATAGACGGCTACTGAGTTCGTCGTATCGCTTGGCGACGTTCCGTCCGAAGTAGACGCTCAACGTGAAATGATCGCCTTCAACGTGGCGCAGGCTCTTCTGCATCAGCTCATCGAGGTCGCCGGCGACAACGCGCGTCAGCGTCGGCGATTTCAAGTCCTGTATGGTCTCGATACTCGGCAGCGCCCGGTGGCCGCGTGCCATCGCGAGCAGCGAGACGTAGTAGCCGACGGATTGATAGCGGTATGACCGGCACAGGTTGAATATGCGCAAGCCGCGCGCGTCGAAGTACGCCGGATCGGTTAGATACTGCCGGGCAGAGATCATGGTCGCGTCGCGCAGTTCGAGCGACCAGTTCTTGGGGTTCTCGGCAATGACGAGATTACGCACGAGGCGCATGCTCCTTGGGGGTTACAGGCGGATTCAACGTCAACAGGTTGGCGTCATAGGTCAGCACGCCCAGCAGGATCGAGTGTATGACGCGCTGGATAGGCAGCGAATAAAGGGGCGACGAAGTGCGCGGGTTCGGATGTTGCGGGTCCGCGACAATCACTTCGCGCCTCTCCGCATCGTAGCCGCACAGCACTACAAAGTGGCCTTGCGGAACGCCGACAATGTCGTCGTACTCCATGTCCGCGTCACGCTCACGGCGGCAGTCATACAGATATGTGGCGCTAAGGCCCGTCAGAATCGGGACGTTTTTCTTCAAGTGGCGACGGACCAAGGTTGTTGTCAGGTCCTGGAACTCGATCCGACCGCCGAGCGAGAGGAATTCGAGGTATCCCTCCGTCGCGTGGCGAAGCCGCGGGTCGGACTTGACCGCGGCCTGCGCCCGGAGTTTCTCCGCGAGATTGACGCCCGGCGCCGCGAACCACGATGGATCGAACAGCACGAGGTTGTAGGTGTGGATTGTTGCGGAATACCCGCGCTTCAGCGCGTGGACGCCGAGGAACACCGCAAGCGTGCCGCCGCCCTCAAATGCGAACGCTTCGCGAATCACTTGCTGAAGCGGCATCACGTCGCCGAAGTGCTGATACACGGCTTGCAGGCAAGTCGGCCCGCAGGTCGTGTTGTCGGGTTGCGGCAGAATCTTAAAGTCCAGTCGCATCCAACTCCTCGTCATGCGGCTGTGTTAGCCGCGCGAAGTCCGCCATCATGCCATTGTGTCTTGCCAAACGCCAGTGCCGACGCGCTTTCGGCGCGCTCAGCCGCTAGGATGCGGCGATGTCCGAACCGGATTCGTCTCCGTCCCCGTCGCCGCTCGACCGGCTCCGCCAACTCGGCGGCCTCGGCCCGCTGGCGATCGCGTCGGTCACGCTGCCGCTGATCGGGACGACGCTGCTCCTCTACAACGCTTCGGCCATCGGGGAGTGGCTGCGCGGGCAGGGTTCGGCCGGTGTCGGAATCTATGTCGGCGGGTTTGCCGTCACCGCCGGCCTGGCCCTGTTGCCAACGTACCTGCAGGCCGTCATCGGCGGATTTGTATTCGGTTTTTTACCGGTAGGCACACTAGCGGCATTGGCCGGGTTCCTCGGCGGCGCCATCATCGGGTATGTCGTGGCGCGGGCCGTCGGCGGCGACCGCGGAATGCGGCTGATCGAGCAGGACAAGCGCTGGCGAGCGGTCTACGACTCGCTGGCAGGTCGCGGCTGGCTTCGCCTGTTGGGGATTGTGACGCTGCTGCGGGTACCGCCGAATTCGCCCTTTGCGATTACGAATCTCGTTCTCGCCGCCGCTCGCGTTCCGTTTGCGATATATGTGGCCGGAACGCTCGTCGGCATGGCGCCGCGAACGGCGGCGGCGGTGTGGGTCGGGTCCACCGTAAAGGACTTGAGCGACCCGGATCAGCCGCGGTGGTTGCTGGTTGGCGGAATCGCGACGATTGTCATTGTCGTGCTGATCATCGGCCGCATCGCGCAGCAGGCGATCGCCAAAGTCACATCGACAGAGCCCGTCCCGGAGCCGCCCCCGGGCTAGCCGCAGAGGCGAGGTGTGCTCAACATGATGTTCGCGATAATCTGCTGGTTGTGCGCTCAATCGAGCGGCGGGCAAACGGAGGCGCCTGCGGTGGACGCGAAAGACACACTTGTACGGTTTGTGGTGGTGACTCCGCCCATCGAGGAACCGCCACCGCGAATCTATCTCGCCTTGTCGGTAGACGGCTGGAAGTCGAACGGCCGCTCGCTGGAGCGTGTCTCGCCTGACTTGTACGCCGGGCAGTGGAAGTTGCGCGGCACGGTGCTGGAGTACAAGTTTACGCGGGTCGGTGAATGGTCGTCGGTAGAGTTGAACGCGGACGGCGTGGATATCCCCAATCGCCGTGTCGCAATCCCCACTGACGCGGACGAGCTCACCATTCTGCACAGCGTCGAACGCTGGGCGGACGCGCCGCGCACCGCCATCCGGACCACAGTGTTCAACAACCCGATGCAACCGACGATTCCGAGCACACGCACCGGCGACATCCGCCTGCACGCGGAGGTGTACTCTCCGCAACTCGACAATACGCGTGATGTGCTCGTGTATCTGCCGCCCGGCTATGACGCGGAAAAGAACAGCCGCTATCCGGTGCTGTATATGCACGACGGCGGGAATCTGTTCGATGCGCGAACGTCGTTTCTCGGGATCGAGTGGAACGTCGACGAAACCGCCGAACGCCTCATCAACGCCAGGGAAATCGAGCCGGTCATTATCGTCGCGATCTACAACACGCCGGACAGGATGGACGAGTATGCCCCGGTGCGCGACGCGCGATACGGCGGCGGCGGGGACGGCGACAAGTACGTGGAGTTTGTGGTCGAAACGGTCAAGCCGCTGATCGACAAGACTTATCGCACCAAGCCGGGTCGAGACGACACCGCGATCGCCGGCTCGTCGATGGGCGGGCTGATTTCGCTGTACGCGTGTTTTCGCCGGCCGGACGTTTTCTCGCGCTGTGCGGCGCTGTCGCCGTCGCTGCAGTGGCAGGACGGTTGGCTGGTGGATTATGTCCGCACGAACAAGTCGGCGTTCAAGCCGCGATTGTGGTTCGACATGGGCACGCGCGAGGGTCGCTCAAACGGCCGCGCAGGCGCCGGTCCGGAGATCGAAAACTGCCGCCGGTTGCGCCAGACGCTGATCGGTATGGGCTATCAGCAGCAGCGGGATTTTGAGTACGTCGAAGTGGAAGGCGGCGAGCACAACGAGGCGGCCTGGTCGGCGCGGTTTGATGATGTGCTGCGCTACTTGTTTCCTGTGTCGAAGGACTAGGGATTCCGGCGCCAGAATCATCCCCACCCGTGTGCCACTGCCGTCTCGGCAGTGGTGGCTGACTCCATGGCGTCGGTTCGCGGAACGACTGCCGCCACGGCAGTGGCACACGGTGGCGCGGTTGCTCGCGATGGCGATCAACTCACTTCGCGCGCACGAAGCTAATCCTCCCGTCATCCCCGCGAAAGCGGGGACCCATCCCCCAACTCACTTCGCGCGCGCACGACGCTAATCCGCTGGTGCCGTCCGGCTATTCTGTTCTTCCGGTCATTCATCTTCTGTCGTAACGACCGAATCGTGCGACGCCTGCGGGATGACCTCCAGCGGCTCGGTCGATCGCACCAATACAACCTCCGCGCGCGTTCGCACGCCGCGGCCTTCGGCGGTTTTGTCTTCGCGTGTCAGGCGACGGAACAGCGCCGCGTCATCTTGGATTTGCACCAACTCGTAGCGCTCAGCGAAGCCACCGCGGGCCATGATCGTGAAGCCCTCGCCGGGGTGAACGTCGATCGTGCTCTGTGTGGCCCCGTTGACGACGAGCATCACATCCGGTGAAGGCGCCTTCTTGACGATCACGCGAAACCGCTCGCACGTAATCTCCTGCACGAATGGCAAAGTCACGATCGGCGGCGCGGGCTTGGGGTTGGCAGGCTGAAGGGAGAAATCTCCCCGACACCCGCTGAGCGCCGCGATCGCAAAGAACGATAATGCGGCGACCAACGCCGTCGCGACACGAACCATAGTGTTTGTGGCCATCAGTCGGAGCGGGAAGTGCCTTGTCCGTCGGCGGCGCATCGCGGCGCGGCTCAGCCCATCAGGACGACGATCAGGATGATGTTCAACACGATGCTGACAGCCAGACCGACGCCGAGCATGATCGTCGTTGATGAGGTGTCGGTAGTCGTTCGCGGCGGCGGGGCCATGGGCGCCGGGGCGCCGCGGGCGAGATCGGCCAGCGTTGACTGGTCGAGCCCGTGCTGGGCGTACTGCAACTGCTCACCGCGCATCAGCCGGTCGATGTCCTCGATGAGTTCTCGACAGCTCTGATAGCGCTCTTCGCGCTTCTTGGCCATCATCATCTCGATCATCGCCGCGCAGCCCGCCGTGAGTTTGGTATTGAGATGATCCGGCGGGGCAAGCGCTTCGCGCAGGTGCTTGTGCATTACGGCCGAAGGCGTCGGGCCTTCGAACGGCACTTTGCCCGTCATCATGTGATAGAACGTCGAGCCGAGCGAGTAGATATCCGCGCGGTGGTCGATGCTGACTTCACCGCGAATCTGCTCCGGGCTGATGTAATACGGCGTGCCATACGCCCGCCCGGCTTCGGCGAGGGCAGCGTCGACGTCGGTCGTCGCACGAGCGAGACCCATATCGGCGAGTTTGGCAACGCGCTCCTTGGTCAGCATGATGTTCTTGGGTTTGACGTCGCGGTGGATGATCCCGCGCTCGTGGGCGTGCTGCAGGGCGTCCGCGATCTGCCGCACGATCCGCAGCGCGTCCTTTTCTTCATACAGTCGGCCGGCGGCGAGTTCGTCGTAAACAGTTGCGCCCTCGACGAACTCCATGACAAAGTAATGGAACCCGCCAGCTTCGCCTACGTCGATTGCCTGCACAATGTTGTTATGGCTGAGGGCCGCGGCGGCCTTGCCCTCTTTGTAAAAGCGGTCGACGAATTCTGTGTTCGCGCTCAGCCGCTTCGGCAGCACCTTGATGGCCACGATGCGGTCGAGGCTGATCTGCTTGGCTTTGTAGACCACCGCCATCGCCCCAGCGCCGACTTTTCGAATGAGTTGGTAACCGGGAATCTGCTGAACGGAGCGGCTGCCGGAGTCGTCACTGGCGCCTGCCACCAGGCGGTCGAGCTGGGTGCGCGTGAGATAGCCCAACTCAAGCAGGGTCTGGCCCAATGGGGCTTCGGCCCCGTTTCGGCCGCCCCGGCGGGCGTCGGCGGCCGCGAGTTCGTCGGGCGTGACGAGGTTCCGCTCGATGACGGCTCGTCGAATTTGGCTGTCTTCGGCGCCTGCGGCCATGGATCCCCAACGCGCTACGGCGGGCATGGTAGGTAACGTCTATCCCCCTCAAGTCTAGGCAGTTACGATAACAGGGTCAATTTATAGTCACGCCACGCCCGCCTTGACGGGCGCCGCTCTCGCGACTAGCCCGAACTCCCACACTGACAGGTACGATAAGAAGTGTAAGAGCCTGAACGGAGATCGGTTTGGCGGTTCGTAGGCTGATCGGAGTGACGTTGGCGGTTGTCGCGAGTCTCTCCGCGCGCGGACAAACCCAAGGTCCGCTTACGGCTGAGCGCGTCGACGATGGCGTCGAACGAGCGGTCGCGTGGCTGCGGTCGATGCGCGACGCCGACGGGACCTGGGAAGATTCACCCGGAGCGATTCGCGAGGCCCGATATCGCGGCGGCAGCACCGCGCTCGTTTCGCTGGCGCTGCTGAGCGCCGGCGTGAACCCGAACGAGGCCGACTTGCAAGGGGCGCTCGATTGGTTGGAAAAGCAGCGCCCACACACGACGTATGTGCTCAGCCTGCGGGCGCAGGCCCTGGCGCTGACGAATGTGCGCAAGTACCGCGACACATTGCAGAACGACATGCGCGATCTTCTCGCTGGGGCGCATCCAAGCGGAAACCCCAACGCCGGCGGTTACGGCTACTACTGCACCGGCGCCGAACTCGAACGCCGCTGGTTTGACAACTCCAACAGCCAGTTTGGTGTGCTTGGCGTGTGGATGGCGGCATCGGCGGGCGCAAAGAGCCCCAACTTCGAGGGGTATTGGCAGCGGGTTGAGTCGTATTGGCTGAAAGGACAGGCCGAGGACGGCGGGTGGAAGTATCGGCCGGACCGCGAAACCACCGGCAGCATGACAGCGGGCGGGCTGGCGACGCTATTCATCGTGATTGATCAGGCGTTCAACTCGCCCCGCGCGACGCGTTCACCGGAACTTGACGCCGCCGTGAAGAAGGGCCTCGAGTGGTTCGAGCGGCGCTTCTCGCCCGACAATCCCTCGGGCGGCGGTCAATGGAAGCACTACTACCTCTACGGCGTGGAGCGGGCGGGTCGCGCGAGCGGGCGAAAACGATTCGGTCGGCATGACTGGTTCCGAATCGGCGCCGCAGATCTACTAAGCCGACAGAAACTCGACGGCAGTTGGGACGCGGACATTCACGATACGGCGTTCGCGGTGTTGTTTCTGACGCATGGGCGGGCGCCGCTGCTGATGAACAAGCTGGAGTTCGCGACGGATTGGGACCGCAATCTGCGCGACGTTGAGAACCTGACACGGTTTGCGGAGCGCGCCTTTGAGCGCCCATTCAACTGGCAGATCGTGTCGCTCGACGGGCCGGTGTCCGACCTGCTCGAAGCGCCGGCACTGTATATCACCGGCAAGGGAAAGCTCGAGTTCGGCGAACCGCAGGTCGAGAAGCTGCGCGACTATGTGGCGCGCGGCGGGTTCCTGTTAATCTCACCGGCGGATGATGATGCGGAGTTTGTCGCCAGCGCCAAGGCAGAGTTGAAGCGAATCATTCCGGATCACGTCGCCGTCGCGATCGACGCGACGCACCCGCTCTTCTCCGGCGGTGTGCAATACCCGATCACGAATCCGCCGAAGGCGTGGGAAGTGTCGAACGGGTTGCGGTCCTTGGCGGTCCTGATTGAAGAGCCCATCGGCGACGCGTGGCGAACGTATCGCCTGGCGCGCGACGAATCGCGATTCCGGCTGGGGCTTGACGCGTATCTGTATGCGACGGATCGAGTCGTGATGCGTAACCGGCTCAAAACCCCGATTATCGAACTGGAGTCGCACGAACTCGATCGAACCGTCCGCCTGGCGCGAATTGAATACGATGGCGACTGGAACATCGAACCCGCCGGCTGGGAGCGCGTCGCCGCCGCGATGAACAATAACGACCATGTGCGGCTGCTGGTCAGTGAAGGCGTGCGGCTCGATTCTGATCGGCTGGCGCAGTACCGCGTCGCCCACGTAACCGGCAAAGCGCCGTTGAGTCTGTCCGATGCCGAACGCGCCGGGTTGCGGCGATTTATCGAAGCCGGCGGCGTCTTGATTGCCGATGCGGCAGGCGGATCCGCCGAGTTCGCTAAGTCGGTCGAGTCGGAGGTGGCTGCGGCGATGGAGATCTCGGCATACGATCCTCGAGCGTGGCGCGCGATTCCGGCGAGTTCCGCGATACTGACCGGAGCCGGCCTCGGGGCCGAAACTCCGGTGAGCGCGGCGTACCGTCGGGCGGGGCGGCGCCTGGCCCGTGGGTCTGATATTCCGCCGCTGCGCGTTTTTGAGTATGACGAGCGGATCGCCGTCGTGCTGTCGCCACTCGACATCAGTGTGGGGCTCTTGGGGGCCGAACCGTTCGATCTGGCGGGTTTTGACGGGGCGACGTGCCTGGGGCTGATGCGAAATCTGGTGCTGTTCGGGGATACGCCCGGTGTTCAAAAGGGCGGAGTGTCGAATAACTGAGCGGGCGTTCTCGTCTGAGTAGTGGGATTAGACAGAGGAAGGAACGAGTCGATGCGGAGATTTGGAGTTCTTTCGGTGATGGCGGTCGGGTTTGCATCGGCCTTCTTCGCGCCGGGCGCGCTCGGGCAGGAATCGGACGTGCAGCCGGCGGATAAGGCCAAGGCGGAGCGAATCCCCGATGACAAACTGCCACAGGCGGAGCATGTCAAGCAATCCGAAGACGGCAAGCTGGAGTGGGAGCGGTCTCGTAGGAAACGTAGCCTTCGCCAGCGCGCCACCATGGCGCGCCACGCCTTCTCTCAAACGAAAATCAAGGGGCCGGAGCTGGTCAATCCGGAGATCGAACGCGCATTGCGCGTCGTCCCACGCGAACCATTCCTGCCGAACGGCCTTTCGGTGCAACAGGCGCACGATATGGTCACCATCGCGCTGACCTCCGGCCAGGTCATTCCACATCCTTATGTCATGTGTGTCATGCTTCAGGCGTTGGCGGTCGCACAACGCGACCGCGTACTTGTCGTCAGCGAGGGGCAGGGCTACGGCGCTGCGCTTGTGAATGAGCTGACGCCGTATGTGTTCGTGCTTGAGCTCGACCGCGCTACGTACGACGCGACGCTGCTTCGGCTCAGGCGAGCGGGGTATCCGACGATTGAGGTCGGGTTGGCCCAGGACGTCACGCGCGGCTGGAAGGCATACGCGCCGTACGACGCGATCCTGGTCATGTCGGCGGCGACTGAGATCCCCTCGGGTCTTTGGGATCAACTCGTTCCCGGCGGACGAATGGTCATCCCGTTGATCGAGGGCGACAAACAGAAACTGATGCTTGTGACGAAGGGGAAGGACGGAGCGCGATCGACCGAGACCTTGCTCGATAATCTGGAGGCCAAGTTCGGCCCAATTCCCAAGACCGACGACAGCAAGCCGGAGTAGTTGAGGGCTTGGGCCGCCGGGCGTACACGCAAAGGCGTCTTTCCGCAATAATGAGCGATCCTGCGGACATCTGTAAAGGATGACCGCCGGATCGTTTGCACTTAACCGTCGGCCGGGCCGAACTATGGGTGTTTCGGGGCAATCAGGGGCTGTCGATGCGCGCCTCGCACGGCAAGGGAGCGCCCCTGCGCTGGCAACGGAAGCCTTCGGACGCGCGTTTCGTCAGCATTTTCGGACGCTGTGGCTGATTGCGTGTGGTGTGACCCGCAAGCCGGATCTGGCGGAGGATGTTGTCCAGGAAGCAGCCGTGATTGCCCTGCGAAAGCTCGCGGAGTTTGATCCGAACACCAGCTTTGTCGCCTGGATGGGGCAGATTGTGCGTTTCGTTGCGATGAACCAGTCGCGACGGGAACAGCGCCGCCGCGCGGTCCCGCTTGAGGCCGCGGCCGAGCCTGCCGCGGGGACGACATCCGAGGAGGCCGGCGCGGGTGGGGGTTTTGACCCGAACTGGTTTGATGACCGTGTGCTCGCCGCGCTGGCCGAGATCGCGGAGATTCCGCGGGCCTGCCTGCTGTTGAGAACTGTGCAGGGCCTGAGCTACGCCGAGATTTCCGCGGCGTTGGATGTGCCTGCCGGCACGGCGATGAGCCATGTGTTCAGGAGTCGACAGACGTTGCGACGGAAACTGGGAAGCGCCACGCGCGGGGATTGACTGCGCTGCGGCACGAAAGGCGGATGGAGACGACGACGGGATGCGTGAGCGAAGAGACGACATAACCGAGGCGCTGGATCGCTATCTGGATAATCAGATGAGCGACGATGAGCGCCGCGCGTTCGAGGAGTCGCTCACGGGCGATAGCGCCGCCCGGCGCGAGGTTGCCAGCCAGCGCGCCGTTGACGAATCGCTCAAGCGACTGTTCCCGGCCCCGGATGTCGAGCGCGTGCTGGAGCGGGCGCTGCGCTCGGCGCCCTCTCGCCGCCGGGCGCCTGTTGTTTTTCGCTTTACCGCGATGGCGGCGGCTGCCGCGCTTGTCACCGCGATCGGCGTGTACTGGTTCAATCGGGCGCCGACGCAAAATCCGGTGATTCAAAACACGTTTCGCCCGGAGTCTTTTGAAACGGCGTACAACCGCGAAGTTGAGGCCGGCTTCAAGCCCGAAATCGTCTGCAAGGACGATCTTGAGTTCGCCGGCGCCGCCTGGGGCGCTTCACGCGAAGGGTTGCTCGTCGCGTCGGCGACAGACGTCAAGGTTGTCGGCTGGGTACACAGCACAGCGATTTCGCCCAAGACCCTGATGCTGCTGACGCGCGTTGACGGAGATACGCCGGTGGCGGTCTTCTTTGATACCGGACAGTCGGCTGAACAATATGCGAGTCGGTTGAAGCTGCCCTGTCGCGGCAAGCTGCACGCGCATCGACGCGATATCGGCCAGGCGGCGGTGATTGAGATATCGCCGCTGGCGGAGCCGCGCGTGGTGAATCTGCTTCAGCCGGCGCAGTATACCGAAGAGGAGTTGCGGGCAGCGTTTGCGGGCTGGTAGCGGGCCGCTCGGCGGCTCGCGGCAATCGGCCGGACCCAATCTCGCGAGGGTGGCGTTTCGACGCTGGGTGTTGGGGAGCCCCCGCCGTCGGCGCCGCCCTCGCCTATTCCCGGAACCTTGCCCAAATCGCGGGTCTGACCTAAGCTATGTGGCTCGACGGGTCGATAGTAGCTCGGTCTGCGCCCGATCGTGAACGCCGATGTAGCTCAACGGTAGAGCACAGCTTTCGTAAAGCTGGGGTTGAGGGTTCAAATCCCTCCATCGGCTTTTCTGTTCCAGCGAAACCCTCGCAATCCCCTCGGCAGACGCTATCAATGTGACTATGAGCAACGCCGAGAAAAGCGCCGCCCTGTGGCGCATTGAGACTGCGCGTCTGCTGCTGGTGGGCCCGGATGTGGCGCATGCGGAGGCCGTCAATGCGGGTGTGTGCGAGTCGCTCGCCGAGTTAGCGCCGTGGCTGCCATGGGCCGTCGGCGGACAGACGCTCGAACAAACCCGCGCGTTCTTTACGCAAGCCACGAAGCAGTTTGAGGCGCGAGAGGCCTTTCACTGGAATCTGTGGTTGATGGACGCAGACCCCGCCTTTTCAACTCAAGCGTTCGTTGGTTGCGTGGGTCTGCCGCGGCTGAATTGGGACGTGCCGAAGTTCGAAATCGGCTATTGGGCCCGAACGTCCTGCGTTGGGCGCGGGTACATCGGCGAAGGCGTCGAAGCGCTGACGCGGCTTTGCTTTGACGAATTGAATGCGGTTCGGATTGAAATCAAATGCCTGACGGAGAATCGCCGAAGCCGAAACGTGGCCGAGCGAGCGGGCTATCAACTCGAAGGGATCGCCCAACACGATGCGCGCAATCCGGCGGGCGAACTCTGCGACACGGCGGTGTACGTCCGATTCAGATAGTCTCGCGCTGGCAAGGGCGTACGTGCGCTTAGCACGGAGTTACGCGACGGCCGAGGCGGCGACGGCGATTGATCGTCTTGCGACCGCGCGACGTGCGCATGCGGGCTCGAAAGCCGCTCTTGCGCTTCTTTTTGATCTTGCTGAGGCGGTGTGGGTAATGCATGACCCGTCTCCGTGCTTCACACGCGGCTTTCCCGCCAAGGGGCCGCGACATTCCTGATGTTTGCTCGGCTCAATCGATGCCGAGCCCCGGAGTATGACGCGTCCGCGTCTTCGCGTCAAACAGACCGGCGTCCCTGGTAGTGTCCCAAATCAGGACACTACCCTGCCCTCCCGGGCGAGAGTCGAATCCGCGGTTGCCGTGTGCATAGGCCACGACTAGAGTACCGCCTGTGCCCGCCGCAGTCCCAACCTCCGGTAACGAGACTCCGATGAACTTGGCGGCGACAAGCAACCATAAAGCCTTTGAGATAGCCAGGTTATCGGTGCGGGACACCGAGGCGCCGGCGGCGGGGTATCCGCGGGCGGACCAAGTCAGCGAGGCGCTTCTATGAATCTCGTCACCGGCGCGACCGGATTGTTGGGAAGCCACATCGTCGAGCAGCTTCGTCGTCGGGATATGCCTGTGCGGGTGCTGGTTCGGGCGAACAGCGACCGTTCCTGGCTTCGTACGCAGGGCGTTGAGTTCGTAGAGGGTGATCTGAACGATCCGGCGTCGCTGGCGCGGGCGTGCCAAGGTTGTGACGTGGTCTATCACTCCGCTGCGCGCGTCGGCGATTGGGGGCCGTGGGAGGAGTTTCAGCGCTACACGATCGACGGCACGCGCGCGCTGATCGACGCGGCGGCTAAAGCGGGCGCCCGGCGTTTTGTGCACATCAGCTCGATCAGCACGTATGGGTATCACACGAAAGACATCACCGTCGATGAGACGTTTGACCTCGGCTACAAGATGTACCGTTGGGCGTATTACACGCGATCAAAGGTCGAGGCCGAGCGCATCGCATGGGACGCGCACCGGCAGGGCCGGATCCAGGTGACCGTTATTCGGCCGGCGTGGATTTATGGCGAGCGGGATCGGACGACAATCGCGCGCTTGGCGCACATCATTCGCGCCGGCAAGGCCAAGATTCTCGGGGCCGGCACGAATCGGCTGAACGTCGTTTACGCCGGCAACATCGCCGAAGCCTGCATCACCGCCGCGCATCTCGAAAAGGCCGCCGGCGAGGCGTATAACTGCTCCAATGACGGTGAGATTACGCAGCAGGAGTACTTCGATATGCTGGCGGACGCGCTCAACGCGCCCCGCGTCACACAGCGCGTGCCGTATCGCATCGCCTACACTGCGGGATTCGTGTTGGAGTGCGTTGGCCACTTGTTCCGCTCGAAGAAGCCGCCGTTCATTACGCGCTATGCCGTCTGGCTGATGGGGCGCAGGTCGTTCTTCTCGGCCGAGAAGGCGCGGCGCGAGTTGAACTGGAAGGCGACAATTCCCTACGAGCGCGGCATCCCGAATACGGTGCGCTGGTATCTCACGGAAGTGGAGGGGCAGACGCCGGCCGATTCCCCGGCGACTGCGCCCGTCGCTTAGCGTGCGCGATCGAGTCGTCGCCCGCGTGCGCTCCTGATCTCAGTCGCCGCGATACTCCGCCCATGTTTTGGGAGTTTCCCAGACGCGGATGGCGTGCAGTTCCGCCGGCCCAACGTGCGCCGCGAGCAGCGACCAGATCACGCGGGTGATGTTCTCCACGCTGGGGTTCAATTCGCGAAACAGCGTAGTGTCTTCGTTCAGATGCTTGTGGTCGAGCACATCGATGACGCGCTGTTGCACGATGCGCTCAAAGTGCGGGAGGGGCAGAATCGCGCCGCGCGCGTCGAGCTCGCCGCGCACACTCACTTCAAGCAGATAGTTATGGCCATGGCCGTTCGGGTTATTGCACTTGCCGAATGTCGCGACGTTCTCTTCGTCGCTCATCGACGGGCAGTGCAGCCGGTGCGCGGCGGAAAACTCGAACTGCTGCGTCAACAGCGTCATCTGCGGCGCCTCGCTTTCGATCGCGTAGCTCAAGAACGGCGTTGTCAACAACTCAAGACGGCGAAGCGTGGCGCCGACCGGCGCCTGATCGCGCACGGCGCCCCAGATGCCCCGCAGCAAACGCTCCGCGGAAATCCGCCAGCCGTTCGCCTCCAGCGCTTCGGCCGTGGCGGGAATGGCGCGCGTGCGGAGCAAGTCGTCTATCAGCTTGATGTTGCACAGGTATCCGGTGGTGGCGTCGGGCTCGCCGGCGACAGTGGCCCGCAAGCATAGATACGGCACGATGCCGACCGCGCTTGGCCAGCCGGCCCACGAATTCGTGATTGGCCGGGACGGCTCGATCCGCCCGGCCCAATCGCGGTCGACGGAAAAACGGACTTCGCGCGTGAGCAGAATCATGGCAGGCGACGGGCTCCGCTACTCGTCGATCTCCATCGGCTCGAGCTCAAACGTGTGTGCGACGAAGCGGTCATTGCGGATTTCGCCCGACACGCGCGCTTCGCGCGACGTGTTGCACAGCCCATCCGGCGCGTGGGCATCGCCGTAATCGTCGATGTCCGTTCCAACGACGAGATACGGGCGGCCGTCAATCTTCACGGCCAACTGGCACTCGTCTTCGCCCTTCATGTGAAAGACGCACATGCCGCAACCCGCCTGGACGACGCGTGGTTTATCGCGGCCAACGGCGCGCGGCGTGCTCGCGCACCCGGTCATCAGCAGCAACACGACCCCTGACATCGCGATCGCATTTCGAAGATTCATGGCTCAGCCTCCTTGCAGCGGCTCAGGTTGCGCACATGCTAGCATGGCGTCGGTGACAGCGCACCATGCGGGACGCGCCCTCCGGGATTCGAATATTCTCGTGATTATCAAACGGCGGTTGCTCGGGCGTTGGCTAGATTGTTGGCAGGAGGATGCTCCAATGAGCCCGATCCGGCGAATAACAGCAACCTTGACGGCACTGATGGTCGTCGCGACCGCGAACGGCGAAGGCGCGCTCTCCTTCGACAGAATCGCGGTCCGGATGGACGTTCAAACGGATGGCCGCATCCGCGTGACCGAAACGTGGGACTGTGTGCTGGATGGCCCGCTGAACGGCGGCTATCGCAACATGCCGTTGCGCGGCGTCGCGTCCGTGTCGGATATCTCGCTGCGCGAAGTTCCCGTCGCCGACCCGCATGACATACAGCCCGAGAAAGAAACACCCGACGCGGCCAAGCCGATTGACTACGCCGTGGTAGAGGGAAGCGAGAAAGACGACATTCCGCTTCACAAGTGTCGCGTCGTGAAGGGGCTCAGCGAAACGCGCCTGCGTTGGCGCTCGCGCGCGCCGGCTGCGCCTCCGTACGAGAACCAGCAAGCGCGGTTCGTACTGTCATACACGCTCAACGGCTCCATTCGAAAGGGGTTGTTCTCAGACGGCGTATTCTGGAAAGCGATTTTCGCTGATCGCATTTCGGCTGTGAAGGAAGGCGCCTGCGATGTCCACCTCCCGTGTGCGCTGGACAACGTGGATGTGACATTTTTCTGCACAGCGCCGGACGCGAAATGGGAAGAGGACGCCGATGCGCGCACGATTCACTTCTCAGCCTCCAATATTCCGCCGCAGCAGGATTTCGAGATTTTCGTTCGATTCCCGAAAGAAGTCATCAAGGCGCCGTTGACAGTTAACGGCTTCTTCGACGGCGCCGGCGGCGTCATCGTGCTGCTGCTGGCCGCTCCGGTGATCGTCTTGCTCAACTGGCTGCGCTGGTTTCGCTTCGGTCGTGATCCCGCGCCGACAGCCGCCCTCGGCCCCGCGACATCGCCGCCGGACGAACTACCACCCGCAATCGTCGGCGCCCTGTTGAATGAGTCGACCGACATGCGATCGGTAATCGCGACGCTGCTGGATCTCGGCCGCCGCGGCGTCCTCGAACTGAGGCAACTGGATGACGACTTTGAGATTGTTCTCGCGTCGAAGGGCGACGCGAGCCTTCGACCATTTGAGTTGAATCTGCTGAACGGCTTGTTCGGCCGCGGGCGCCACGCCGGCGAGACGATCCGCGTCAGCGAATTGAAGAACCGTTTCTACAAGACCGCGAATTCGATCAAGCGGGCGATCTGGAGCGAAACGCAGGAGAAGTACTTCGACAAGGGGCCTCAGCACAGCGTTGGCCGCAACGCGCTGATGGGGCTCGCGTGGCTGGTTCCGGGGCTGATCCTGATCGGAGTTTCCAGTCCGACGACGGCATTCCTGTTTGTATGGGGCGCTTTCTTTGCCGGCATCCCCACCGTGATGGCGGCGGCGGCCTGGCAGGCGCGCTCGTGGGCGGGCGTCGCGGTCTTCGTTTTTGTCACGCCGTTCATTCTGATCGGGCTTGGCGGGATCTGTTGGGGTTACGTCGAAATGTGGTCGGGGTGGGCGCCGGTCGCGCATGTGCCGGGTTTCGCGCTGTTCTGCGCAGGGTTGATGCGAATTCTGTTGTCCGGCGCCATGCGCCGCAAGACGCAACTCGGCGCGGACATCGCGGCGCGCTGGCGCGCGTTTCGCGAGCACCTGCGCGGACTGGATGAGCGCACGCCTGAGCCCGATCAGTTTGGCGACTTCCTGCCATACGCCATCGCGCTGAACGCACAGAGCCAGTGGATGCGACGCTTCTCCTCTGACGCCGTTCGAACCAGCTACTACCACCCATCGCACGATGTGACGGCAGGCGGCTCCGGCGGGTTCGATTTTGGCAAGAGCGTCTCCACCATGGTCAGTTCGATCTCCGCCACGCTCGCGTCATCTCCGTCCGGAAGTGGTTCGTCCGGCGGAGGCAGCAGCGGAGGCGGAGGAGGTGGTGGCGGCGGCAGCGGTGGCGGCTGGTAGCCTTCTCGACGCAGGAATTGCGCGATCTCCGCCACGATGACCGTCGATCCCGATCTCGACTTCGAGTCGGCGGTCCGAGTCTCCCGATAGGCCCTGCAAAGGGCTTTCATCGACTCAAGGAGACGTTATGCGCCGCCACCTGTGCGCCAGCCTGCTTGTTTCCCTCGCGCTGTCCAGCGCCGCGCTGGCCGACGACTTTCTGACCAGCAGCGGAGCGGGGCCGCATAGCGCGGCGACCGTCAACGCGCAGCTTTCCGCCGGCGCCGGCTCGGGCCGGATCGTTTTCGACTCGACAGCGACCGTGAGTGTCGACGCATCGATCGGCAACTGCACCGGCATCGTCGTGAACAGCGGCTTTACGGGCACGATCGACTTTGCCGGAACCGCATTTCGCGTGTTTTTCTCCAACGCGGACATCGAAATGACGTTGAACGGCACGGGGACGATTGTCGTTGCCGGCACGAACTCGGCCGCCGGGTTTGATTTCTCGTCATTTACTACCGCGCGAACGCTGACAGTTACGTCAGGCGGCTCCGGCACATTCGACAGCGCGGTGGCGGCCAACAACCTGTTTGTGTCCGCCGACGCCAAAATCGTGCGCGTGGCCGCCGCGGGCGCCCCATCGAACGTGACTCCCAACATCGTCGTGAACTCATCGATTGGCTCGCAAGTGACGTTTGACCTGCTTGATGACACGACGATTCCGGCGCTGACGACGAGCGGCAACGGCTTCGCGATGAACTTCACGCTGGATTCGGACGTGCAGGCGATCGTGACGGCCGCTGTTTCGATCGCCGGGATTTCGATCGATATCGCCGGCGACGCGGGCATGGCCACGGAGTCAGTCGACTTTGCGGCGGGGCTGACGCTGGGCGCGGGCGCGTCGCTGGGCGTGCTGGATGTTGACGTGCTGTCCGGCGTCACGACGTCCGCGAACGATGCGCTGATCTCGGTGAACGGCGACGCCACGATTGAGACGCTGACGCCGACCGAGGGCGTAACGCTCGACTTTGACAACGCCGGAGCTGAGGGGTCAACGCTCACGATTACCGACGCCGTCACGCTTCCGGCGAACAAGACGATGACGATCACGGGTCGCGATGACGGCGCGTTGTCGGAAACGGTCGACTTTGCGGGTAATCTTTCGATCGAAGGCGCTACGCTCTCGATTGACGGGGACGATACTGATCCCGTGATCGTGGATGCGACGGTCACGATTGACGATGACGGCACGGCAGTAGAGATCGATGGTGCGGGCGGCGCGACGATTGACACCGTCACGATGTCAGCCGGCCAGGGCAATCTCGACCTCAGCCTGAACGCGAACACGCTCACGGTGACTAACGGCGTCAGCGTCGGCGACAACATCCTGCACATCATGGGCACGGGGCCCGCGACCGTTTCCGAAATCAATCTGGACATGTCGGGCGGCGCGCTGGATGTCGACATTTCAACGACGGTCACGACGCTCGGTCAGACGGCAAACGCGGCGATTGATGTGGCCAGCGGCCGCACGCTGACCGCGGCGATCGCACCGACGGACGACCTGTTGACGCTGACCGGCATCGGCACGATTTCGCAGATTGATCTGAACGGCAACGACACGCTCGTCATCGGCGCCGACATCAATATCACGGCGCTGAACATCGGCGCGGGCGGCCCGACCATCAACGTGTCCGGCGTGAACTGGACGCAGACCGTGCCGGCGTCGAATCCGGTTACGCTCAGCGGAACGGGCACAATCGCCGGGGTAGATCTCGGCACGCCGCCGCCGATTCTGACGATCGACATGGGCGCGGACCTGACCATCACGACATTCGATCCCGGGCTCACCGGCGGCGGCGACACGCTCACGATCGCGGGAGATGGTGACCTGACGATTTCGAGCGCGGCCGCGCCGGGCGCGGGTGACACCGTGAACTACACCGGAGCCGGCGCTCTCGCGTTCGCTGGTGGATTCTCTTTCGCGGCGGCGGGTGTGACGCTCGATCTCGACGACGGCGAGACGACAATCGGCACAGCGGGTTCAAACGATAACGTCACGCTCACCGACACGAACGACAAAGTGTCGATTGCGACGGGCGCTGCGCTGAACACCTCCGGCTCGATTACGACAGCCGGCGGAACCAAGCCGTTTGAGCTGATGGGCGGCGCCACGCTGAATCTGACATCGACGACGACGGAGACGCTGACGCAGGCCGGCGACGACGAGATCGCTCTTGAGGGCGACACGAACATTACGGGAAGTGGCAAATACACGCTGAACAGCGCAAACCAGTTCCGCATCAACAACCTGACGATCGCGACCACGGGCCAGTTAATCGACCTGAAGCCGGACGGATCGCTGTTTTTCCTCAATGGCGCGACGCTCGACATCGGCAATGACGGCCTGGTGAGCCTCGATGGTCAGGCCGCAGGCACGCCGGTTGTGCTCACATCGGCGGGTAACGTGACAATCAACGTCAACGCCGGCACGGACAACCTGTCGCTGGGTTTTGCGGAGATCGACAAGGCGACCTACGCGAGTGATAGCGGCAAGAGCGCGCTTTGCGATGGCGTCGAGATCGACGACGCCGACCTGAAAGCCGGCGCGGTGAACTGGGACGACAAGTGCGGGCCGTCGACAATCACGATCGACGACGTCGCGACGACGGGCGTCGTGGGCGAGGCGATCGCGGTGATGTACTCCGTCACTGGCGACGGAACGGCGCCGACCGGCGACGTCACGGTCAGCGATGGAACCGACGAGTGCACCGGCAGCGTCGGCGATGGCGAGTGTTCCATCCGGTTCATGACCGTCGGCACGAAGACGGTGACCGCGAGCTATCCCGGCGACACGCGCTATGACCCCGACACGTCGGCCGCATCCACAGTGACGATTTCCAAGGCATCGACGAAGGTCACACTGACGGCGTCCGATCTGACCCCTCAGAAGGGCGACACGGTCACGCTCACCGCGACAGTGAGTGTCGTGGCCCCGGGCTCCGGCGATCCAAGCGGAAAGGTGACCTTCAAGGACGGTTCAACAACGATTGGCGAAGGAACGTTGAACTCGAGCGGTGTGGCGACCTTGACGACCGACGCGTTAGAAGTCGGCGCCCATACGCTCAGCGCCGCGTACGGCGGCGACACAAACTACTCGGGCAGCGCGGGAACGCGCGCTTTGCAGGTCAGCAATGACAGTTCCGGCGATCCGAACGACTCGATGGACACGCCGGCCGCTGATCTGGCGGTTTCGCTGACTGTCACCTCTGGCGATACGCTCGTGATCGGCGATGAGATCGTCGTCCGCGTGACGATCGTCAACAATGGCGACGCCGCGGCCGAGGATGTGACACTATCGCTCGATCTGCCCGCCGGCCTGGGCTTCTTGTCGGCGACCGAGGTCAGCTCGACGACCCAGAGCGCCGAACTGCCGGCGACGATTGGCAGCGACAGCGTCGAAATCGAGATTGGCGCCGTCGCTGTCGGCGAGACCCTTGTCATCGAGGCGAAGTTTGAAACGATGTCCGCCGGATCGTTCTCGATCGGCGCCGAGTTGCTGAGCGCGGGCAGCGTCACGCTTGCGACAGCGAGCTCGATCGCGCTCGGCGTCGTGACGGAGGCGACACCGATCGGCTGCGGCGCGTGCGGGCCTGTGTCAATGACGATGACACTGCTCACGATGCTGGGGATCGGTGTTCAGCGTCGAGCGCTCAAGCGCCGCACGATGCGATAGTCGTCCACACATGCTTTCTTGAATGATGAATGCCGCCGGCGCTCAGGGATGGGCGTCGGCGGCCTTGTTTTTCTATCACCACAGCCACATTTTCATGCAGTAACAGCTGCCGCCGGACTTTTGAAACTCGCTGGTGTCGACCTCGATGACGGAATAGCCCGCCTTGGTCAGCAATCCCGCTGTTCGCGGCGCGCCTGCCGGGAGAATAACTGCGCCGCTCGCCGTGGCGACTGCGTTGCAGGCCAAGGCGCCGATGGCCTCGTCGGCCGGACATTCGATCACCCGCTTGAACACCGATCGAATCAGGCCGAGCCCGCTTTCGTCGAACGACGCCGGATTGATCAGCGCGGTGTTCTCGTCGACCGCGCATAGGCAAGTGTCCAGATGGTAGAAGTGCTCCGACATCAGCTTCAGCCGAATCACGGGCGCCTGGAAGATCGGGCCGAGTTCTTCGTAGACGGCCGGATCGGTGCGATGGCCGTATCCGCCCCAGATCAGTCGCCGACCGGGATGCCAGACCGCGTCGCCGCCACCCTCAAACAGGGATGTCGCAACGGTGTGGACGGAGTAGCCCGCATTCTGGAACCATGCCACAAGCGCCGGCGTCTCGCGCTGACGCGAGTCGTGCCGCATCCGGGCGGGGACGCAAACCCGATGTCCGTCCACGTCGAGTCCGGTGAAAACGGGATTTGCGCAAAACACCATGTCCTCACAGCCGAGGATGGACGGGATCACGTCGACCCGAAGGCAGGCATGACCAAAAGCGCTCCCGAGCGACTCCCACTGGCGACGGGCCCGCGACCGGTCTATCGCGCCGAGATTCCCTGCCATGTGGGGGTTCTTGACATCGATGATGTCGAAGTGATCGGGGGTGCACATCAGCGCGCCGGTAGGCAAACGCATGGGAGCGACCTGATCGATCGCCGCTACTCGCCATTGGTTTGGAAGGTCGATTATCCCCGTACCGTGGGGCCGGATCGGTGGCATGCGGGCTCCTCGTTCGGACATCGGAGGGCCTCGGCCCCCCTATTTTGTCGTTGACGGATGGTAACGGTTCGGTCTACGCTTCCCCTCTGGAGCACTGTGAACGCACTCGGCGGGCGTTCGCGGCTACAACAGCGCTGCGTAACAGGAACAAGCGCGAGACAGAGACAGGAGCGGCGGCGGTGCGTATTTTTGTCGGGAACATCTCGTACAAGTCAACGGAAGATTCTTTGCGGGCCGCTTTTGCCGCACACGGAGAGGTCTCCAACGCGTCAATCCTGATTGACCGCGAGACCGGGCGCTCACGCGGGTTCGGCTTCATCGAAATGCCCAATGAGGACGAAGCGCGATCCGCGATCGCGGCGCTCAACGGGTCAGAACTCGATGGCAGGGCCATGACCGTTAATGAAGCCCGTCCGCGCGAAGGTGGCGGCGGCGGTGGCGGTGGTGGTCGAGGCGGCTATGGCGGCGGCGGCGGTCGCGGTGGGTACGGCGGCGGGGGCCGGCGCGACCAGTACTAGCCGATCGCAGAACCGCGTAACTGAGATCAGATCGATCGACGAGCGGAACGCGCGAGTACTCGCGTGTCCCCGCTCGTTTGTTCTTTCGCCAGTCGATCCCCTAACCTTCGATCGCCTTGCCGAAATCGCCCAGCAACAGCGACAGATCTTCCAACCCCACACAGTCATCCCCGGTCAGATCGGACTGCGCCTCGTACCCCGGCTCTCCTTCGCACTTGCCGAAGCTCGCGATCAGGACTGCCAGGTCCGCGATACCAACTTCACCGTCGCCGTTGATGTCGCTCCTGAGCCCGGTGGCTTTCTCATTCGAAGGTCGTGACCCGCCGAAAGGGCCCTTGGCCGTGACTCGATAGGTCGCGCCATCGATCGGATCCTCGTCGAAGAAGCTCGTGGAACCGTCGGTGATCTCCCCGATTAGAACCCAGTCGCCGCCCGGCGCCCGGCGTTCGACGCAATAGCCGTCCGGCTGCCAAGAATCGGCGGCCGCATTGGGATCCCGCAGTAATGGGCCAAGGTCGCTCTCCGGGAGCCAGCCTTCATACAGGTGGTCGTCGATCAGCGTCATCGGAAGTGTCTTGTCCGCGCCATCTCCGTACCGCATCATCAACGCCCGATTGCGGTAGCGCGCGTCCGGCCGCCCGCATCGCGTTCGCAGGTTGTTTCCGTTGGACACGCTTAGCGCCGTCCGCTCAGCGTTCGACCGAATCACGAACCGGATTTCCGCGTTGCGCTGAAACGGCTTCGCCGCCAGGCGAATGTCGCCGATCAGCTGTCCATCGCGGAATCGCTGAAGCTCGAATCGCTTGTCAATCGGGACATAGACGAGTCGCATGTCGTTCGGCTCGGCAGCGCCCCAGGTTTTGACGACAAACGGGTTGTGGCCCTGATAGAAATCCGCCATGTCGTCTGTCTGGATGGAGAGCACGTTGGTCCAGGCGTCGCCGACCATTTGCCATGTCGACATGTGATCGCCGTCGGATGTCCCGCCCAGCGTCCAGGAAACAGCGGGGGCTTCGCTGACAGTCATGTTGTCCAGCCATACGTCGCAACCAGTACCCGTGTTCGCGAAGACAACAACCTCAAGTCGCAATACGCCGACACCCGTCGGCATCGTGATCGGTGGCGTCACAAACTCCTGCCACTCGGTGTTGCTGAGTTGGCCCCACACCGACTCGCCGGCTCCGGTCGTATCAACCGACCAGCGCATTTGAACCAGTCCGCCGTCGCCTCGCATCCACACGCGCGCCTGGTACGCTTTGCCGGGAGTGTAGGGCACGCTCGGCGAGCGCAGCAGCATCCGCTGCCCGTCGGAGCGCTGATAGCGCAGACAGCCATCGCCCTGCATCCCAGGGGCGCCGTCCCAGAAACTCCCGCGGCCGCCCTGCGCATCGAGCGGGCTGCCATTGACCCAATTCGTCACGCTGTCGAGTTTGCTATCGGCCAGCGACATCAGGTTCTCGGTGGCGGGCGTAACAACGACGCCCGTTCGTTGCGACAGCTTTGCCGGGCTGATGGACAGGTGCTTCCACGTCGAATTCCCGAGCACGCCGAGGTGCAGGCGTCCACCCCACTCGCCGGCAAACTCCAGCCCGGCTACCTCCTGCGCGTCGAAGCGGTGATAGACCGCCCAGTCGCGCAGGTTGGCGCTCACGCTGATAACCGGGTACCGATCGCCATACTCGGCGATGCGGTGGCAGGCGTAGTACAAGCCATTGTGCTCGAACATGAAGAAGCACGTGTGGCGGTTCGGCCTTCGATCCCAGTTTGTGAGCACCGATGAGACGGTCTTGGAAGTGGGTCCGTCGGACACATCGAGGACGCCGACCTGCCAACTGGTATCGCTTCCGAACAGAAGGCGCGTCGGGTCGCCGAAATCGAGGAGATACGTGGGTTGGAGCCACAACTCCAACGGGGCCGTCCAGTCGTACCAGGTCAGGCCGTCGTTATCGCTGACTTTGATGAAGTTGCGCGGCGTTCCGCGGTTGTCGCCGGTAATCGCGACCCAACGTCCCAGCGCTTCCTGCTTGGTTACCGCGTGATAGTGGTGAATCACGTCGAAGCCGGCGTCGTGGACGGCGCTCCAACTCGCGCCGTTGTCGGTCGATCGGTAGATGAACCGCCCCTCGGCGGGAAGACCGTACTCGACGACAATGATGGTCCCGTTCGCGGCCTGATGCACGCCCCAGTTCACGATCGTCGCCGTCGTTGAATAGAACGCGAATGGTATCCCCGAACCCGCCCAGACCGAGCGCGTCCAGGTAACGCCGTCATCAACGCTGCGGAAAATCTGCGGGCCGCTCCCCGTCACGGTGCGAAGTGACAGCAGTGTGCCGTCGTGCAAGGCCTTCAGTACCGTCGAAGGTTGGAACCCGAGCAACTCCCACGTGACGCCGTCGCTCGAGCGGTGCAGCCAGCCGTCAACCAGACCGAACATGTAGTGTTGGTTCCCGCATTGCGGAACCGGCGTCTTGCCCCCGACACCGCCGCCCGACATGAACACGCCATCGCTCGCCGACACCGACGCGAGTGAGCGGACGCGCGGCGTGTCGATATCAAACCAGGCCATCCCTTGCCCGAGTCCCCAAAAGGCCGGCGTGGCACGATCGAACTGATCCAGCAGATACGGACGCAGGTCGGTCGCGGTGATGCGCGTCGTCCAGTTCAGTTCAACGACGCCCGCATTTGTGATCGGCGGCAGAAGCGTGACCTCGACCGGCTGCGCGCCCGCCGGCTCCAATTGGTCAACCAGAACGCAGCCGTTTGCGAGGTCGTAATAGGTCGTTGGCGGCAGGTAGGGGATTGAATCCACCCCCGATTGGGCGGAAGGCGCGCATGTTGGCTGCCCGCCGGGACCCGCCCAGACGTGGCTTGCGGAGAACCCCCAAGCCGCCATAGAAACGCCAATCGCGACTGCGCGCGTCGTCTTCATGTTGCGGTTGCTTCCCGTTCCTAGGGGCAGACGCTGGCGCCGAAATCGGCGAGCAATCCGGCCAGATCTTCCAGCGCCGTACAGCCGTCTCCGTTCAGGTCGGGCACATCCGAACCACAGAGGGAGAACGAGGCCAGCAATGCTGCGAGATCCTCCAGCGCCACCGTTCCATCGCCGTTCAGGTCGGCGTTCAACGACGGAGAAACCGATACGATCCCCTGTAGCTCAATGCGGGTCAGCGTGACAGTCTGAAGCCCGAACACCGGCAGAACGACCTGCGCCGTGCCGAGCGTGACGTTCGTTGCGCTGACGACCGCGAATCCGTTTGCGTCAAGCCCGACCGTGACGCTACCCGATATGCTGGGAGCCGCCGGCGGCGGTGGAACGACAACGTCCTGCGAAGACGCAACCACGGGCAATGGCCCCTGTGCGATCGCCGACTGCGTCAACTGATTGGCATCCAGTTGATCGATGACACTGACATTCGGGATCGTGAAGGACCCCCACACGACATCAGCGCGGACGTCGGTCACCAGGAGACTGACCTCGTACTCATCTCCATTAGTCGCAACGTTCGTCAGCGACATCCAGCTGACTGTGCCGCCGGTGGTTGAAATTGTCACAGACCAGCTCTCCGGACAGTCGGCCACGGCGATACCGGCGCAGCCGCCGAGCAGCGCGATCATAGTGAGCGAGCGCACCATCGAACTCTCCTTCCATGAGGTGGACCAGACACCTGCAATCACGGCGATACCTATCCTAGGCCACTCGAAGCGCGTCTTGGCAAGACCACCATGCACACCGCCCCAAGGACAGATAAGAACCCGGGCGGCCCCGCCAGACCGTTGCCGCCCGGGGTTTTTCTCCAGGCCTTTACATAACTCGCGCTGAACGTCTGGAAACAACAGGGGTTATGTGGGCGGTCAAGCTCGCAATGGTAACATGGTAGGCTGGCGTCCGCCTAGCTGTTTTACTGACGCGCCAAGTTGCACGTGAACAGGCAATTTATCGGCGCGGCCGATAACCCATCGAACCAACTGCGGCGGCGGCAAATCCGCCCGCACTCCCGCGCCGGGAGCCGTCTCGGGTGGACTAGCATTGGACAAACGCTTCTGAGGAGGAGCCAAGTGCCGCGATTCACGTCCCGCTGCCGCGATTTCCTGATCAACGACGACGGCCCCACTGCGTCCGAATACGCGATTCTGCTGTCGTTGGTCGTGGTGATGAGCATTGTCGCCCTGCGGGCATTCGGCGGCGGGATGATCGGGATCACAAAAACGCTTCGGAGCGCCATGGTCGACGGCCCCGAACGCTAGCAGCCCCAACCGTTTCGAAACTCACGCGACAGCCGCTTCCCCAACAGGGGCGACCCGGAGGAGGGTCGCCCCTTTGCGTTATGGCCACGTCGATAAATGAAGGCGCCCATCTCGCCGAGCGAAATGGGCGCCGTTCGAAACAAACTGGCAGACTTCCTTGTCTGTCGGATTATCGGAACAAGTCTCGTTTTAGCCCGTTCAAAGCGGCGTCGAGCTTCTCATCCGTGAGGTACGTGTCGTTCGCGATCTCGTCTCGGACGCGTTGCACGAGGTCTGAGCGGATCGGGCGGTCGTCCTCCCCGTGGCGCAGGGCGGCCTCCGAAAGCT
>JAGQOO010000049.1 GCA_020427345.1 Phycisphaerales bacterium | reverse complement strand
GCTAGTGCTCGTTCAACGCGCCAATCGTTCGGCGATCTCACATGTGCTGTCTGACACGCGCGGATTCATCCGCTCGTTCTTCATGCGCGGCCGCACCGGGCGCCGCATCATCGCCAGCGCCGCGCTGCTGTTCTCCGCATGGTTCTTCTTCGGCGCGACGGAGTATGCCATCACGGCGCCTTCAGTGCTGAAGCCGGCCGACCCGCGCCAACTCAGCGCGCCGTTTGACGGCGTGCTGGCCGGCGTGGACGTCGTTCCCGGCGACATCGTCAACGCTGGCGATGTGCTTTGCCGCCTCGACACGCGCGACCTCGAACTCGCCCGCGATCAGATCGCCGCCGAACTCGGCATTGCCGAGAATCAGCGCTTACGAGCCCTCGCCGAGAACAACGCCGTTGAGGCTCGCGTCGCCGCCGCCAGCGTCGATCTCGCCCGCCTGCGCCTCGCGCAGAACGCGCGCCGCATCGAACAGGCTGTCGTCCGCGCGCCGGTCTCGGGCATTGTCGTTCAGGGCGACCTGCGCCAGCATGTCGGCGCCGTCATGCGCGTCGGCGATCCGCTCATTATGGTCGCCCCACTCGATGGCTGGCGCCTTGAAATCGAATCGCCCGAATCCGCCATCGATGATGTGCGGGCGGGTCTGACCGGTCGATTCGCCAGTAACGCCCGCCCCGAGGAATCCCGCGCGTTCGAAATCAGCCGGGTGCGACCCGCTGCCGAGAACCGCCGCAATCACAACGTGTTTATTGCCGAGGCGGACATCACCATCGATCCAAGCTGGGTGAAGCTTGGCATGGAGGGACACGCGTACGTCGACGTCGGCGCCAAACCCGTGTGGTGGGTGTGGACGCACAAAGCGGTCGACTACCTGCGTCTGAATTTCTGGCTATGAGCGCTGACGCCCAGCAACTCGCCGAACGCCTCGCCAAGATCCGCGTCTCCGTGCGCGACGATCTCGACATCACGCGCCATGTGTTTCGCGGCGATCCGTGCTATGTCGTCCGCGACCCGATCACCTTCAACACGCACCGCCTTTCCCCGGCGGACTACCATGTGCTTTGCCGGATCAACACTTCCCAGTCGCTTGAAGACGTGTTCAAGCAGGCCGTCGCCGACGGCCTCGCCACCGCGGATCAGGAACAGCACTTCTACCAGTTCGTGATGTCCCTGCACCAGCTCGGCTTCCTGCGTCTTCCGATCAGCGACGACAAGATGTTGTATCGCCGCTTTCGCATGAAACAGGCCGCCAAAATCCGGCAGAAGGCGCTCGGCATCCTCTTTATCCAGGTCCCCGTCTGGAACCCCGACGCGTTTCTCAGCCGAACCGAACGCCTGGTCCGCCCGTTCTTCACGCCGGCCGCATTCGCGGTATGGGTTGTCTGGGTGCTGTCAGCGCTCGTGGTCGGAGTTATGAACCGCGCCGCACTCGCCGACACGGCCCAGGGGCTGCTCGCCACGAGCAACCTCGCCGTCATGTGGCCGACGCTGGTTATCCTCAAGATCTTCCACGAATTCGGCCACGCCTATGCCTGCAAACGCTTCGGCGGCCACGTGCCGGAAATGGGCATGTACCTGATGATGTTCACGCCCTGCGCCTATGTCGACGCCACCGCGTCGTGGGGATTCCCGCGCAAGCGCGAGCGCATCATTGTCGCGCTTGCGGGCATGTACGTCGAAGTCGCCATCGCATCCGGCGCGCTGTTCGTATGGGCCGCGACCGGACCCGGTCTGCTCAACGCCGTGGCCTACAACACGGTCTTCCTCGCCTCCGTCGTTACGATGCTATTCAACATCAATCCGCTCATGCGGTATGACGGGTATTACATCTTCAGCGACTTTGTCGAGGTCCCGAACCTGAGGGCGCGGGCGGCGGCGTACACAGTTTCCACATTGAAGCGCATTGCGCTCGGCATTCGTGATACCGCCCAAGGCATCGACCATCGCCTCGCGTCGCTCCTGCTCGGCTACGGCGTCGCCAGCACGATGTACCGGATCACGATTCTCTCCGGTATCGCCGGCCTGCTGACCTTCAAGCTCGGCGTCGCCGGCCTGGGCTTGGCCATGCTCGTGCTGGGCACGACGTTGTTCGGCCTTGGAAGACGGCTGATCCGCTACAGCCTGTTCGCCGAAGAGACGCGGGCCATTCGCGTCCGCGCCGTCGCGGCCAGCGCCATCCCGCTGATTGTCATCCCGGCGTTGCTCGGGTTCGTCCCCGCGCCGCGATCCGTGCAGGCCGCAGCTGTCATTGGCGCCGAGAAAGAAGCAACCCTTCACGTCGAAACGCCCGGCGTGCTCTGCGCGTTGCAAGCGCAACCCGGAGCGACCGTAGCCGCGAATCAACCCATCGCCTTGCTGACCGACGACAATACCACCGAGCGCGTGTGGGAATGCGAATCGCAGTTGCGGATCGCGCAGGTGCGCGCCGAAGCCGCCATCGCGGGGCGCCCATCCGAAACGCGCGAATGGGACCGCCGTCTCCAGGCCCGGGAAGCGGAATACGCCAGAGCGACGCAACGCGCAGCCGGTCTAACGCTCAAGGCTCCCTTTGATGGCTATGTCGCCTCAACGGCGGCGATTGAGCAGGTCGGCCGCAGACTCGAAATCGGCGCCCCGGTTGCCCGCCTGGTCTCGGGCGCCCCGCGCGTGCGAACACTGCTTTCCGACGAGCAGATGGCAACGATCAATCCGGTTCGCGGGATGCAGGGCGTGTTTCGCGCCGCGTCGGATCCCGCCAGGGCGATGACGGCGACTGTCGAACGCATTCGCCCCTTGGGATCCCGCGAAATCCCGCACGCGGCCCTCACGCTTCAGGGTGGCGGCGAGATTCCCGTCTCGCCCGATACGCGCGAGGCCACCCAACCATACTTCGAACTGGAACTCAGCCTGACCGACCCATCCTCAACCGATATGACGTTCGCCAAGCTGCCCATCGGCGCCACCGGGCGCCTCAACTTTACGGGCGAGAGCGAGCCGCTCGGTCGCGCAGTCTGGCGCGGCCTGCTACGCTTCGCCGATCGCATTCAACCAGAATAGCCAACTGGCGCCGACGCGCCGCGTGCCACAGAACGAAGCGTGTGCCACTGCCGTCTCGGCCGTGCTTCTTTGAATGTGACCCGCGAATAATCTTCGCGATTCAGTTTCGACGTTCGGTGTGCCACTGCCGTCTCGGCAATGGTCCGCGTAGCGCGTGGGCGTAGAATACGCCGCGCTACTGCGGCAGGATCAGCGAAGCCGGCGAATCCGCCGAAACCACTGCTCGCAACGACAGGCACGTCTCCATCACGTCGGGCGTCGGCGCTTCGTAGCCCGACACACCGATCGGTCGCATGGCCTCCCGATTGTGCTCTGAAACGCTCAGAAAAAACGCGCGGGCGGCTTCAGTCGTTGTCTCATCCAGCGTCGGCGAGCGGAGGATCAGGTGATTCGGCAAGGCCACCGTCTCCGCAACAATCCGGAACGACGAACGTCCGGGCGCGTCGGCGGAGCCGGTCTCGGGGAGCGCTTCCCAATCCGCGATGTCGACGAACCCCGCGGCCGAACTACGGTTGTTCACGCTCTTTACGACGCCGTTGGCATTGGGGAAGTGCTTCAGCGAACCGGGAACCGGCAGGACCTCGAGCGACAGATCGCCGGGCTTCAGGCCATGCGAATCCAGCAGCATCAGGGCCGCCGTGTGCGTGCGGCTGTCGTTCTTGGGACCGAACGCAACAACTTTGCCGCGCAGGTCCTCACACGCCTTGATCGGGCTGTCGTCGCGCGCGATGAGCAACGCCGGCCGCGCGGCGCGGCCTTGCAGGTCGATCGCGGTCGCCATCACCTCGACCTTCGTTGGATCTGTCAGCCGGGCAAACTGGCATGGCGTCAGGACGGCCAGGTGATACAGGCCGACATCGAGGTTCGGCTGCGTCTGAAACGGGAAGCACACGCTGGGTGTCACTCGGCGTCGCGTCGCGGCGCCGAGCGCGTTCATGGCGTCATTGTACGGACCGATGGGATTCAGCAACTCGGCGCTGCGCTGCGCCGCGTCCAACCGCTCCGTCACAACCCCGAGCACCAAGGGCTTTTCCGATAGTCCGACAAGATTCAGCAACCCGACGCCAATCGCCGATCGGCAGCCGGTCGCCGCCCCCAGCGCGGCCCCAACCACAAGCAAACGGGTCCATCGTGCGGTCCCTGCATTCATCATGGCCACAACCCCCAGTTCGGTGAAATCACGGCTCTGTTGTTGTTAACGAAGCATAGTCGAGCAGGACATCGCGGTCGAAAACCGGGCCCTCTCCGCACGCGAGCGCCCATCGCCACGAATCGGCGCCTGCGCGAACCCGGGTAACACACGAGAGGCACGTTCCGAGACCACACCCCATCATCCGCTCAATACACAATGCGCACGCGACGCCCCAGTCTCGGGTCAGCGCGGCCACGGCCTTCAACATCGGATCAGGTCCGCACGCATAGACGCGTAGGGCCGTTTTGGGGTGGCGCTCACGCCAGCGGCGCAGCGCGTCCGTTACGCGCCCCGGCAGCCCGAGTGTGCCATCGTCGGTGGTGACCACAGCGCTCATCCCGGGCGCGCCGGCGATCTCAAGGCACGGCGCCGGTTCGCCGTCGTCCAAAGGGGGCGTCAGTATCGGCACTGGAAACAAATCGCGTGTCAGCGCGCCGAATATCGCCGTCGCGGCGAGATGGCCGGCCTCCCTGAGTCGTCGCGCCAGGAAGATCATCGGCGGTATGCCGACGCCGCCGCCCACCAGCGCCACATGCTCGTGCGGCTCCGGCATCTGAAACGGCCGACCGAGCGGCCCGGTCATGTTGAGCGATTCACCCGGACGAAGTCGATCGAGCCAGCGTGTGCCGCCTCCCACCGCCCGCGAGATCACAACGCCGTGACGGGCGCCGTCGCCGCCGTCAAAAAAATCAGCGACGCTGAACGGACGGCGCAACATCATCGCGCCGCAGGCGACGCTGTCGTCCCGATCCGCGCACAGGAGTTGCAGAAACTGGCCCGGCTCCGCGTCTTGAAATGGCGCGACGAACTCGATGCGCACATGATCGCGACACGGCCGCGCGACATCGATCACCCGCGCATCCGTAGCGAAGACTCGTATTGGCGCCGCCGCGTCCATGCGCAGGGATTCTAACTGACAACGCGTCTCGCACGGTCCCCGTTTCCTGCCGCGAAGCGCGGAGCGCGCAGACCGAGAAACAAAAAAACTTCCGGGGCCAGACCTCTCGGTCGACCCCGGAAGTGCGCCACGGCTAGAACAGCCGTAAACTCGTGTCGAGTAACCTCGACTGATGGTCAATATACCCTATCGCCAAGGGGGTGTCCACCGCACACTTCCAATTTGAGACGAGGGGGAGGACGATATGTAACATCTTTATGAGGAAGTGTTTACGAACTTGCGAGTCCGGCGTTAAGATTGCTTGAACGCGTCGCGCGGCCAGCTGGCCCGATACCGGTTCCGGGACTGCCCGCCGGCGCCTCTAAGCTGTTCAAATCGCGGCAATTAGATCAGGGAATCAAGCCGTTGACATAGAACATATCTATGATATTCATAGCTCATACACCGGTTTTGCCCGACTCAACCGCCGCCTCGGGCGTCGCTCGGCGCGCGTCCGGCGGGAGGCGCAACGTAAAGGTCGATCCCGTCCCGATTTGGCTCTCTAGCGTGATTTCCCCACCCACTGCGGTCGCCAATTCGCGGGCGATCGCTAGTCCCAACCCCACGCCGGCATGCTCGCGCGTCGCCGACTGGTCAATCTGCCGGAACTTGTCGAAGATCAGCGCCTGATGCTCGGGCGCGATGCCCGGTCCGGTATCGGTCACCGACACCCGCATTCCGCCGTCGGGAGCCAGCTCCAGGCGCAGCACGACCCGGCCCTCTTCACGGGTGAACTTCACCGCGTTGGAGAGCAGGTTGAAGAGGATTTGGCGCACCCGGCCGCGGTCCGTGCGAATGAGACGCGCTTCGCCCGGGGCGATCAGGTCGAGTTCGATATCGCGCTTGTCCGCCATCGGCCGGGCGAAGTCGATCAACTCCCGACAAAGCTCGCGCAGATCGACCTCCTCAATCCGCAGATCGACCCGCCCCGCCTCGATCCGCGCCAGATCAAGCAAGTCGTTGATAATGTCCAACAGGATGCGCCCCGAGATGAGAATGTTCTCCGAGTAGCGCGCGGTCTTGTCCTTCGGATCCACCTGCCCGTCCCGCAACAACTCCGCGAAGCCGATGATGCTTGTCAAAGGCGTCCGCAGCTCGTGCGACACACTCGCGAGAAATTCGCTCTTCACGCGGTTTGATTCGTACAGCGCCACATTGCTTTCCGCCAGTTGCTCGACCTTGAGATCCAGCGCGCGATTCGCGTTCTCCAGTTCCTCGCGCCCCTCGCGCAGACGCTCCAGCATGTTGTTCAGATTCCCGCCGAGTTGTTCAAACTCATCGCCCGAGGCCACCTCGGCGCGCGCCGAAAAGTCGCCACCCGCGACGCGCAGCGCCGTCTGCCGCAACGACTCGATCGGCGACAGAATGAAGCGGTGCGTGATGACATAGAACACCAGAATCGCCAGGATCCCCGCCAGCAATCCCGCCGCGACGACAACGAGCATGTTGAACAGCATCTGCTTGTCGACTTCCTCCGCCGACAGGTCGACGACGATCTGCCCGACCAGCTGCCCCTCGACATAAGGCGGCGCGCTCTTTTCAGGCGCGTGACAAGTCAGGCATTGCTGGCTGGCGCGTATCGGATGCGCGTAAAGAAACCGCCGTCCCCGATCCGTGCTCGGAGGACGGTATCGGAACGGCATTTTCGACTCGGTCGCGAAGGCCTTGGCCGACTTCATGACAAACCGCTGCAACACTTCGTCATCTGTCTGAAAGCGAATCAGGCTTTCCGGGTCATCGGGGTTGATATTGACTGCTACGAAGAACGGCCGGCACTGTGATTCATCCAGCAACCCGAACTGATGAACATTGGCGCCCGCCGCGCCCCGCGCCGAGCCGATCAGCACATTGCGAAAGTACGCGTCGGAAGCGCGTTTGGCCTCCAGAAACTGCTGCTGATCCACAAGCGCCCGCATCCGCAACCAAGGCACAGCAAGCGCCGCCGCGATGATTAGCGTAACCGCACAGCTGAAAAGGATCAGGTACTTGACCGACAGCGAAAGCCGAATGCCGCGCATTCGACCCACGCGCTCTTTCCAGCGTCGTCCCTGCTCAGGCATGCCTGTCCCGCGACTCGCCGCTCTGCGCGGTCATGCTCGACAACTCGATTTCAAAGCCGAATTCGCGCGTGTTGTTCAGGTCGTGCAGATCGCGCTCGCCAAATTCCTGAAACCCCAGCCGCCTGTAAAGCCTGTGCGCCTCCACAAACCGCGTATCGCTCCACAGCTTCATCGTCCGCGCGCCGGAGGTGATCGCGAACCGCGTCGCTTCGCCAACCAGGCGCGTCGCCAGCCCCTGACGGCGTAGACGCGCGTCGACGTACACGGTCTTTAGCCAGGCCACATCGCCGTCCATCGTGACTCCGCACGTCGCGCGGGCGGAACCGTCAAACTCCGCGATCCACAATTCGCCGCCTTTTTCGCGTGGCCAACGATCGACGCGCAACGTGCCAGCGTCAATGCCCGCCAAGTCCATCACACCGCCATATGCCGCGTAGATACGGCTCAGCAGCACAACGATGTCCGGGATATCCGTCGCGCGGACGGGGCGAATCAACGGCGTCATGCGGCGGCTCCATCCGCGCCCGGCGACCGCCACACGCCGTCCGGGTCAAGTAGTTCGTACGGTCGAAAGCGGCTCTTGTACTCCATCTTGCGACAGCCCGCGATGTAGAAGCCGAGATACCACCACGGCAGGTTACGCCGCCGGCACTCTTCCACCTCACACAAGCCGGAGAACACGCCAAGACTCCGCCTTGCTTCGCGCGGGTCGTAGTAGAAATACACGCTCGACAGGGCGCTCGGGCATACATCGAGCAGACCAATCCCCACCAGCCGGCCGCGCACGTAGTACGCCATTTCGATCGACTCGATCGGCGAATCACAGAACACGCCGACATACTCGGCCGGGGCCCGCAACATCGGCTTGTCATGCACCTCCAACTGATAGCGCGTGAACAGACTCCAGCGCTCCTCGTCCAGCGTGGGCTCGGCCACCCGCACTTCCACATCGGCGTTACGTCGTCGGACGCGCCCCTGCGAGCGCGACTCCGCAAACCGCTCCACCGGCACGCGGATCGGCGTGCAGGCCCGACAGCCGTCGCAACCCGGGCGATAGAAGAACCGTTCGGACCGCCGAAACCCCCAATCCATCAATTGCTGATAAAAGGCGGCGTCATCGACGGGGGTCAGCAGCAACGCCTCGCGGGCGGCCCGATCGGGCAGGTACGGGCATTCATGCTCGTCGGTCATGAGCACCGGCAAGCGGACGCCGTCGCCAAGATGGGCGCTCTCGATTCGCATCGGGTTGGCCATCTCCACCAATCGCGAGCAACGTCGCTCGATTACGCCGATATGCTACCATAGGGATCGACCGCCGGCCGAACCACATCGCGGCGGCTCCGTGACTTCGAACCACATCGCCGGCCTTCTTGGATGCCCGGGCGAGGGAGCAAGCGACGATGACGACACATGCGATGCCGCGACCAACGCCGCTCGACGACGGAGATCATTCCGGGGCGCCCACGACGATGTCGGGAATCCCGATCAAGTCGCTCTACGGTCCGGATGATATTGGCGGCATCGACTTCATTGACGACGTGGGTGATCCCGGCACTTTCCCGTACACGCGCGGCATGCACCGCACCATGTACCAGGGCAAAGTGTGGACGATGCGGCAATTCGCCGGCTTCGGGACGGCGCGGCAGACCAACGAGCGATTCAAGTACCTGCTCGAACACGGCCAGACCGGGCTGAGCACGGCGTTCGACTTGCCGACGCTGATGGGTCGCGACAGCGATGACGCGCTGTCGCTCGGCGAGGTCGGCAAATGCGGCGTGGCGGTCAGCTCACTCGAAGACATGAAGGTGCTGTTTGACGGCATCGACCTCGGCGCCGTCAGCACATCCATGACCATCAACGCGCCGGCCGCGATTCTGCTTGCATTCTACATCTGCGTGGCGCGGGAACAGGGCGTTCCGCTTGACCAGCTGCGCGGCACACTGCAAAACGACATTCTCAAAGAGTTCCACGCCCAGAACGAGTTTGTCTTTCCGCCGAAGCCCAGTGTCAAACTCGTCGTCGACACGATCGAGTATTGCACCGAGCATCTCCCGCAATGGAACACGGTGTCCGTCTCCGGGTATCACATCCGCGAGGCGGGCGCAACCGCCCAGCAGGAACTCGCGTTTACGATCGCCGACGGCATGTGCTACGTGGAAGAGTCGATGCGGCGCGGGCTCAGCCCGGACGCGTTTCTGCCGCGCATCAGCTTTTTCTGGGATGTGCACAATGAGTTCTTTGAGGAGATCGCCAAGTTCCGCGCGGCGCGGCGGATGTGGGCTCGCATCACCCGCGACCGCTATCACGCCAAGAATGAGCGCAGCTGGTGGCTGCGCTGCCACGCGCAAACCGCCGGCGTTTCGCTGACCGAGCAACAACCGATGGTCAACGTCATTCGCGTCGCATATCAGGCGATGGCGGCGGTGCTCGGCGGCACGCAAAGCCTGCACACGAACAGCATGGACGAGACGCTCGCCCTGCCGACCGAACAGGCCGTGAAGGTCGCCTTGCGCACGCAGCAGATCCTCGCCGACGAGACCGGCGTGACGCGCACCGTCGACCCGCTCGGCGGGAGCTACTTCGTTGAAGCGCTGACCAGCGACATTGAGCGCCGCGCGCTCGACGTCATCGACCACATCTACGAGAACTACGGCGGCGTCCTGCCCGCGACCGAGCAGGGCTATTTCCGCCGCGCGATCGCGGACAGTTCGCACCGCTACGGACAGGAATTCGACGGCGGCGAGCGCGTGATGATCGGCGTCAACAAGTACGTCGACAGCGACTATGACCGTATTCCGATCCTTGTGATTGACGAGAATGTTGAGCGCGAGCAACTGGGGAGGCTGCAGGACCTGCGCAACCGGCGACAAAGCGACCCCGCCAAGCGCGAGCGGCACGCGAACGCGTTGAAGACCCTTCGCGAAGTGGCGCTATCCGGCGGCAATGTCATGCCGGCGTTAGTCGAGGCGTCCGAGGCGCTGGCGACTGTAGGCGAAATGATGGACACGCTGAAGAGCGTTTATGGCCCTTATGACGGCGGGCCGGAACTGTAGGCGGTATGAACCTGCTCGACCGTCTGCTGCGCCACGACGCCTGGACCACCGGTCAGTTGCTGACAATCTGCGAATCACTCGAAGCGGCGGACCTTGACTACGACTTTGACATCGGTCATCGCTCGCTCCGCCGCACGTTCGACCACATCATTTGGAACATGGAAGTCTGGTCGGCGTTGATGGCCGGCGCCGAGATCGATCGAAATCGCGATTGCGACGTCACGGCATTGCGCAGCCGACTCAATACCGCCGCGAAACAGCTTGCCCAAGTGGCGCGCAATGTCGCGAAAAACAACACATGGGACGAAACCTGGCTGGATCATCTCGACAATCCGCCGTCGCGCAAGTCATACGGCACAGCGATTGCGCACGTCCTGACGCATAGCATGCATCACCGCGCACAGATTCTACACATGCTTCGGCGCGCCGGCGTGACGCCGCCGGAGGGCGATGTGTTCAGTTGGGAACGTGAATCCGGCGAGAAAGCGGCGCAATAGTCGCAGGTCGCGATAACCCCGCTATTGCGCGATCATCTTGTCGTACGCCGGCCCGTCGAGCAGGTTGTCCAGCGGCGACAGGTCCTGACAATCGAGCTTTGCGATCCAGCCGTCGTTGAACGGGTCGGTGTTCAGCAACTCGGGCTGATTGGCGAGTTTCTGATTAACCTCGACGACCTTGCCGGTCACAGCGCTGAACAGGTCGCTCGTCGCTTTGACGGATTCGACCTCGCCGAAGGGCGAGCCGCTCTCGATGACGACGCCGACCTTGGGCACGTCGACATATGTGATGTCGGTGAGTTCGTCGGCGGCGAACTGCGTGATGCCGATGGTGACGCTCTTGCCGTCTACCTTAAACCACTCGTGCGACTGCGAATAGCGACGGTCAGCCGGAACGCTCATCGGGATTCCCTCTTACGATTCATATGAGACGGGCATCATAGGCGCCCCGCCGACGGCGGCAAGGCGTTGACGACAAAGCGCCACTGGCAGAAACCGCTTCGGTCGCACACCCTCTTGGGTGGAACGGGCGTCCCGCCCGCACATGTCGCAGATCGCCCTATGCCCGGGTCGGGCGCGGCCGGCGCCCGGGCGGCACAAACCCCTCCGGCCGGCCGAAGATCATCCGGCCCGCCGAGGTTTGCAGCACGCTCGTGACGACCAGCGTCACCTCGTCGTTCAACTTCTCGCGGCAATTCTCCGCCACGATCATCGTGCCGTCTTCCAGATAACCGACGCCCTGCCCGGATTCTTCGCCCGGCTTGATGATGCGCACCGTGACAATCTCGCCCGGCAGCACGACCGGCTTCACGGCGTTCGCGAGATCGTTGATGTTAATCACATCCACGCCGCGAATCTGGGCGATCTTGTTGAGGTTGTAGTCGTTGGTGACGATGCGGCCATCGATCTTCTTGGCGAGTTCGACCAGCTTCTGGTCGACATCCGCCGACTCCTCGACATTCGGCAGCCGATGATCGGAAATGCGGATCTCGACTTTGTCGTTGGTCTGGAGCTTGTTGAGCATATCGAGCCCGCGGCGGCCACGGTTGCGTTTGAGCTTGTCGCTGCTGTCGGCGATGGCCTGAAGTTCCTGCAGCACGAAGCGCGGGATGATCAGCGGCGAGTCGATGATTCGCGTATCGCTGATATCAGCGACGCGGCCGTCGATGATGACAGACGTGTCGAGCAGCAGCGGGCGCGCGCCGCGTGTCTGACGGGAGAACTCGACATACGGAATGACGAAGCGAATGTCGTCCTTGGTCTGCAGGATGAAGCTGATCGTCATGTAGCAGCAGATCGTGCCGACCATCAGCTTGATCGCGCCGACAATGCCGGACGCCCGGCCGGTCAGCGCCCCGGTTCGATCCGCAAGGCTGTTGAAGAACGTCTCGACCATCAGGTCGACAATCAACCCCAGCCCCCACGCCGCGACAATGCCGACCACCAGTCCCAGGAACGCGCCGGAAAGCGCCGCCAGCGATTTGCGCGGCAGCAGCACATCCACGACAATAAAAGCGACGGAAACCGCGATCGCGGCGAGCATGAACGTAAACTGCATTCGAACTTCGTTTTCGTCGGCGAACGCGGTGTACGCGATCGACGCGACCAGCACGACGAACAAGCCGCGCAATACCCATATCAGCATGAACGACCCCTATGATCCGCGTTTTGAATGAACGGTTGCGACGTGCGGACGCGTCGCGATGAATGAGGCGTACTGAAATGGATACGCGTCATACGATGGCGCAATTCTAGCCGACGGCGGGCGCCGAACAAGCCGCGTTCCGCCCCCTGTCGAACGGCCCGTATCTGAGTAGACTGTAGCGATATGAGCGACTTTGAGGCGATGCGCGAACAGCGCGCCCGGCAGGCCGTGCGGAACCTTTCGAAGGCGCATCCCCGCATGCGCGCGATCATCAAGTCCGTCGGCCCGCATCGACCCAATACCAACCCAAACGCCTTCGCCACACTGGTCGACTCCATCGCCAGCCAGCAGGTATCCATGCACGCCGCCGCCGCGATTCTGCGACGCCTTACCGACGCCTGCCCGCGAAAGCGCGTAACGCCGGCCGCGCTGTCCGCGATGTCGATCGACGAGTTGCGCGGCGTCGGCTTATCGCGTCAAAAAGCAAGCTACTTGCACGACCTGGCGGAACACTTCGCAACGCGGCGCGTGTCCGGGCCCAAGCTCAAGCGCCTTGATGACGAAGCCGTGATCGAGAGTGTGACACGCATTCGCGGCGTCGGTCGCTGGACCGCGGAAATGCTGCTGATGTTCTGCCTGGAGCGCCCGGACGTGTGGCCGATCGACGACCTGGGCTTGCGCAAGGCGGTCATGCGGTTTCATGAGTATCCGGAAATGCCGGGAGCGGCCGTCATGCGCGAAGCGGGCGAGATTTTTCGGCCCTTCCGCTCTTACGCGAGTTGGTATCTGTGGCGCAGCCTCGAGGGTCCTCTCATGCCGGGGATCAGAATCGACTAGCGATATGGCTCTGACGGACCACGATTCGCCCGATCGGCGGGTATGATTGCGATCGGGGCTGGGATCAGATCTTTGACGAATGACGAGCTACTACAGAAGGCTCAGGCCGGCGACGAACTGTCGCTGCAGAAACTGCTCGCGCGATGGCAGCGCCGCCTGCTGACGCGCGTGGAGCGACGCCTTCCGGCACGCCTGGCCGGCGCCGTCTCGCCGGAGGACATTCTGCAGGACGCGTTCGTCGACGTGTTTCGCGGGATCGCGCGGTTTCAAGACAACGGCGAATCCGCCTTTTACCGCTGGCTGGTCACGATCGTCGACAATCGGCTGATCGATACCATCCGCGCGCTCCAGGCCGCCAAGCGCGGCGGCGAGTGGGCCCGGCTGACCGAGACGGAAAGTCAGGCGATTCCGCTCGTGGAAATGCTGGAAGTGAATTCGCGGACGCCCAGTCGCTCAATTGCACGCCGGGAAGCCGTCGGGGCCGTCATTCAGGCGCTCGACGAGATCGCGCCGGATTACCGCGAGGCGCTGCAACTGCGATTCGTCGAGGGGCTGAACGTGTCGGAAACCGCCCAACGCCTCGGTCGCACAGAGTGGGCCGTGCACAAACTCTGCCGTCGCGGACTCGACCAGTTGCGGGTCGCGATGGGTGATGCCGGCAATTTTCTGAGCGAAAGCTAGGCTGCTCCGCCGGCGGAATACGTTTGTTTGATAGATCAGCGTCCACCCGCCGGTCCGGCGGAAAGCTGGAATAGGTCGAATGCCCAACACCTCGGCTGAATCAGCCAGAATCCAACAGATCGTTGACGACGTTCTGGAACGTCGCGCGTCGGGGCAGCGCATATCGGACGCCGAGGTGTTGGCGTCGCATCCGGATCTGTCAGCGGCGCTCAAGGTTGAGTTGCGCCTGCTGGGGCTGATGGAGGCCGCCGCCTCAAGGGCAAAATCAAGGTCCTCGTCATCCGCCGGCGCGACTGGGAAAGGCGCCAGCGGATCTGGGACGGATACGCCAACGGTCGCGGCGGGAAGCGGGACGCGGCTGGCCAACGCGCGCCCGCCAAACGTCCCGGGCTACGCGATTGAAGGCGAGATCCACCGCGGCGGTCAGGGGGTCGTTTTCCGGGCCACGCAGATCGCTACCGGGCGCACCGTCGCGATCAAGGCGCTGCGCGATCACACGTTGGCGTCCTCGGCCGACCTGGCCCGTTTCGATCGCGAAGTCCGGATTCTCGCCAAGCTCCGCCACCCCGGCATTGTCACGATCCACGACAGCGGCGTCGCAGACGGCGTTTTCTATTTCGTAATGGACTACGTCGAGGGGGAAACGCTGACCGCCCATGCGAACACCGCAAAACTCAGCATTCGCGATCGCTTGTTGATGTTCGCGCAGGTTTGTGAAGCGGTACACGCCGCCCACCTGATGGGCGTGATTCACCGCGACCTCAAGCCGGGAAACATTCTGGTCGGCCGCGACAATCAGCCGCGCGTGCTGGACTTCGGCCTGGCCAAGGCGGAAGACGACTTCGACAGTTCGACCACCGCGATGACGCAGACGGGCCAGTTCCTGGGCTCGTTGCCTTGGGCGGCTCCGGAGCAGGTCGAAGGCCACACCGACTTGATCGACGTTCGAACCGATGTCTACGCGCTCGGCGTCGTTTTGTTTCAACTCCTGACCGGAAGATTCCCATATGACGTCAACGGTTCGATGCGCGCCGTCGTGCAGAACATCCTGAACACCGAGCCGGCGTTGTCGGACACGTCATTCAACGAGGAATTGCGGACGATTCTGCGCAAGACCCTGAGTAAAGAGCGCGAGCGGCGCTATCAGTCAGCGCGGGAGCTTGCGATGGACGTCCGCGCCTATCTGGCCGGCGAGCCCCTGCTTGCGCGGCGTGACTCGTTCGGATATCTGCTGCGCAAGCAACTGCGGCGGAACTGGCTGCCGGTTTCCGTCGGCCTCGCGTTCGTGCTGTTGCTGATTGTCGGGTTTGGCGTGTCGCTTTCTCTTTGGCGGCGCGCGGAGACGCAACGAATTCGCGCGGAAGAGCAAACCGAGCTGGCGACGAAAGAGGCGGACCGAGCAAACGCGGAAGCGGAAAACGCCCAGCGCGAGACCAAGCGCGCCATGCTGATCATCGACTACCTGCGCACGATCATGCGCTCGACGAATCCGGGCGACCCGCAATCGGCCGAGTTGACCATGCGCGACATGCTGGCTCGCGCCCATCAGGGCCTTCAGCCGCCCGCATTCGCCGAGCACGAAGGGGTCCGGAAAGAGCTGTTGGCGACGATTGGCGCGACGTATCTCTCATTCGGGTTGTATGAGGAAGCCGCCGAAGTCTGCCAAGAGGCAATCGAAGCGGCGAAGCCAATGGGGCGGGTTGAAGTCGCGTATCAGCAGAACAACTACGCGAATGTGCTGGACAACATGGGTCGCTACTCTGAAGCGGCGGCCTTGTACAAAGAGTCGCTGGACGCACTGATCGCTAGCGGTGTTGGGGAAGCGACGATTGCCAGAACCGAGAACAACTATGCGAACGCCCTGGCCAATCTCGGGCGGATCGACGAGGCCGTCGCACATTACCGCCTGGCGCTTGCGGCGCATCGACGCAAAGCCACCGGCGCCGACGACTATGACCTGGCAACCACCATGAGCAGTCTTGGATGCCAGCTAGGGTCAGTCGGCGAGTGCGAGGAGGCCGAGCAGTTACTCAGGGAGGCGCTCGAAATGCACACTCGGCTCCTCGGCGAGGATCACTCGCGCGTCGGAGTCGATCTGAACAACCTGGCGACGCTATACAGCAAAGTCGGTCGCTACGAAGAATCGCTCCAGTTGGTCGAGAAGTCCTATCGAATTCGCTGTGACGCGGTGGGCAAGGATCACCCGGACATTGTCGTCATGCTCAACAATCTGGCCGCGAGCAACTTCCGTTGCGGACACTTGCGCCGTGCTGAGGAGTTGGTGCGCGAGTGCATCGACTTGCAACGCCGGACGACGCCGGACCACCCGGAACTATGCAACGCGATGCTCAACCTGGCCGTTTTCGTCGCGACTCGCGGAGACCATCAACAGGCGATGTCCCTCGCCAATGAAGCCCATGACCTGATCCTGCGAACCGTCGGCCCCGACCACCCCCTCGCCGCGCGGGTGCAATTCGCCCTGGGAACGAGCAACTACGCGCTCGGGCGATGGGAGGAGGCCGAAAGCGCCTTTACCGAGGTGCTGCCTGAACTGATCGACAATCGGGAGGTGTTTGCGACCGTCGCCGCGGCGACGTACATCGCCTCTATGCGGCTCCAGCGTGACGACCCCGCCGGCGCCGAGGAAGTCATGCGCCGCGCGAACGAAGTGGCGATGACCCAGACCCATCCCGACTTTCGCGCCGCCACTTCGGACCTCGTTTCCGCCGCTCTGGCCGCGCGACAGGGATACCGGGACGAAGCCCGCGAAATGGCCCTCGGGGCGCTTCCGGAAATCGGCGAGGCGCCGTACTTCTTCGATATCGTCTCCACGACCGTCCGCATCGCCGCGGACGTGTTCGAACGCGCGGACATGCCGGACATCGCCCTCGCATGCCGGGAAACCGCCGCCTGCCTCGACGATAAACGGGACGCGCTGGCCGATGACGTGAACTCCCATTCCATGTCCACCGCCCCATAGAAACGCGCCGAAGCCGCAACGGGACACATCGGGCGCGTT
>JAGQOO010000048.1 GCA_020427345.1 Phycisphaerales bacterium | reverse complement strand
CGCCGAGCAGCACCTGTTCCACCGGAAATTCCGGCGTGCCGCGCGCGGCGCCGGGCAGGCTGATCGCGATGTACTGCTGCTTGAGGTCTTTCGGGCGATGCGAACGCTGCGCGGTGAACTCCAATGGCGCCTTTGCGCGGCCGGCCCGTTCGCCCCTGCCGAGACCGGCGAACGCCCGATCCACACGCTGCCCGAGTTCGACCTCATCCACCGCGCCAGCGACCGCCACCTGCAACCGGCCGGCGTGGTAATTCTCACGCCAGAATTGCCGCACATGATCCGGCGTGATGCGCGCCAGCGTTTCGAGTTCGCCGCCGGGATAGCGCCCGAGATTCGGGCCGAACGTCAGTTTGCGGATATCCATGCCGAGGAGATCCTGCGGATCGTCCTCCATATGACGCCGCTCTTCGATCGAGAGTTTCACCGCGACGTTGCAGGCGTCATCCGGGAATGTCGGCCGCGCGATCATCTCCGCGACCAGATCGACCGCCGCCCCGGCGTATTCCGGCAGGCACACCACGCGGACAATCGTCGACTGTCGCCCGCTGGCGGACGCCCATTGCGCGCCGATCGCGTCAAACGCGTCCGCGAGCGCGCGGCCTGTGTAATTCGCCGTGCCCTTGGCCAGCCCGTCCTCGACAATGCCCGCCAAACCGGTGTAGTCCGGATTTTCGTCCGCCATGCCCGCGAGCATGCGGAAAGTCAGCGCGACCGTATGTCGATCCGGCGCCACGTCGGCGGCAAACTCCACGCCGCCGGCGAGATTCGCGTGAGTCAGCGTCTGTTCCGTCGCGGTGCGCGTCATGTCGCTCCAGTCACGGCTGAGCGGCGGCGGATGAACCCGCGCCGCCGGCGGCCAGTTGCTCTTCCATTTTGTCCAGGTATTCGCGCAGCGCCTCGGGCGAGTGCGAAAACACCACGTAGCGATCGGTGATCTTCCACGCCATGCCGACAAACAGCGGTGTCTGAATGAACCACACATCGTCATAGTCGCGAATGATCGTCGTCGGGCGCTTGATCTCCTTGCGCTTCGCGTCATCGACGAGGAACGCCTGCCACGCCTCGCTCATGCGCTCCAGCGCGTCGCGCGTCTCGGCGTGATTGCGCTCGATCCGAGCGACGGTCGTAAACGCGAACGGCAAACGCAGCGGATGCGGCGGGTAGTTATGCAACAACAGCTTCGGCCCGAGATTCTCAAGCACCTGCATGCCGTTAAAGTCGAACCGCTTCTGCGTTTTCTCCCACAGCGCGACAGCGGCTTCGCGATCGCTATGACGCCGCGTCGCGGCCAGGCTGTCGATCAGGCGCGGGAACAGGTCTTTCAGCGGCAAGTTGTAAATCGCGTAGCGGGCGTCTTTTGGAATGAGCGCGCGAAGACGCGCGTCGGGGTCATCCGGATCGGCGTACAGCTTTCGCTCGGTCCGGCCGTCGCGCTGATAATGCGTCACGCAGAAAAGGCCGAGTCCTTCGAAGCCCAGCGCCCAATGCGCGCGGTCGATGTCGTCCGCCTTCCACGCGCGGAAGAACTCGGTCGCGCGATTTTCCAACACCGGATCGAGCTTCGCGCACAGCCCGCGATGATCGACGACGATCTCCACCATCGGCATATGCGGCGTATCCGCGCGCGACTTCGCCACCCACGGTTCAGACGACATCGATCGCTCGCGGCGTCGCGCGACGGCGGCGATGCGCGGCCACACTTCGTCGCCGATCGTAAACACAAAACGCCCGTCGATGCGCCCCCACGCGAGGATGCACCACGGCGGCAGGCGCTCATCGCGCAATTCCTGAAACGAGTAGCCCTCGGCCTCGCGCTGGTTCAGCGCGGCGTGCTGGTTGTTGGTCTGTTCGTCGAGGATTGTCTGCACAAGCCGGCCGAAGTCGTCGAAGCGGTCGGTCTCAACGACCAGCACGTACTTCATTCGATCGACCTTGCGCTTGTCGACCAGATGCTCGTCATCGACTTCGGTGGCGCTGATGTCAAGCAGGCCCATCGCGAACGGGTTCTGCACCGTCATGCCCAGCGCCTGCAGGCTTCGCACGGCAAGGCGCGCTTCGCGATCGGCCGGCGCGGCGAACCGTAACAAGAAGCCGATGAACTGCGTCAGGTCGGCGGTGCTCTCGCCGGCGCGGGCGACCTCCTCAAACGGGCGGCCCTGCCAGGCGAGCAACGCGTCGGCCGGAATCAGATCGAGCGGCTCGCCGGCGGGTTTGCGGCGTTCGGTTTTGTCGGGCGAAGCGTCTTTTTCGACAGCCGCGTTCGCTGCCGGCGAACTCGCGGGCTCCGAACCGGGTTTGTCCGCCTGGGCGGCCTGCGGGGCTTCCGAAGCCGGTTTCGGCTGTGGAGCCGCCTGCGGCGTAAAAGCCAGACTGAGGCCGATGACCAACGCCCCGGCCACGGCGAGTGTGCGAATCGTCCATTTCATACGATCAGGGTAGGCGCCGGGGAAGTCGGCGGCAAATTGGAGGAGGAAACGCGAGGTCCCGCCGTTGGCCTGGGTTCGACGACCAATCAACCCCTATTGCCCCAAGCCGAACTCGTGATGCAGCGCCCGCACCGCCGTCGGACCGTCGGCCTCGGACACCACGAAACAGACCGACAACTCCGAAGACCCCTGCGCGATCGCGCGGACGTTGACCTTATGATCCGCGACCGCTGTGAAAATGCGGGCGGCGACGCCGGGCGTGCCGGTCATGCCGGAGCCTACTACCGCGACGACGGCGACATCGCGATTCACATCCACCCGCCGGGCGGCGCCGACGCGGAGCAGCTTTGCCTGAATGGCGCCTTCGGCCCGTTCGAGTTGATCGCGGGCGACGACGATCGAAATGCCGGCTTCGGAGACGTTCTGCGAAATCAAGAGGATGTTGACGTTGGCGTCGGCCAGCGCCTGAAACAGGCGCGCGGCCGTGCCGGGGCGGCCGGTCATCGACGCGCCGCTGACGTTCAGCAGCGCAACCTTCTTCAGCAGCAGCACGCACCGCGCGATGGCTTCGTCCGCCTTGCCGTCGGTGATCAGCGTACCCGGACAATCGGGGTTGAACGTGCTGCGCATCCGCACCGGTATGCGATGCTCCACCGCCGGCTCCAGCGCGCGCGGATGCATTGACTTCGCGCCGAACTGCCCCATTTCGATCGACTCGGCGAACGTAATGTGATCCAGCAATCGCGCTTCGGGCACGGTGCGCGGGTCAGCCGTCATCAGGCCGTCGACATCGCTCCAGATCCAGACTTCGTCCGCCTTGAGCGCCGAGCCGAGAATCGTCGCGGTGTAGTCACTGCCGCCGCGCCCCAGCGTCGTCGTGACGCCGTGCTGCGTCGCGCCGAGAAAGCCGGTGACGACAATCGGCGTCGGGCTCTTGATGAGCGGTTCGAGGCGTTCGCGCACCTGGTAGAGCGTCAACTCCATCAACGGATCAGCCTCGCCGAAGTGGTCATCGGTCACGATGCCGGCTTCGGCGCCGGTCATGGCCTGGCCACTCAGCGCGGCGGCCATCAGGCGGGAGCTGAGGCGTTCGCCGAACGACAGAACCGCGTCGCGCGAGCGCGGCGTCAGTTCGCCGACGGCGCTGATGCCCAGCACGAGCGTATCGAGGCGATCGAGCAGCGCGTGTATGTCCTCTTCGCAGCCGAGTTCACGGGCGGCGATTTCGTGTTTGGCGCGGACCTCGCCGAGTAACGTGTGTGTGAGCACACGATTGCCGCTGCCTGCGCCGGCGGCGAGTTCGAGCAACAAATCGGTAACGCCGCCGAGCGCGGAGACGGTCGTGACGACCTGATTGTCGGCCCCGAACCGCTTGACCAGCGACGCGCAATGGCGAATGCGATCCGCATCCGCGACGGACGAGCCGCCGAATTTCATCACGAGCCTCATGCGCGCTCCCCTACCGAGTCCCAGATGTCGAGTGTGTCGCGCAGCACCGCGGTCGCCGTTTCGACGCCCCCGGCGCCGCGGCCGATGAGCGTGACTTCGCCGTTGTATCGAAGCGAAAGCGACAGCGCGTTGAGACTTCCGCCGACATTGAGCGGACTGTCCGCCGGCACTTCCTGCACGGAAACGCCCACGTCGGCGCCGATCTCGCCGATGAGTTTCAGCCGCATGCCGCGCGAATGCGCCGATTCGACGCGCTCGCGCGACATATCGCGAATGCCCTCGATGCGCAACTGATCGATCGTCAGCGGCCGGCCGAGGGCCACGTTTGCCAGGATGACGACTTTTGTCGCGGCGTCGATACCGTCGATATCCGCGCTCGGGTCCGTTTCGGCGTAGCCGAGGCGAATCGCGTCCTGCAACACGATGTCGAAATCGGCGCCTTCGTCGTGCATCCGCGAGAGAATGTAGTTCGTCGTGCCGTTCAGGATCGCGCGCACGCGCTCAATGCGGTCGCCGCGGCTGATCTGTCGCAGCGTCGCGAGCATCGGCGTTCCCGCGCCGACCGTTCCGCTGAAGCGGAATTCGACGCGGTTGTAGCGGGCGAGTTCGAGCAGCGCGGGCGTCGCTACGGCCAGCGGCGCTTTGTTCACAGAGACGACATGCATCCCATGCGCGAAAGCGGATTTGATGCGCTCCATCGCCGGGCCGGGATCGCGCATGACGCTCGGCGTCGCTTCAATCAGCAAATCCGCGTCGATATCACGAATGACGCTGATCGCGTCGATCCCGCGAGCGCCGTGGTCCGGCACGCCGGCGACCGAGCCGTCGCTCTCCTTGGCGCCCAGCAGCGCTTCGCCGCTCAACCCGCGATCCGATACCGCCGCCCCGCCGCGGTCAATCGCGGCCACGATGCGCGGCGTAACGCCATGGGCTTCGTAGAGTTCCGCGCCGCGCTCTTCCAACAGACGCGTAAACGCCTGCGCGACCACGCCGAACCCGCTCAGGACAATCCGCACGCTACGCCTCCAACGCCGCACGCAACGACGCCATCGTCGGCTCGGCGACTTTGGTGTCCGCCGGCATGCGCAGCACGGCGTCGGGGTCTTTCAGGCCGTGGCCCGTGCAGACGCACACAACCGTTTCGGCTGTTACGCCGTATCGCGCGAGATAGGCGATCGGGGCGGCGGAGGCGGGCTCGACGAACAATCCCTCTTCCCGCGCAAGGCGACGCTGCGCGGCAATGATCTCGTCATCGGTCACGAGGTTGGCCTCGCCGCCCGAATCGCGAATCGCGGCGACGGCTTTCGGCCAGTTGACCGGCGCGCCGATGCGAATCGCCGTGGCGAGCGTCTCCGCATTTGCGACGCGACACTCTTGCGTCGATTCGCGCAGGTAGCGAACGATTGGCGCGGCGTGCTCGGCCTGCGCGCCGATCATGCGCGGCAAACGCTCGATCCGCCGGGCGCACTCCAACTCCGTGAAGCCCTTCCAGATCGCGCTGATGTTGCCGGCGTTTCCCATCGGCGCGATCACTGCGTCCGGCGGAGCGCCCAGCGAATCAACCACTTCAAACGCGAGCGTCTTTTGCCCTTCGAGACGAAACGGGTTGATCGAATTGAGCAGGTAGATGGCGCCATCCGCTTCGGACAGCTCGCGCACCAGCCGCATGGCATCGTCAAAATCGCCGCGGATGCGGACAACTTCCGCGCCGTGGACGATCGCCTGCGCGAGCTTGCCCATCGCGATCTTGCCGTCGGGAATGAGCACAATCGCGCGCATCCCGGCCCGCGCGGCGAAGGCGGCCATCGACGCGGATGTGTTGCCGGTCGACGCGCACGCGACCGTCTTGAACCCCAGCCGCCGCGCCCACGTCACGCCAACCGTCATGCCGCGATCTTTGAAAGACCCGGTGGGGTTGTCGCCTTCGTTCTTGATGTACAGGTTCTTCACGCCGAGCGCTGCGCCGAGCCGATCGCAGCGATACAAACCCGTGTCGCCTTCGCGCAGCGAAACGCGCTCACCGTCGCCGCCGGGCAGCATCGACGCATATCGCCAGACGCCGCGGCCTTCGAAACGCGGGTCGGCGAATCGCTCGGCGCCCAGCCGCACTTCAAGCAGCCCCCCACATGCGGCACAGGTGTAGCACACCTGGTCGAGTGGATATGTCGCCTCGCAGGCAATGCAGCGTTGCAGCATCGCCTTTACTCCTCTCCGAGAATGCGCGCGCCCGGCGCGACCGCGGTCACAAACGTCTCCGAATTCACGGCGACCGACGCAAACGCGTCGCGCATCGCATTGCCGATGGCCTCGGCCACGCTCGCGTCCGCTGAAACCGCCATGATTGTCGGGCCCGAGCCCGCCAGGCAAACGCCGAGAGCGCCGGCGTTATGGGCATAGTCGCGCACGCGATCGAAACCCGGAATCAACCCCGCTCGCGCCCGATCGACCAATCCGCCCTGAATCGCCTCGCCAAACATACGCACGTCGTTCCGCGTCAGCGCCGCGACAATGCGCGCGGTTCCCGCACAACCAGCGACGTGATCCGAAATCGGCACTTGCTTCGGCACGACGCCGCGCGACGCTTCCGTTTTCAGCACCTGATCCGGCCGGGCCAGCACAAACCGCCAATGTTGCGGCACGGGCAACGCAACCGCGCGCGGATACGAATCCTGCCAGCAGATCGTGAACCCGCCAAACAGCGCGGCGGCGACGTTGTCAGGGTGCGCCGTGCCGGCGGATGCGCGTTCACCCTCGGCCGCGAAACGCGTCAGATCCTCTCGCGACAGCGGCAGATCGTTCGCGGCGGCGTAGGCGAACACGGCCGCGGCCGCGCTGGCTGCACTCGACCCCGTGCCACTGCCGGAGCGAATGTTCTTTTCGATGTGGACGGCGACCGGGTCGCGCAGGTTTTGCGCATCGCGCAAAGCGGCAATTGCGACGGTCGCGGTGTTGCCGGCGAAATCGTCCGGCGCGGAGGCGGCGTGCGGGCCGCTAACGGTAAGCATGTCACGATCAGCCGGTCCGACAGACACGACATCAGCGCCGAGGTCAACGGCGAGCGCGAGCGAATCATAGCCGTGGCCGAGATTCGCGACGGAGGTCGACGCCATGGCGCGCGTTGTTTTCATGCCGGTACTACTCCGAGCCGTTTTCCGATTCCGCGTATAGATAGAGTATCGGAAAACGCGGAACCTCACGTCGCAAAGAGAAGGGCCATGACGCCGAGCGCCATGGCCCTTGATTTCATTTGCGTCGGGATGGCAGGCAAGATGCCTGCCCCACCCGCAATCAGCCTGCCCTTCCCGCCAAGCGCCTGTGCTCGGCGGGGCGGAGCTTCCGATCAGCCGGGTTACTTCACCTCTTCCAGCGAGACGCGATCCTTGACGCGGACTTCCATGTCGCCCATCTCAAAGACGATCAACTGGCCGCAGACGAACGAGTTGACGCCGCCAGCCAGCGGCTTCACACCATCGAAATGTTCGCCCGGAAGCAGGCCTTCGCCGTCGAAGTCGTCGGGGTTGAGCTCGTCAAAGTCCTCGCCATCGAAGCCGAAGAAGTTCGGATCACCCTCAAAGCTGTTCGGGTCCTCAAAGTCAAACTCGTTGGGATCGGCGTCGAAGTCCGAGTCGTTCGGATCCGCGAAGTTCGGATCGTCCTGCGCGTTCTGGTCATCCATCATCGTCGGATTGCTTGGCGGCGGCGGCATCATGAAGACGGCGCCTTCATTGACCAGGCCGATGCTGCTCAAGTCCCAGGCGCTATCGAAGTCGCCGTTGGGGCCGGAGAAATCGAACTCGGCCATCAGGCGAATCCGCTCCGGGCAGCGATAGCGCAGCACGGTCGACTTGCCCGCGAACACGAGCGTCGACTGCTCAACGCCGTTGACGCGAAACTTGATGAACATGTCGGTATCGGTGACGTTGTCGAACGCGATCAGCGTCGCATTGGAAACATCGACGTTCTCGAGGTCCTTCGCCGGATCGGTGATGACCTCGACGCCGGGCTGCAGCAGGATGTCCAAGCCGCGCGAATCCGCGCCGCCGGGACCATCCGCGAGACGAATGTCCGTGTCCTGAATGTTGTCAATCGTGTTGTTCACCGCATCGGCGGCGGCGCTGATCAGACTCTGCAGGTCAGCGACGGACGGGCAGCCGGCCACCGACAAGACGGCGGCGCAGCTCAACGGCAACCAGTGGCGCAGGCGCATCGACATACTCCCAATTTCGAGAAAACCTGTGGAGACGCGGCGACAGACCGCGCACCGGCAGTGATTACGCTATTGGCCCTGTCGGCCGGATAGCGCCGCCGCTTAGATGTGACATGGAAAGAACCCTAGTCGCGCAAATTCAGCCGCTTGAGCAGCGCATCGCGCCGTGGGCCGTAACGGGTTTCGAGCGTCTTGGCGTCGATCTCGCGCAATTCAATGTCGCCCATCTTGAATACGCGCATTATCCCGCGCGCGTCGCCGACCATCCGACCGGCGGTGGGCGTCAGCGCTTCTTCGATCTGCCAGGCAAAGGCGCCCTCTATATCTTTCGCCGGGCCAAGCGGCGCAATCAGCATCCAGCTCATTTCGCGCACTGCGGGGTCAAGCGTGCGAAACGCAAGCGGCTCGCCCTGCTCCACGCCGATCAGTCCCGGCGCGAGGCGCGCCCACGGCAAGCTGAGATACTCCGGCCCGCAAGTCATCGGCGGCAGTGTCTCGGGTTCGCCCTGATTCTGCGTGCTTTGCGTGGTCAGAATCACCGACGCGCCTTCCCGAACGTAGCGATCCACACGACGCCCGGGAGCGGACTCATCGCCCGGCGGCGGAATCACAGCCGTTTCCAGTTCGGTCAGTTCGGTCTGGAGATCGAAAGAGGCGAAGCTGTCGAGGCGTGTGTAGACCGACGAACCGTCCTCTTGAAACCGCAGGGATCGCTCGCGCAGGCGCAGACCGGGCTTGCCGCCCGCGCCTGAGATACCGCGGCGCTCGCGTTCGAACTGCCGCGTCAGAAAACCGGCGGCGTTTTCGCCATTGTGGATCTCATAAGCGCGGACATCGGGATCGACCTCAATGCGGTGAGCGTACCGTTCGAGTCGAGAGAACTTCAGTTCGCGCCCGCGTTCGAACGCGGCGCGCAGCGAGGCCGCGTCACGCCCTTCGAGCGGCAGCCGAAGCGACCGCGCGTATTGCCCGGCTTCTGCGCGCAAACCTTCAAGGTCCGCGCCGGAAGACTTGGCCGTAAAACGAGCGGCCAGCACAATGTCGCGCCGAAGCTCGATGAAGAACCAGATCGCCCGCACCTCACCGTCGGGGTTGAGTCGCTGATACTCGACTTCGATGGCGTCGCGGGCCTGGTGTTGGACCGTCTCGCGCCGCGTCTGGGCGCCTTCGTCCTTCAGAATGCCCTGACCGATCTGATCAAACCAGTCCGATGGGGCCACCGCAGCCTTGTTGCGAAAAACGACCAGTTCAAACGCCGCCCGCTTCGTCGCCGGCACGCCGCGGAGCAATCGCAGCGAGTCGCCCGGGCCTGGAGTCGGCGACCGGTCATACTCCCATCCGGCGGGGATCTGCATTGTGAATTCGAACTCCGGGCTCTCGAAGCGGATCGTCGGATAGTCGGACGCGGTCGTCTGCGCTGGCGCAGTAACAACACAGGCCAGCATCGCGAAGGCGCATTGGAGTGAAACAACAAGCACAGGCCGGGGGTGATTTCGCGCCATGCGGCGGTCTCCGCGACGGTCCACAAATCCGATGCTACCATTGTATGCGAATCGACCAGCCGCGCCGCGCATGGCGCTACGGAGCCACTCCATGAAGACGACCCTGATCTCCTGCGTGCTGCTCAGCGCTGCGTTATGCGGGCCAATCACCCGGGCGGGCGGCCCTACCAGCGAGAAACGGCTGCTGGAAATGTCGCGCGGTCTTGTCAAGGAGGTCGAGCGATTGCGTGGCTGGGAGTTCAAGCGCCCGGTAACTGTCGAGGTCTATTCAGAAGCCCAACTTCGCAAACACCTCATGATGATGATCGAACGGGAGTATGGAGACGGCCGACTCGAACGCCTCGACGCGTACATGACGCTCATCGGCCTGCTCCCACCGGACGTCAACCTGCGCGACACCACGATGGAACTGCTGCTCAATCAGATCGGCGGCTTTTATGACCCAGAAGACAAGAAGCTGCGCCTGCTCAAGCGCGAGGGGGTCGACTACGGCGAGTTGATGAACAGCGTGCTGATCGCCCACGAGCTCACGCACGCGCTGGATGACCAGCATACGCCGCTGACGAAGCTGTATCACCAGGCTTCAAAAAGCCAGGACTTCGAGTACGCCATCGGCTCGGTGATCGAGGGATCGGCGACCGTGCTGATGACGCGGTTCATGCTCCAGAAGATGACCAGCGCCGACTTCGCGGATGAGAAGCTTGGCGAGTTGATGGCGTCGGAGATGAAGCGCTCCGAGCCGTTGCTGAAGGCGCCGCCGTATTTCCGCACGCTGATGGCGACATACATGTGCGGCATGAGTTTCCTGACCGCCGACAACCCCGCCGCCATGGCGGCCTGGGCGACCGGCAAGGGCGCGGGCGTCGGGGAGCAGGTGCTCGCGGCGACGCGCGATCCGCCGGCGTCCAGCGAGCAGATTCTGCATCCGGAGAAATACTGGGACAAGAAGCATCGCGACGCGCCGGTCGAAATTGACGACGACCCGATTGTCCCGCTGCTCGAAAAGCTCGGCGGATATGTCACGCACAAAGACACGCTTGGCGAACTTCTCTGCGCGATCCTCGCGGCCGACGACGAGCTCCCCTTCGACATGATGTTGGCGGGCTCGGCGGCGGCGTGGACCAATCCGGCGGCGACGGGTTGGGGCGGCGATCGGCTTTATCTGCTCGTCGACGCCAAAGACCGCGAGGCGGCGCTCAAGGATTTCAAAAACCCGCGCGCGGTGTGGATCACGGCTTGGGACACGCGCGACGACCGCGACGAGTTCGTGGATGAGTACGCGTTTCAACGCGATCTGAAATCTCGACGCGAGTCCCCCATCGGCGACAAAGTCGCCGTCTACACGTTCGGCCTTACCGAGGCGCAGCACGATCAGATTGTGAAGGACCTGGAGCGCGGCGCGCTGCGGATGCGGCGTGACGGCCAGCCTTGGTCGTCACGCGATGGCGACCGCCGATAACGGGCTGCCAACACAAATCCAAAAAAAACGCCGGGCGGGAGAAATCGCGTCCAGCCCTGAGGACATAACACATTGAAGCCTGCGGGCTTCGATGCCGTCGTCGGGCTTCGTCGCGTGGGTCATTGGAGGGACCCGGCCCGTCGTCACATACCCCATCACGTTGTGAGGATCAGCAAAATGAGGCGTTATTCGAAACTGGCGGCGCCATATATGGCGCTCGCGGCTCTGTCTCCGTACGCGCTGGCGGCCCCGCGCGACATTCAGATCCGCTCGGTTGACTTCACCACAAATGTCGTCGAGTTGCACAACTTCGGCGTAGCGACCGAGTCGCTCGATGGCTGGCGATTCTGCACGCAGGACGAGAATCAGACGTTTGTCTACTCGCTGACAACCGGTCTCAACGGCAAGTCACTTGCGCCGGGCGCGTCTCTGTTCATCCACATGGCCAACGACGCGTCAGGCGACCCGACCACGATCAACGCGTCGGTTGTCGGGTCATTCGCCGGCCCGATGGATGCGGGCCCGGGCGCATTCGCACTAAGTCTCTATTTTCCGCCCGTAAACTTCGCCAACCCGGCGGCAATGGCGGATCACGTCCAGTGGTCTGTCGGCGGACTTGATAACACCGTCGCCGATGAGCGGTCCGATGAAGCGCGCAACGGCGGTCTGTGGGTAGATGATGGAAAGTGGATCGCGACTACGGACAATTCGCTGCGCATCGACCTGCTCGACAACACCGGCGGCATGCTGCACGAGCCGAACGACTACATGGTGACCGAGCCCTCGATCGACGCGAACTGCCCGAATCCCGGCTGCTCCGCGGACATTGATGACGACTGCATGATCGGCCTGCCGGACCTGGCGGGCCTGCTCGCGGCGTTCGGACTCACTTCCGCCGACGCCGGCTACAACCCCGACGCGGATCTGGACAACAGCGGCACTGTCGATCTGGCGGACCTGGCCGGCCTGCTCGCCGAATTCGGTAACAACTGCAACTAGCGAGCCATCTGGTCGCTCATGACGGCCTGCAAGACAACTCGCCCTTGCAGGCAGTTTCCCCTAGCGCCGCCGAGGGCGTTCCTCGGCGGCGCGTTTTTTGTTACGCCGGCTTGCGGGCCGTGACGTTCAGGCTAGTGATGAAGTCCGCGGGTCGCGTCCCTGATGGAAGGGCCGCGATGATTTTCTGATAGAGCGGATCCTCAGTGGATGTCATTGCCTCGATGTGTTGCGGTTTGCGCTCAAGCTGAATGTCGGCGAGACCGGCTTCCTGCGCGAACCGCGCTGTGTCCTCAACCAGTTCCGCGCCGGCGATACAGCCGACCAGCGCCTCCACATCGCGTCGTACGGCCTCCGGCAACGGCTGAAGCAAGGCCATGTCAGAAACGGCCACGCGCCCGCCCGGCTTGAGCACACGCGCAATCTCACGCCAGACCTGTGGCTTGTCAGGCGAGAGATTGATCACGCAGTTCGAAATGACCACGTCGACGCTGTTGTCAGCCACGGGCAGGTGCTCGATTTCCCCGAGGCGGAACTCGACGTTATCGAGGCCGGCGCGCGCGGTGTATGACGCAATATTGCGGCGCGCCTTACTCAGCATCTCCGGCGTCATGTCCACGCCGATGACCCGACCGGTGGCGCCGACCCTTGGCCCGGCAATGAAACAGTCAAAGCCACCTCCGGAGCCGAGGTCGAGAACGACTTCGCCGGGTTGAAGGCTCGCGATCGCCGTGGGATTGCCGCATGACAGGCCCATGTCGGCGCCGTCGGGCAGGTCGGCAATTTCTGCATCGCTGTACCCGATCTGCTCCGCCACGCTCGGGCCACAGCACGACGACGAACCGCAGCAGCCGCCCGTCCCCAGTGTGCTGCCGCGCGTCGCGATTTCGGCATACCCGGCGCGCACGGTCGTGCGAACTTCATCATGTGTATTGGCGTTTTGTGTCATTTCTTCACGGTCCTTCCTTGTTACTCAGGCCGAGCCGGCGATCGGTCGTCTACCCGGCTCATGATGTACAGCATCTCGCGAGCGATCTGGGCGCAACGTTCATCGTAGGTCTCGGCTTCCTGCGGTGTGCCATCGGACGCCTTCGGATCCACAAATGGAATCGCGAATAGTCCGGTGGCGCCCGGCACGACCGGACACGCTCGATCCGCGTCGCCACAGACCATTACGGCGGCGAAGTCGGCCTTCGGGTTCGGGTCGCCGTCGAATTTCTTTGAAAAACACGTCATCGCGGGCCGATTGTCACAGAACCGGACATGGTAAATCGGATTCATGTCGTCGGTCGTTTTTTCGACCCCGAACCCAGCCCGCTCCATCGCGGCGACGGCGCGCGGGTTGAACGCCGTACTTTCGGTTCCGCCGGAGTAAGTGTGGATGTTCTTGACGCCGTAGTGATGCGCCGCGACGGCGGCCCAGATCTGGGACATGTGGCTGCGCCGGGAATTGTGCGTGCAGATGAAGACGAGGCGGGCGGGCTGATCGCCGTGTCGGGCCTGTCGAATCATGTCCGCGAAGGCGTCGAGTTCACGGCGCCGATCGGCGGGGATCCTGTCAAACTCGGCGATGCGATCCGCAATCGTGGCTTCAGGCGCCTTGGTCATTCCGGGGTCCTTGCGTTCTGTCGTTTCCGCTGCGGCAATGTACAGGCCGGAACAGACGATGACGAGCGTGGACGCGATGATCGCAGGTCGCATGGGTCGGGCCTCCGCAGGCGATTCCGGATTCGGCGAACGTCAAAGTGGTCGCCGGGGTTGCGGATCAGCCTAACCTTGATTCGGACGACGAATTGTCAAGAATACGCTAACGTCTGGTGTTGGGAGCCTGAAGCCGGATGTGACAAGTCGACGCGGCGCCTCGAAACCCGCGGGCGCCAAACATGGCACGGCTGTTCATGCGTGTGACGCCTCCAGGCCCCAAGTTTGTCCATCGCGCTCGTAGTTCAGTGGTGGAGAACAATGGCGCGCGTCATCGACCGTGATTCCGCTGACTTGTTGATGGGGCCGTTGAGCGCGCATCACGGCTGGAGATGCAGAGATGATCGGCAATGGAACGCTATGGGTTACGATTACAGTCACCGTATTGTCGGCGGCCTTTGCCCTGGTGCACCTGCTCAGTCTGCTGGAGAAGCGTCGTCCTGCAAATCAAGACAAGCCAAAAGTGGAAGTCGGGATGCCGTTTTACGCGGAACTGGCGGTTCAGAAGGCGAAGTCGGAGAACAAGGTCCACCTGGATTTCACTGTTCAATCAATTGATGTCGTCGACGAGATACTGATGTCGGCGCATCGTGAATATGCGGCGGGAAAATTGCATGACGGCAAGGTGCGCGCCATGGCCTTCTTTTACGGAGCGTACGTCGGCGAAGTCGCTTGCAGAACGGCGGGCGCGAATTGGAACAAGGAGACCTGGTCGCGCCCCATGCTCGAGGTGGCGATTCAGACGGAGCAGGGTCAGTACATGCCGGCGGGCTGGTGTCGGAATCGTATCGTCAATGGGGCCGACGCCTCGGTATCGGTTGAATTCGGGCGCATGACGCGGCGCCGCTCCGGGGAGTCCGCCAGGCGACAGGAAAACGCGCGCTCGAATGATGGCTGGGCGTGAGTCACAAGATAACTGGCCGCTTACGGGCGGCGCGAGGTGCAACGACGATGGAATACAAGGGCAGGTCGGCCGATTCGTTCAACTTCAAGCGGATCACGTACGAGAAGCGGGACCTCCGTGCGATCGTGACCTTCAATCGCCCCGAGGTTTACAACGCCGTCAATGGCGACATGCTGGTCGAGCTGAACGCCGCCTTTCAGGACGCGGCCTGGGATGACGACGTGCGCGTCCTCATTCTCACGGGCGCCGGCGAGCGCGCGTTCTGCACGGGCGCCGACGTGAAGGAACAGGCCGAGGAATTCGTCGACAAGCCGAACACCTACTGGAAGTGGATGGGGCTGTTTATCGAATGCCACGAGAAGCTGCGGAACATCGGCAAGCCGACGATCGCCCGGCTCAACGGCATGGTCGTCGGCGGCGGGAATGAGTTCAACATGAGCTGCGACCTCGCCGTTGCAGCGGACGACATCATCATCAAGCAGGTCGGCGCCGCCCGTGGGAGCGTTGCGGCCGCGGGCGCGACGCAGTTTCTGCCGCTGATCGTCGGCGATCGGCGGGCGCGCGAGATCCTCTTCCTCTGCGAGGACATCCCCGCGGCCAAAGCCCTCGACTGGGGACTCGTCAACGAGGTCGTTCCGAGATCGGAACTGGACGCCGCCGTGGACCGACTCGCCGATAAGCTGATCAACAAGCTGCCCGAGTGCTTCCGTTACACGAAGCAGCAGCTCAACTACTGGCGCGACATGTCGTGGCACCAGACGATCGGTCACGCCCGGGACTGGCTGAGCATTCACAATCGCGCGCCGGAAGTGGCCGAAGGCATGCAGGCATTCGTGGAGAAGCGGCCGGTCGATTACGCCAAAGCGCGGCGGGACCTGGCGTAGGCGGTGCGGAGGATTCGACCGCCGCGTCGCCGGCGCCGCAAGGCCATCACAAGCGGCAGGACCATCGCCATCGGTGTCATTGCGGCGCCGCAGAGGCCGTCTGCCGCGATGCCATCCGCGTCCGTGGCTGACGACGCCGGCGTGTCAACGGATTCTTGAACGGGTGAGGCGGCCGGGGCGATCTCAGGCGTTGTGTCGATGGCGAAAGCGTCGCTCGTCCACAGTGCATTCACTTGGCCAACGCGATCTGTCACCGCGCCGGCGCTCAGCGTTACAGTCATCTCGCCGACGCCCTCGACTCCAGACAACGCGACACGATAGCTCGCTTCGCTTTCGCGTTCGACGATCTGCGACGCATGGCGGGATCCGTCATGCTGAATGGTTAGATCGTCGGAGGAGAGGCCGATCACCGGCTCGCTGAATCGCAACGAGAATTCGATGTCAGGCGAGGACGTGCGCCGCGGGAACGCAACGAACGACGCGACTGTCGGTGCGACATCGTCGAAGTAGAACTCGCCGTACGCCGCGCTCACGAGGCTTGGGTTGCCGACCTGGTCGATCGCCGCGTTCGCCTTGACGAACAGTCGTATGCCGCCTTCTCCCGTGACGCCGGAAATTGTGACGGCATGAATCGCCGCACTGATTGGCGAGAATTCGATTCGATCGTGAATTGTTCCCTGGTGTTCGACGAACACATCGCCGGCGTCGTCAAAGTCGCTGACGGATTCGTCAAACGTCACGAGAAACGTAATGGAATTCGGCGCGACCAGGTCGATCGGCAGCGCTTCGATCGACGCCACGGTGGGTCTTTCCCGATCGATCGCCAGCGCGTCGGCAGATGCGAAATCTCCATTGCCTGCGCCCGTGCCGCCCAGCGAGAGACCGTTGGCGTTGCGAATGGAGTCATCATCGTTCAAACGCAGCTCGATCAGACCGCTGCCGATACCCGTATCCACGTTCACGCTGTAGATCGATCCGCCCGAGACGTCACGCACTTCCGGCGTGACATGGGCCTGTTCGATGCCGGCGGCCGTCACGGCGAAGTCCGAAGCATCGACGCCCGTGACGCGCTCGCTGAAGGTGACGAAGTATGTCGCCTGGTCCTGTCGCGACAGCGAGGGGCCGATTCGGGATAACGAAAGCACCGTCGGCAGTGAGCGAATCGTGCCGTAGATGTCGTCATCGTCGTTGATCGTGGAGGCGTTCGCGTCGGCAATGTTCGCATCGGCGCCCTGGCCGAATGTCAGCCCAGCGCCGAGTGCGGATGCGTCCGGATGGATGCAGACGGCGCCGCCTTTTCCCGAGAGTTCATGATTCGGGCTTGGGAAATTGTCAATCGCCCAATTGCGCTTGAATGAACAGTTGATGATCTCAATCGACCCCGAACGCGTGAAGATGGCTCCGCCGGCGCCGTGGATCGCTGCATTGTCTTCAAATGTGGATGATTCGACGATCATCGCGCCGCCTGCCTGGTGGATTGCAGCGCCCA
>JAGQOO010000047.1 GCA_020427345.1 Phycisphaerales bacterium | reverse complement strand
GGGCTTCATGCGTACGGCATTGCGCTGCGCTGGCACATCATCGGACACATCCCGGTCGCCAACATGTTCGAGGCCGTGGTGTCGTCCGCGTGGGTGGGCGTGGCGCTGGCGCTTGTATTGGGACTCGTCTTCCGCGCGCCGGTCTTTGTGTTTGCCGGGGCGTTGACCGGCTTCATGGCCCTGATCCTCGGCAGCTACATCATCCCGGGCCAGGGTACCATTACGTCGATGATGGGAATTCTGGACGATGTGATGCTGCGGATTCACACGGTTTTGATCATCTCCTCCTACGCCCTGATCTTCGTCGCCGCGGTGATCGCGGTCGTCTATCTGTTCCAATACTACTTCTACAAGGCGCCCGGCCCGTCGATGTTCATGGGGCTTACGACGATGATCGCTGGCGGACTTCTGATGGGCGCCATCAACTGGCTGTTCGTCGCTGGTCCAACCGGCGCCTCCGCGACCAAGCACCCCGGTGTGGCGCTTGGCGCCGGAATCGCGGTCGTGATTCTGGTAGCCGTGATTACGCTGCTGTCGTCGATGAAAACGCGCGCGGGAATGCCGATTGCGCTACTGTCGCTCGTCGCCGTCGTCATGTCCGTCCTGCTCGTTGGCAATCACGACTTTGTCTGGCAGACCGGAATCGTGCTCGCCAGCGTCGGATTGTTCTGGGCGGCGCTGATGGGCGCGGGGATGCTGCTTCCGGCGGCGCAGCGAAACTTTGCGACGAACGCGCCGATGCTGGCGACCGCCGGAGCTTTCGTGTCGCCGACACCGGCAACCATGCGACGCCCGGTGATGGCCGGCGCGCTGCCGGGTGACGAGTCCCGCGCCAAGAACCTGCCGGCGTGGTTGAATCAACTCGACTGGTGCCACCTGATCATTCTGAACATGGTGTTCATCATGCTGTTCGTCGGGTTGATTCTCGGCGCGGTGTGGGCGGACTACTCGTGGGGCCGGCCGTGGGGATGGGATCCGAAAGAGGTCTTCGCGATGAACACGTGGATCATCTACGCGATTCTGATCCACGTCCGCTATGTCGTGAAGGACCGCGGGTTGTGGACGGCATGGCTTTCCGTTGCCGGATGCCTGATGATGGCGTTCAACTGGTGCTTCGTGAATTTCTTCATCGTGGGCTTGCACAGCTACGCGTAACACGCCGAACGTGGACAAGGGACTGGACATGACCGCAGTTTTGAGAATCGGACTTTCACTTGGGGCGGCTCTTTTGTTCTTGAGCGGATGCGAAAAGCCGCCCCCCGCCCCACCCAAGGCGGCTCAAACGCCGACCCCGGCGGCTAAAGCGTCCGACGAAAAGCTCTCGGCGAATGACGCGGAGGCCCTGCGCTCGTTTGTGCAGTCAGAAGGCCGCACCGCAGCGCCGCCGACCGCGTCCCAACCCTCGGGCGCGCTACCGCCAAACCACCCGCCGGTCGGTGGCGGCAATCAGCGCATCGCGACGCCGAATCCGCCGCCCGGCGGCGAGTTGAAGTACCAGGCCTCGACCGACTGGAGGCCGATTCGCCCGAGCAGTTCACTGCGTCGCGCGCAGTTTCAACTGCCCCGCGCCGAGGGTGACAATGAGGACGGCGAAATGGTCGTGTTCTACTTCGGTCCGGGCGAAGGTGGCACCGTATCCGCCAACATCGATCGCTGGCGCGGCATGTTCCGCAATGAAAACGGCGAGCCGGTCAGCGACGAAGACGCCGGCCACGAGACGTTCGAAGCCAACGGCCTGCACGTGACGCTGCTGGATGTCAGCGGCAAGTACACGCCGTCAATGATGCCCGGCGTGCAGAACAATGGCCCGCAGGACAACTTCCGGATGCTTGCCGCCGTCGTCGAGACCCCCGCGGGTCCCTGGTTCTTCCGGGCGCTCGGACCGACAGACACAATGGCGAAACACCGCGAAGCGGTCATTGAGATGCTGAAGTCCGCACACAACTAGATCACCAGACCGATGCCCCTACGTTCGAATCCTTGGCTGATCATTGGCCCCGCCTGGCTGGTGATTCTGGCGTTGTGCGCGCCCGCGCAGGCGCAGGATCGCGAGAACTGCCTGTTCTGCCACCAGTTTCAGGGTCTGAGCCGGTTTGATCCTGAAACCGACCGCGTGCACCTGTTCTATGTGGACCCGTCATACACGGGGCACTTGAAAGGCGCGCACGCGCGACTGGCGTGTACAGACTGCCACAACGCGGACGAAGTGAAAACCGTCCCGCATCAGCCGACCACACCCGTGGATTGTGCGCGGCAATGTCACATTCGGGGCGCCGACAACGCGCCGATCCGCTTCAGCCACGACAATATCGTCGACATGCTGAGCGCGAGCGTGCACACGCCGGATGCGCTGGGCGATCTTCAGTTTACCGGCGGCGTCCTGCTACAAACCGGCCAATCGAAATGCCTGTACTGCCATGATGAGCCGGTCTACAACGGCGCCGGCCCCGTAGCGGCGAAGATCAGCCAACTCGGCGAACGCGCGTTTGATCGCTGCGACGTGTGTCACAAGACGCAGTTGCCGATTGATACGCGGTTCTTTGTCAGCCACGTCGCGAGCCGCCTTGCGCCTGCGCGAACGACACTCGCCATGGCCCAGACCTGCGCCATGTGCCACAGCGATCCCGCGATCGTCGCCGCGCACGACGGCATGCAGGACGCGGTGGCGAGCTACATGCGCAGCTTTCACGGCAAGGCCGCCCTGCTCGGCGATACGGATACCGCCGGCTGCGTCGATTGCCACGTGCGCTCGGGCGCAAACGCCCACCTGATGCTCGGCCCGGCTCGCGACGAATCCGCAGTGGCCCCTGACCACCTCGGCGACACGTGCAGCAACATTCGCTGCCATCCCGGCGCTGATCCCGCCATTGCCGCGACCGCCGTACACCTGGACCTCGCGATCAGCGGCGGCACACTGGAGTTCGCAATCGCGGTCGCGTTCATCATTCTGACGATCCTGGCGTTCGGCCCGACGTTCCTGATCACGGTGCTTGAGTTGCTGCACATGGCGCTGGGCCGCGCGGACAATCACCACGGTCCGCGCTACCGGATGACCGAGCGGCTGATGGACGACCGACGCGGCCGCCGGCTGCTGATCCGCATGACACCCGCTCAACGCATGCAACATTGGCTGCTTGTGCTGCTTTTTGTCATGCTCGTCCTGACCGGCTTTCCGCTGAAGTTCCCGGAGCATGCATGGTCGGGCGCCGTCGTTAGTGCCATCGGCGGCACCGGCATCACGCGCATTGTTCACCGCTGGTCAGGCGTCGCGCTGGTCGTCGGGTTCGGGTTGCACATGTTGAACGTGCTCGGTCGCGTCGCGCGACGCGCTCGGCAGCGCAAGCCGGACGGCTCAATTGTCGGCTTTGGCGGCGCGGTCATGGAACTGCCGATGATGCCCAATTTCGCGGACTTGCGCAAGTCCGGCGAACTGCTTTCATACTTGCTGCTTCGCCGAAAGGAGCGCCCCGCATTCGGGCGCTTTACGATCGCCGAAAAGATGGACTACATCGGCGTCGCCTGGGGCACGACGCTGCTGGGGCTGACGGGCTTCATCATGTGGGGTGAACAGATCGTCTCGCACTGGCTTGGCGGTCGCGTATTCAATATCGCCCAGATCATCCACACGTATGAGGCGTTCTTGGCGGTGATTCACGTCGGCATCCTGCACTTGTGCGCGGTGATCTTCTCGCCACTCGTGTTCCCGCTGTCGCCGGCGGCGCTGTCGGGTCGCACACCGACGGCCAAGCTGGCAGAGGAGCATGGCGAGTTTGTCGCCGGCGTTGCCGAGAAGCTCAACCTCCCGCCGGAGGGCGCGACAAATGCCTGATGACGTAGTCGCTGACGCGATGTCGGATGCGGCGCCATCTCAGCACAGTGTCTTTCGCGGCATTGGGCGCTTCATCGGCCGCATCTACTCGCTGGCCCTGATCGTCGTCGTCAGCTACCTGACGTACCTCTCGATCGACTACCTCGTCAGCGCGCTGATCACACCCTCGCAGGCGCCGCCGCAGGTGCGCTCGATCCCGCGTCGCATGGATGCGCAGACGCTTCACGGCAGTCGGCGCGACTGGCTCGGGCTGGAGGCCGTCGAGGGGTCGCGCACGCCGCCTTCACACTATCACCGCATCGACGCGTGGATCGCTCCGGATTCGTTCAACAATTGCACGCAGAGCGGTTGCCACTCGCCGCTGCCGCATGCGGAAGACAAATCGACGCGCGCATTCCTCAACATGCACGCCACCAGCATGCACTGCGGTGTTTGCCACATGAAGTCGGAAGACAAACCGCTCGACCTGACCTGGTATTCGCTCGCGGACGGGCGCGCCTCGGAGCCCCCGTCCGCCTTGCGCGCGTATGACTGGCTCAGCCGAAACGGCACGGCCGAGGCGCGCCGAAAATGCGGCAAGCCGGAGCGCGATCTCATCGCTGATCTGCTGCGCCAGGCCGCGATCGGCGCCGATGGCGATCCGACGCTGACACGCGTCGCACAGCACCTGCGCGCCACGCGACCGGGTGGCGAGGAGTTTTCGCGCATGCTCGATATCGCGACGGACGCCGTTGTCCGATCATTCCGTGGCGCGTACGGCGTCAAACTCGCCCTGCGGGGGCAAGGCGGAGGCCCGATCCTCGCGCATCCGGGAACAGCGGAGAGTGTTAAGCGCTATCTCGCCGCCCCGCTTGCAAAGGGCGCGCCGAACCGCGCAGCGGCGCTGGCAGCGATTCACCCGTTAAGGCGCGACATCCCGCGCACGTGCGGCGACTGTCACAATGGCGACGGGTTGGTCGACTTTGAAAGGCTCGGCTACCCCGCCGATCGGGTGGCGTCACTGCGCGGGGCCGCGATCTACTCCATGATCGAGCACATCTCAACCGGCGAACCGTTCGATTATCCGACGTCGACAGATACAAGTCAGCCGTAGGTCGAAGCGGTCAGTTTGTCGAGGCCGTGGTCGGGCCGCGCCGCTCGGGATCGTGATAGTAGAGATAGCGTCGCAAGCCGTCATCTCCATGACATGACGTGCAGACATTCGGGGCCGCGAATGGGCGCAGTTGCAGGCGCATATGCGCCCGCTCCTGATCATCCGCTTTCATCGCGAGATCAAGGTCGCTCGCGCGCCCGTGCGGCACATGGCAGGTGCGACAGCCGATCGTCCCGAACGCGGAAGGGCGCCCCCCATCGTCGTACAGCGGGAGCCCGCCAACCGATCCGCCGCCCATCGGGAGATCAGGGTGCGTCGCAATCGCCGGCGCCGCGGCCGGTCCGTTCGGCGTATGACAGCCCGTGCAATACGCGTCGTCGGTATGTCGCATCGGCAACCCGTCGCGCACGGTATTCGGCTGATGCGCCCCTTCCAGCGACTTTGGCCAAAGCAGCGACGCCTCCAGCGTCTCGGGCGATCCGTGTGGGCGGTGGCACGGCAGGCACGCTTCTGAACCCAGCCCGGCGGCCTCCATGCCCGCTGGGCCATGCGGAATCAGTCGAACCAGCGCCATTTCGCTGTGGCACTGTAGACACAAACTGTACGAGCCCAAATCGTCCGAAGGGGCGCCGCCGCGCAGCAGCCTCGTCTGCCCCGCGGCAGCGTGCGGATTGTGGCAGGTCTTGCAGCCGATCCGCCTCCCGTTGTCGGCGCCGGGGACGAGCGGCAAGTCTGACGCCACTGTGCGCCCGACGGGAATCACGGTCGGATGCGCCGCCGCCAGACTGCCGCTTCCAAACGCCGCATCGGAGTGACAGGCGACGCAAACGGCGTCCTGATCTTCGATCGAGCCGTAGAGTTTGCCGCACGGCGCGTCCGCGAGTTGATCAGACGGAATCGGCGGCAGGCGGAACAAGCCGGTCTTCGTGTCGCCGTGCGGTTCGTGACAGCCGAGACAGGCGTCCTTTGGCGCATCAGGCCTTTTGCGCCAGGCCGACGCGTGCGCGTCATGCGGGCCGCCCACCATCGGCGCGTAGCCGGTATGGCACGTAACGCAGACGTTCTGCGGTTCGTCCTTTAGAAACGGCGGATGCGCCGGATTGTGCGGATTGTGACAGATCGTGCAGATTTCGGCGGTGTGATTGACCGTGCCGATCGATTTCGCCTCCGCGCACTCGCCGGGGCCATGACAGGTCATGCACAAGCCGGTTTTGTCGTCGGCGGTAGGTTTGGGCACACGAGCGTAACGGTGGAACAGGTGACACGAGCTGCACGGTCCGCCGTTGGACGCCGTCATGCCGAGTCGATTGCGCTCTTCCGGGCGCGATGTGCGCAGGTCATGCGACGATCCGACGACGGAGACGCGCTGCGAGTGGCATTGCAGACACATCTGACCTTCACTCAGGTCTTTGGCCAGCATGTAGCGATCGCCCTTGCCGTGATGCAGTTTGTGACACGATAGACACACGAGTTGATCGTCGTCGCCGATGCGCGTGCCCATCTCTTCGATCGCCGCACGCTGCTCGGCATTGACCTTCGCGGCAAGCGGATGCTCCAGATGTTCGCCTGGTCTAAACATTCCCGGGCGCATCTTGTCATGGCACTGCAGGCACAACTGGTTTGAACCAACGCCGAGAACGAGCAGGTGATCGTATTGCGAGCCGTGCGGCGTGTGGCACACCTGGCACGTCAGTTCGCGCGGGTTTGGACCGACCTTCGCGCCGGCGTCAATCAGCGCTTCCGGCACGGGCCATGGCATGCCGCCGGTCGGGTGCGTGCCGAAGGCCGTTCCACGGGTCTTATCGGTGTGACAACTCATGCACAGCTCGCTCGCGGTGTTCGGCACGCGCAGAAACACGGCGGTTTTGATGTCGCCGGTCGCCTGGCCGGACACATGCGCTGAGTGGCACGTTCGACACGCGATGGCTCCGTTGATCAGCGGGAGATTCGCGGGAACGGTCATCGAGTCGGGCGGAGTGATGCCGGTGGCGTGGCCGTGGTCTTCCCAGACGCGCCGGCGCGAATCAACTACTGATCCGTCGTGACACGACAGGCAGTTTTCCGCACGGGCGACATACGGGTCTTCCGGTCGCGCCGGCGGCGGCGGAATCAGGAGTTCGCCGGGCGGATCGATGAAATCGGGCAACCACTCCAAGTGGCAGATGGTGCAGCCCTGGGCCTGTTGGCCGAACCCGGGCTGGCCACCCTTCACGTCCTGCGCGGCCACGCGGTCCGCAGGCATGGTGATCGATAGGCGAACGGCGCGATTGCCGCCAAGCTCGGCCACCAGCAGCTTGGTGGGGCCATCGAACGCCAGCCCCATCGGCTGACGCAGCCGCAATGGCTCGCCGACTTCATCGCGCAGGACATCCAGATACGCTCCATTGGTCCGGAACACCTGAATCACGCCCGTCACGCTATCCGACACCCAGACCCTACCGGCTTCATCCACCGCAACGCCCTTTGGACGAAACACACAGCCGGGCGTGACGCCGTATCTCCCGATTGGGTTCAGCGCGGCGCCCTCGGGATCGAAGGCGGCTACGCGCGCGTTGACGACATCGGAGAGAAACACGTCGCCCGAGGGAGCGACCGCCAGCATGTACGGGTACTGCAATTGTCCGAGGGCCGAGCCGGGTTGGCCGAAACTGGACCAGACGCCACTCCCCCGATCGAGCCGAAGGAGGCGATGGGCGTGATTGTCAGCGCACCACAGCCACGCGCCATCCGGCGAAAAGGCAATGTCGGTGACTTCCGCGGGCGAGCCGTCCGGCCCCGGCGGCGGCGTGACACTCTCGACCCGTTCGCCGGAGGCGTTGACGCACACGAGACGATCATTCCCGGCGTCGGCGATCCAGATGCGATCCTCGCCATCGGCACACAGCCCGGCGGGATGACGCAGCCCGATCCCGTCGATCGCGGTCCACTCGACGATTGGGTTTCCATTTGTTTCAAAAATCAGTAAACGATCGTGCATGCCGTCGGCGACGATGACGCGGCCCGGCAGCGCAGCCACGTCAGACGGCATTCGCAGCGGGCGATCACCCGATAGTGCATAGGTGTTCTCAATTGCGCCGACAAACGGCGGGGACGCTGCCGCCGCGCTGACGAGCGCAACCACCGTAACCCATGCAGCGCAAAGGCGCGCGATGTCGGAATTCAACTCGCTTTTCCCCTCGCTTGCGACCGAAACGGGCGCCCCGTAGTGTACCGCGATTGCCCCAAATGAAAGGTCAGGCTCATGTCCGAATCATCCGCTGATCAGGCGTCCAACACAACCGCCTCCTCCCCCAAATCAAAACCGCCGCGTTCGCGCGCGGTACGATTCTTCCGAGTGGCGGGCGTGACCGTGCTGGCGATGCTGATCGTGGGCGCGGCGAGCCTCGGGGCGGCGGAATACTACACGGGCCGCCCGCAGTTTTGTGGCAGTTGCCACGTGATGGATCCGTACTACGAGTCGTGGTCGCATGACTTGCACGGCGCAAAAATCGGCGCGCGCTGCATCGACTGCCACTACGCTCCCGGCGAGCGATTGACGTTTCGGGCGAAGTTCAAGGGACTGTCGCAGGTCGCGAGCTATTTCAGCGGGCGTTATGGCGCGGGGCGCCCGCGGGCGCATGTTGCGGACGAAAGCTGCCTGACGTCGCCTTGTCACGGCGACGAGCGGTTTATGGCGAAGAAGCTCCCGGTCGGTCAACTGCACATTGAAAAACGCATCATCGAGGGCCATGAGACGGAGATTGAACGCGCGCCGACGGTCAGTTTCTATCACGAAAAACACCTGCATATTGACGACAAACTGACCGGCGTGCAGAAGGAGCTTGAGACGGTCACCGCCCGGCTGCGCAACGCCATCCCCGGCGCCGACTTTGACCGCGTGATCGACCTGACCCGCTCGGTGGCGCCCGCTCATCAGAGAACCGCCACGCTCGACTTTGCCCTCAAAGAACTCGACCTTTCGGCCGAGGTTTGCGACGACGCCCACCAGTTGCTCCAACTCGAGCATCGTCACACGCGACTCAAACAGCTCGACGGTGTGTCGTGCGCGACGTGCCACAACTACGACCCGAGCGGCGAAAACCACATCGCCGTCCACGTGCAGAATTGCTTTACCTGCCACTTTACGAATGAGGGCTTCAACGAAGGCGCCGGCGAATGCCTGAAATGCCATGAGCCACCGACGCGGACGGTTTTTGTTCACGGGGGCGAAGGCGCAAACGAGGGCGCGTCGGTTCTGATGGACCACCGTGATCTGGTCGCGCGTAAGGTCGATTGTTCCAGCTGTCATCTCGACGTCATTCGCGGCGCGTCGACGGTCTCGATCCGCGAATGCCAGCACTGCCACGACAGTGACCGCTTCCTTGGGGGCTTTGAGACACGGACAACCGAGACCGTCGAGAAGTACCACGAGGAGCATGTCGCCCATCAGCGGGCCCGGTGCGACGATTGTCACCAATCCGTCTCGCACGCCCTGCTTGACCCGATGCGCGTGACCACCACCGGCTTCCTCGAGCCCGTCCTGAATGATTGCCAGCACTGCCACCCCGGCCACCACACCGAGCAGGTGCAGATGCTGAGCGGCGTGGGCGGAGCCGGTGTGACCGGGCAAACGCCCAACGCCATGCTCGGTTCACGGCTGAATTGCCGGGCCTGCCATGTGCAATCGGCCGCCGATGACAAGGGTGAATCCGTTGTGAAGGCGTCGGAGCAGTCGTGTGTAGCCTGCCACAGTCAGGACTACGCGCGGTTGTTTGAACAGCAGCAGGACGAGATCGCCGCGGCGATGCGCGAGGCGAAGGGGATGCTGGCGCGCCTGGAAGAGCGCCTGGCCACCGAGCCCGATGCGCTTACGAGCGCAGATCGTGACATGCTCGAGGTCGCGCGCAAGAACATCCGCTTTGTTGAAATCGCCGGCGGAATGCACAACAAACACTTCGCCGTTCAGTTGCTCGACGCGGCGCGGCGCGATCTGGCGGAGCTCGAAGCGCGGCTGGCGTCGCCGCAATAGTGCGCGCGGCGCGCGCGCCAATTGGCGGCGCGCGAGTTTTCAACTTATTCAAACATTACAGCACTCGATTTCATGCCTCTCAACCCCTTGTAGGCACATGGCATCCGGCGTCATAATGCCGCGCATAAGGAGGACCGCTCAGCTCTCTTCCGGATGATCGAGTTCGGCATGGCTGAGACAGGTCGGGTCACGTCGACAGTGAATAGGATCGAGGTGTCAGATGTCAGCAGGCAGGCTGGTCGTAATGGCGCGCGTCGCGCTCGTTTCATCAGTGATGCTGATGATTGCGGGGTGTCCGCAACCAATGGGTGAGCCGAATCAGCCAGAACCCAATCAACCCGAACCCAACATGCCCGTGGTAAAGGGCAACAGCGGCCTCACCGGCAAGTACGCCGGCTCCGAGCGCTGCGCTCAGTGCCACCAGAACGTGCACACCGACTGGACCAAGACGCTCCACGGCACGGCGCTTGAGACGCTTGAGGCCATCGGCCAGGGCACAAACTCGAACTGCCTCCCGTGCCATACGGTCGGCTTCGGTGAATCAGGCGGCTATGTCGATCGCGCCACGACCGACGCCCTCGCCGGCGTCGGATGCGAGGCCTGCCACGGCGCCGCCGCGGAGCACGCCAACAACGTCAACGATGAATCGCTCCGCCCGAAGATCAACCTGTCGGCTGACGTATGCGGCCAATGCCACACCGGCGAGCATCATCCGAATTTCGAGGACTGGAGCGACTCCCTCCATGCCAAGGTCGAGCCTCACGTCGCGCCGCGCTTCGCCGCTGGCCAATCGCTGACGTCGTGCGGTCCGTGCCACTCGGGCGACTACTTCTACTACGCCATCATCAAGGGCGAGGACATTCAGAACGACTTCCTCGAAGGCGTTGATCCGAACGAGATGAACGCCATCACCTGCGCGATCTGCCACAACCCGCACGCCAGGACCGGCAACGCGGCGGATCCCGAGGATGGCCGCGACTATCAGCTCCGCTTCGCGCAAATCAAGTACACCACGCCGAGTGTGAAGCTGTCCGACGCGATCAACCCCGACCGCTTCAACCTCTGCGGCCAGTGCCACCATTCGCGCGATCGCGTCTGGACCGACACGTCGCGCGAGCCGCATCCGAGCGACCAGGTCAACGTGTTCTTCGGCGAACTGCCGGTGCCGGATGATCAGCCGGATCCGATCGTCACGCCGCGCGTTTCGGTTCACCTGAACACGTCCGAACAGTGCTCAAGCTGCCATGTCGTTCGCGCGCCGCTGGTCGAGGGTGTCGCCCCGGCGGTTTCGGGTCACACGTTCGAGGTCAACTTCGAGGGTTGCGCCGAATGCCACGGTTCGGCTGAAGCGGCCGAGGCCAAGTTCGAGGGCCTGGAGATCGAGTTTGATCTCCGCTCCGAAACCCTGAAGGACGCCATGACGATGTGGGCGACCGACAACGGCAAGGACGAGCTGTACTGGGAATACACCAGCGAAGGCGGCCCGGATTCGGATGAGCAGGCCAAGATTCCGGATGAGATTAAGAAGGCCCGCTATATCTACTACTACGTCGCGTCCGGCGGCGGCAACGGCGTGCACAATCCGGACTTCGTCCGCGACGCGCTGATCACCGCGCTTGAGTACGCGGCGATGGCCCCGGCTCCGCTGCCGTAACGTCCGTCGATTCCTGTTCACAGAACGGGCGTCCGCGCGACTCGCGCGGGCGCCCTTCTTTGTTATTGGGTTGGCATTGCGTTCAGTGGCAGCGGCCGGGGGAAGCCGGCGTTACTCGGAACGCACCGGAGGTAGCGCTGATGGGAGTCTAATGGCGCAACCCTTCGTTGGGCCGCCACTCGACAAGAGCCGATTCGAAACAGCGGGCGACGGGACTCGAACCCGCAACATTCAGCTTGGAAGGCTGATGCTCTACCAATTGAGCTACACCCGCACTTGTCGACCGGATTCTACCGGCGAGTCGCGCGGCGTCGCAAGCCGCTACGGCATCGCTTCATGCGCGGCGCGCTGGTTGTATCGGGGCGGGCTGGAGCCCCGACAAACCGGTTTGAATTGCCAAACCTACAGCGGCCCGCAGGTCGTCCCGAACTCCGACAGCAATCCCGCAAGATCGCCGAGGTCGATGCAGCCGCTGTCATCCAGGTCGGCCCCAGGATTGAACCCGGCGTCACCGTCGCACGTGCCGAAAGCCGCCAGCAGTCCGGCGAGATCGCTCAGATCGACGTCGCCATCCAGGTCGATATCCCCGAGCGGCGGATCGACGGTGTTTTCGTACAAAATCACGACATCGGCGATCTCATCGAACAGCACGATGTCCAGATCGCCGTCGTTATCGAGATCGGCGAGCGCTGAGCAGGATGGGTTGCTCGGCGCAGGAATGTCCTGCACGAACTGGAACGTTCCATTGCCGAGATTGCGGTAAATCCGCCACGCGCCACCGCCGAATGACGACAACACCCAATCAAGATCACCGTCGCCGTCGAGGTCGCCGACATCGGTCGATGGCGTGTGCCCGGGGGCCGGATAGGTCACGGGGGCCGCGAGTCCGCCCGCGCCGTCGCCCATCAGGATCGCGCCATTCGCGTTGAAGCTGTTGCCGCTGATGATGTCTAGGAAGCCGTCCCCATTGACGTCCGCCGCGTTGATCACCCAGCACTCGCCGCCGATCGACTGCGGCGTCATCGGCGTGAAAGTGCCGTCGCCATTGCCGCGCATCACGACAGCCTGCTCGCCGAACTGGCAGCCGACGACAACGTCCAGAATCCCGTCCTGTGTCATGTCGGCGGCGATCAGGCCATATTCGCCGTCGCAACCGCCCTCGAACGCGCCGCCCGAACTGAACACACCGTTGCCGTCGTTAATGAAGAGCGAAATGTCACTGCCAACCGAGTTCGCGGTGAGCACGTCCACATCGCCGTCGCCGTCCGCATCGGTAATGGCGACGCCGTGCGGCCGGGAGCTGGTGGCCAGGAACTGAGCGGGCGCGAACGTCCCGTCCCCGTTACCCAGCGCAAAACAGGCGTTGTTGGTGTTGCTGCTCGCGACCGCGAAGTCCGCGTGGCCATCGCGATTGAAATCACCCGTTTCGTTCGGGCTGACCTCATCCTGCAGCGCCAGCGGCGGCGACAACATCGGCTGCATCAGACCGGTTCCATCATTGCGGTTCAGGAACATGCGCATATCCGCGCTGACTTCGTTGATTGTGGCGATGTCGATCGCGCCGTCGCCGTTGAAGTCCGTCGTAATGCCGCCGTAGATGCGCGTCTGAACATTCGCGACGCGGTTTGTGAACGAGTCGATCTGTGACAGGTTCAGGCCGCCGCACCGCACGCGCGTCAGGAACTGCCACGAGTAGCCCGCGGAACGGAGGTTGGACGTGTCCGCGGCGGCGAGCGAGTTGGCGAGGAATACCGTTACGACCTCGCCGGCCTGAAAACGTCGGTCCGGCGTAAGCGTCACCGTCTGATCGCCGTTGGAAAAGCTGATCACGCCGACGGCGGTTCCACTGTATCGGCCGAACGCCCAGAACGTGCGGCTGGTAACCGTGGACCGATTCACTGCCCGGTCGAACGTGACAGAAATCGGCGCGTACCAGTCAACGTTGCTTGCGTTCATTCCCGGCGAAGTTGAAACGACAGTGAGCTGGGCATTCGTGACCGAGCAGGCGAACAGCAGCGACGTAATGACAAACACTTTTCTGACAGTGGCAGAACGGCTGCGCATGGCATTCTCCTCCCCACGGATGCTGGCGCTTCGCGCGCCATAAGTGAGAGGTCAGTTTAGCCGGGCGCGGGCAGGAGCTGCGCGAAATGTTGAATAAATTCGATGGTCGCTAGGCGCCTTCGGGCCAGACGCCGCGAAACACTTCAGTGGCGGGTCCGGTCATGTACACGCGGTTTTCGTCGCGATCCCATTCGATTTTGAGTTCACCGCCTGGCAGAACGGTCGTGACAGCGCGCTCCGTGCGATCTTCCAGCACGCCCGCCACCGCAACCGCGCACGCGCCGGTTCCGCAGGCTTGCGTGACGCCGCTGCCGCGCTCCCAGGTCATCATTTCAATCCGCGCCGGGGAGTCCACGCGCGCGAAGTGGATGTTTACGCGAGCGGGAAACGCCGCGTGTCTCTCGATCCATGGGCCCCAGTCAGTCAATGGGACCGACTGCAGATCATCAACAAAACAGACGGCATGCGGATTGCCCATCGACAGGCACGTAAATGCGAGGTCATCCGCGGGACCGCCGACGAGTCCGACACGAATCAGCGGCCCGCCAGGCGCCGTGTTCTTCAATCGATTGGCATCAATGGGTATGCGGTCGGCCTCGAAAATGGCCGGCCCCATATCCACGCGAACGGCCTCGACGCGATTCTCGGAGCCTAGGCGCAGATCCAGCGATAACACGCCGGCGTCGGTCTCGATCCGCAGCGGGTTGCGCCGCGCGATATCGTCATCCCAGACGAGTTTGCCGACGCATCGCACGCCATTGCCGCACATCTGGGCCCGCGAACCGTCAGCGTTGTACATGACCATCCGCGCATCGGCGTCCGGTCGCGTCGCGGGCAAGATCAAAATGAGACCGTCTGAGCCGACGCCGCGATGACGATCACTGATGCGCTGCGCTAGCCGTGGCGCAGTATCGAGCAGCGCATCGTTGTCAGTGACGACATACACGTAGTCGTTGCCGAGTCCGTGCATCTTAACAAACGGCAGCGACATTGCCACGCTCCAAATCAAACCGCCGTTCTATCCCGCCTTGTTGAACAACTCCTCCACCTTGGCCCAATCGACAACATTCCACCACGCGCTGACGTAGTCCGGCCGGCGGTTCTGATAGTTGAGATAGTACGCATGCTCCCACACATCGAGGCCAAGCAGCGGCGTGTGGCCCTTCATGAAAGGCGAATCCTGGTTCGGCGTCGAATAGGCCTGCAGCTTGCCGTCGCCAAGAACCAGCCACGACCAGCCGCTGCCAAAACGCGTAGCGGCATTGTTGCTGAAAGCAGTCTTGAAGTCGTCAAAACCGCCGAATGCGCTGTTGATCGCGTCGGCGATCTTGCCCGACGGCTTGCCGCCCTTGTTAGGGCCCATGGTCTGCCAGAACAGCGAGTGATTGGCGTGTCCGCCGCCGTTGTTGATCACGGCCTGGCGGATCTTCTCCGGAACCTGCTCGATTTCGCGCAGCAGGCGCTCGATCGGCTTTGCGGCGAGATCCGCATGACCCTCGAGCGCCTTGTTCAGGTTCGTCACGTACGCGTTGTGATGCTTGCCGTGATGAATCTCCATGGTCTTCGCGTCGATGTGCGGCTCCAACGCGTTTGTCGCATACGGTAGCGGGGGTAGTTGATACGCCATTGTCCAATTCTCCTGGTTGATTCCCTTGGGTATTCCTAACACTTTCGCCGCGGCGGCTCGGGCGTCGTCAGTTCAGACTCGCCGTCGCCCGCAGGCGGTATTCGTCATACTGCTCCCTCAGTTCGGGGATCAGCACCTTTACGTCCGTGCCCTTGAACAACTGCACGAGCAATTCGTTCATTTTCTGCTGCACGACCTGGGCCCGCGCTTCCTTTTCGACACGATCACGCACGTCCTCGAAACGCGTGGCCTCCGGCGGAATTCGCTCGATCAGCTGCAGGATGTGCACCATCTCGCCGATACGAACGGGATTTGAGATATCCCCCGGCTTCAGCGCGAACGCCGCCTCGCGAAACGCCGCCGGATATTCCTCGCTGTCGTAGGTAAACGGGCTCAGTTCGCCGCCGCGCCGCGCAGAGTCCTCGTTAACACTGAACCGACGCGCGATGTCCTCAAAGCTGTCATTGCGATCCAGCCACGACTTGACGTTGTTGATTGCGCTCTGGTCACCGGCGTTGAGCTGAATATGTCGGACATGCGCCCGCTCGCCGAATCGCCGTGCAAACACCTCGCGCAACACGGAATCCTCCACCGGCGCTTGTTCGCTCTCGACGATCTTCCGCAGATACGCGTTCCGCTCCATGCTGACCATGAATTCCGAAAACGAAATCCGCTTCTGCTCAAGAATTGTGTTGAGCGCCTTGCGCTTGTTCTCCGGCGTCGCGTCGGCGACGGTCATACCGGTATCGCGGACGATCTTGTCGAGCGACGTCTGGTACTCTCGCTCGATGTCCGCCTGCGTTACGCGCACAGCCTTTCGCGCGGCCTCCGCTTTGGCGACTTCGAGCAGGACCAGCTGCGCCAGTGAGTCAACGCCGTGGGCTTTGACCAGCAGATCAAACAACTCCTTCTGCGAAATCGGCTCGCCGCCTACCAGCGCGACGGGCGGATCGTCAGCTCGCAAGATCGGCGCTGCCAGCAGTCCGACCAGCCCGATCACCACACCTACTCTCGCCATCCGGGTCTCCCGCGCTTCCTTGGCGCCTCATCCGCGACGGATAACCGCGTCGTTCGTCGATTGTATCGCGCGGAGCGGCGCCCGGTCTGCCCGCGCGATCCGCACTTCCGCGTTTGGCACGTCGTCCGCGAGCCGTTTTTGAATCAGCTGCAGCGTCGGCCGCTCGCTCGCGTAATGTCCGAGGTGAACAGCCGTTACGCCCCGCCGCAGGAGGGCCAACGCGTCGTGATGTTTGAACTCGCCGGTAACGTACAGTGCCGAGGTGTCACAGAACTTATCCACGCCGAACGACCCCGCGGCGGCGACCACGCGTTCGAACTTGCCGCGCAACTCGCCGACAACCTGCGCGCCGCCTAGATCAACTACCTTGCCTAACATTTGGACGAGCGCCGTTCCCGTTGCGGCCTTTCGCAGAACCCCGACCCGGCCCATTCCGGCCGCCCCGCGCTGCGGCATCGCAACAACCGGGTACAGATCGAACGCCGGTTCTTCGTAGCTGTGGGCGGCGTACAAAGCCCGGGCCACATCCGGGACACGGGCGGCAGGAACGATCATCTCCAACCGCGCTTCGTCGATCTCCTCTAATCGACCGCGCCGCCCGATAGTCGGATGGGTTGTGTAGTCTCCGCGGAACGAGCCGCGGCCGGCCAGCGTGAACGCGCATTCAGAATAGACGCTGATCACGCCGGCGCAAGCCGCCGACTGCGCCGCCCGCAGCCTTGCGAG
>JAGQOO010000046.1 GCA_020427345.1 Phycisphaerales bacterium | reverse complement strand
ATTGCGGCCGCGGGGGCCGAGTGTGACCTTGACGGCCTTGGCGAGTTGCGAAACACCACGCTTGATGGCCTCACGGGCCTCCATGTCGAATGCGATCTGCTTGGCTGCCATCCAAATCTCTCCTGCGGTCTTATGTCCGCGAACTCTGAACCAGTGCACTGGTTGAAATTTGCCTACAAGCGACGGCCAAAGGCCGGAGAGTCCCGGCGCATACCCATCGCGGAAGGAAGGCATGCAATTCGCGCGCCAATTCTTGCGCCCCATGATGCCCTGAAACGCAACCTACTTACAATCAGCGACTTACGTACGACCTCCCCACCGCCCCGCTCAGCCCCGTTGCTGACCACCGCCCGCCACCCTGGCAGTTCGGCCCGCACAGGCTGCCAGCGATTCCGGCGCCGCCCCATGTTCCCGCCGAGTCGACGGGCAGACAGCACCGCGGCGTCCGCCCAGCAGTCGGCCACCCGGCAGGCAAGCGGCAACGCATACATCTCGGTATCGCCGCCCGCCGCCGGGCGACAACCGGCGAGAGCGCGACTATCTTACGGTCGACCCGCGTCTATGCAGCAAGACAAACGCAACGCGTCTCGCCGGGCAAACCAATGTCTTTTGTTATTGATGTGGGGATCGTGTTGCGGCTGTCCGACTACTCGGAAACGTCGCAGATCGTCACGCTGCTCACGCGCGGCCATGGCGTCGCCCGCCTGCTCGCGAAGGGCACACGGCGGACGACCAAGGACCGCTTCATGCCCGGGCTCGATCTGCTCGAACTCGGCGAAACACGCTTCAAGCTCGCCCGCCCCGACGCCGGTCTCGGAACATTGGCGGAATGGAAGCAGCAGTCCGCTTATCCGCGCATTCGCAGCGACTTGGCGCGCGTTTATGCCGCCACATATGCGACCGAAGCCACGCTCGCGACGACAACTGAGCATGATCCACATCCGGCACTGTTCGACGCCCTCGCCGCGCTGCTTCAGACGCTCGACATCGCCGGCGAACCCTTGACGCCGGATGGTGTCACGATCGAGTTGGTCCGCTTTGTCTCGGAGTTGCTGCGCGAAGTCGGCTTCATGCCGACGATGCGCGCCTGCGTCGTTTGCGGTAAACCGCGCACAGCGATCGCGAACGCGCGCTTCAGTTCATCACGCGGCGGCTTGTTGTGCGTAGCGTGCGCAGCTGAAACGCCGGAGAGCCGCCCCGCCCCGGAGGCCGTCGCCCGCGGCGGTCGCGTCGGTGAAGCCCCGGCGGCGTGGCTGGAGATTCTCGACTATCACCTGACGCGCGTGATCGGCCGGCCGCTGCGCGCGAGCCGGCAGATGTTGCGCTTTGCCGGCGCCGCCGATAAAATGTGACGGGCCTTTCGGCAATAGCCGGCGGCGAAACGCCGGATCGGCGCCTATACTCGGATAAGCAACCCCGCGAGCCCCGAGGAGGATGGCGGTCGTGAGCAGCGGCCCAGACATTCCCGAATTGACGCCGGTGTTCCCGCTCAAGGCGGTGTTGTTCCCTCGCGCCGAGATGCCCCTGCACATATTTGAGCCGCGGTACCGCGCGATGACGGCGGACGCCATGGCCGGCGAGCGCTTTATTGCGATCGCGCTGCTCAGACCCGGGTATGACAATCTGTATCACACGCTGCACGCGCCGATTCATCCCACGATCGGCGTCGGTCGGATCACGATGTGCAACCAACTATCAGACGGTCGCTACGCGCTTGTGCTGCGCGGCGTGGCGCGGGCGATGATCATCGAGGAACTGCCGGGGCGACCGTATCGCTTCGCGCGGGTTGAGGCTGTAGGCGACCGCGCGAATACGTCGGAATCAACCCTGCGCCGTTTGCGAATAGAATTGCGGGACGCCGTTACCAGCGCCATGCAGGAACCGCGCAGGGTGGAACAACTACGACGGCTCTGTGACGGTGAACTACCCTTGGCTGCGCTAACCGACTGTATCGCCAGCCGCATGCCGTTCGCGCCACCGGTCGCACAAGTCCTGCTCGAAGAAGGCGAAGTCGCCGCCCGCGCGCGGCGGCTGATCGACCACCTAAAGACGCTGGCCGCGGTCGTGCGAAACCGCCGACGACAATGGGCCGGCCAGATGAGTTCGAATTAGACGCCAGCCGGTCGGATCACGCCGCGAACCTCAGCCGACCGCACCGCCGAATCACGCGACTCCGCCATGACAGCCGTTCGCCGGCCGCGCTTCGGGTGTTCGCCGCCCTTGATGTACTCCTGCGCCATCGCGGCCGTCATCGCGAGCGCGCTGACCAGAGTCAGGATCAGGATCACGAGCTTGACGCGGCTGACGCGGCGTTCGAATGCGCGCGTCGCGGGCGGATCGTGCGCCATCTGGTAGACGAAACGCGACCGCCCGCCGAGGGTGCCGTGTCGCAGACTGAAGTGATCCGCCGTAATGCCGTTCAATCGGCCGACATCGAGCAGCGTTTCGGAAAAGACGTTGGCGGCGGTTGCGCAAAGCGCGTCTTTGTCCACATCCGCCATGTTCAAATCCACGACCGGCGGACGCCCATCCGGCGCGCCCTGCGCGTCGTGCAGCTTGCAGGGTTGGGTGCATGGCACGCCGGCGAGCGCGAGGGCCCGAACGCCGAACAGATCCGCCTGTCGTTCAAACCGGCGCGAGACCCAGCCGAAAAGCACGCCCCACTGCACGCCGAGCACGACGGTCAGCGCCATGTGCGCTGTGTTCGTCACTTCCTGGCCATACCGTCTGGCGACGATCATCGTGCATGTGTAGAGGCATCCGCTGATTGCGGCGAACAAGAGGAAGTAGATGATGTGGCTGCGCTTGACGTGACCGGCCTCGTGGCCGAAAACGGCTTCGATCTTGCGATCGTCCATTTGCTCGAGCATGCCGTCGGTGATCATGACATAGCGCAGCGGCGCGATAACGCCCATCACCGCCGCGTTGATGACCATGCCGCGCGTGTTCCACACCAGAATCTCGCGACAGCGCAGCCGCATCTTCTCGCAAAGCAGATTCAGGCGATCGCGCAACGGACCTTCGGGCAGGGGCTTTGTGATCCACACGTACCGCAGAATCCACGGCGCAAAGACCGCTACGCCGATCGCGACAGCGCCGACGATCAGGTCCGGCGCGAAATCTAATCGCGTCAGGTCGAGCAGTTCACGCCGGTAACCGTAAACGACATCGCGCGCAAGCAGAATGACCGCCAGCGGAATCAGGATGAACAGCACCTGATGGCGGAATTGAAACGCGAGATACTCGCCGAGCCCCCAAACCGGCCGCGCGGGCGTCCGCCGCACGAACGACTCTTCGAGAATAATGCCGCGCAACGCCCGCTCGCCGGGGTAGCTGACCGTCCAGATCAACAGCAAACACAGAATGAACGGCGCCATGCCCAGCAGCCCCGGAACCGCCGGCCAGGCCCCGATCGGCTTGAGTCGTTCCAGCATTGGCAACCATGGCACGAAGAAGAGCAGCGCGGCGAACAGCCCGGCCGTCAGCCACTGCGTCGTGAACGCGGCGGTGGCGAGTCGATACTGACCGACAACGGGATGCTCCGGATTTTCGTCAATCGCTTTGACCGCGCTGCGCACCATCAGCGCCGCCCACGCCGGCGGCAGCAGTGTCGCGATCGCGACAGCCGCCATCACCGCGCCGGGATCGCGAACGGCCACATAGAACGGCTGCGGCAGCCATAGCACGAGCGACAGAATCAGAATCGTGACCATCATCATCGCGACGGATCATAGTGCCGATGAAGCGGAAGCCGAAATCGCCGAAAAGCGCCTAGCGATTATCTCGGTATTGCGCGTGACAGGCCTTACACGAGTCATTGATGGCGTTCAGGCGGTCGGCCAGCAGGCTGGACGGCGGCGAAACCGTCAGCGCATCCTCGAACACCCGCGCCGCATCCCAACTAGTACGCAACATCGCCTGAAACTCGCGTGGCCGCGCCGCGATCTCGGGGGAGTACCTCAGCGCTCGAAGCAGGTTCTCCAAACGTCCCGCCTCAGCGAGCGGAGCCAGATCGGGGTGATCAGCGGGCGTGGCCCAACCCGCGTCGCGGATTTTCCCCAAGTGATCCATTGTTTCATCGAGGTCTGCCATAACCCGGACAAGCCCGGGGACCGGCGCGCGTTCCGGAAAGTCGTCCGGCGTCGCATTCAGATCGGCGTCCGACGCAGGCCTCGCCGCCTCGACGCATTCGTACAAGCCGGCGTAGTGGTCGCTCGTTCCGGCTTTCTTCAACAAAGCGATCGCCTGCGGGACGGTCAACTCGTCGAGCAAGACCGCCGCCGAAGCCGCCGCCGCCGGTCCACGATGCTTGCCGTGATGGCAGTGCACATATACCGGGCCGGGCAAATCGCGCACAGCGCGGGCGATCTCAAGCTGGCGCTCGCGATCGATGCCGTGATAGCCGACCGGCAGGTGGACATAACGCAGCCCGTGCCGGTGCGCGGCCGCCACGTCCGGCGGCGCGCCATCGACCGACACGACCGTTCGCACGCCGCGCCGCGCGAGCTCCTCGAAACCGGCGTCCCCCTCCGGCGCCGAGCCGCTGATCAGCCCGGGCGCGACGTCGAATACGTTGTAAAGGGGTTGATGAGCGGGCGCTGCGGTGGACTCATGCGGCTTGATGTCGTTTCGGGCGTTTCGAGCGCAAGCGAGGGCGCCGGCAAGCAACAGCACTGCCGGCGCTAGAGACATCAGCGCCAGGCGGGACGAAACGGCCCGGCGTTCAAACTTCACTCTCATGTCGTCTGCTCAAGAGATCCCCGAACGTCGGCGAGCGGATCGTTGCTGCGATGACCGCCGGGGTGGGCGAGTTCGTGGTCGGATGGTTCAATGTGCGACGTAATCCGCAGCCGATGGTCGAACATGCCGCGCAGTCGCTCCTCCACCAGCGTCGCCCGGCGATGGGCATCGACCAGCGACAGATCGCCCGGCGCCAGTAGATGGACATCGATCCACACTTCTTCATTCACATTGCGGCAACGGAGTTGATGGAACTCGCGGATGATGCCGTCATCGACCGCCTTCGACAGCCCTTCGATGAGTTTGTTGACGACGGCAGGGCTGACCTCGTCCATCAGCCCGGCGTACGATTCGCGCAGCAGCGAAACGCCCGTATACATGATGTAAAGACCGATGCCGATGGCGACGGTCGGGTCGATCCACCACACGCCGGTCAGCAAGACTAGTGCCACGCCGAGTATCGACGCGACGGTTGTCCACATGTCCGAGAGCACATGCTGGCCGTTCGCGACGAGTATCAGCGTATTGTGAGCGCGGCCGATTCGCACGAGCGCGATGCCCAGCACAAGGTTGATCGCCGCCAATCCGCCCGAGATCGCCAGGCCGACGCCCAGGTTTCGCAAAGCCGGCGCTTCGATCAGCCCATGCACGCCGGCAACGATAATCGACACCGACGCCGAGAACACGAGGGCGCCTTCAAAGCCGGCGGAGAAATACGCGATGCGGCCGTGCCCGTATGGATGAGCCGCGTCGGCGGGTCGCGCCGCATACCACAGCGCGAACGCGGCCAGTCCGGTCGCGACGCCGTGTACGAGCGACTCGGCAAAGTCCGACAGGATCGCGACACTGTGGGTGAGGTACCAAGCCGTCGCTTTGCCCGTCAGCATCAGGAAGCTGACGCCAAGGCTGATCCTCATCGCGATGGATTTGGCGTCGCGCGGCATACCGCTAGTGTAGCGTGCGCAGCACCGCCCGCACGGGGCTGGCGTCAAACCCGCCCAGTGGTAACGGCAACGCGATCAGCTCGTAATCCCCCGCCGGCACATCCCGCAACACCAGGCCTTCGAGGATCGCCATGTCGTTCTTCAGAAAGCGCTGATGCGCGGGCAGGTCTTTGGACTCAAACAAGTCCACGCTCGGAGTATCGACGCCGATGAGTCGAACGCCGCGCCGATGCAGCATGTCGACGAGTGACGGCTCAAGGCCGGCGAAGTCGGCGTTGAAGTCGGTCGGATCGGGATATGTGCCGGTCGCGATCAGCACGCGTTCGCGCGTGATCGACTCCGCCAGCATGTCCGCGCTGACACGCGCGCCGCGCGGGCAGTCGCGCACGTGAATCACCTGGCATGGTCCGAGGTAGTACGACAAGTCGCGCTGTTCGATTGTCGGCGCGGTCGCGCCGTAATGGCTCGGCGCGTCCGTATGCGCGCCAACATGCACGCTTGCCCGAAACGTCGATAGCGTGATGTTCGCGCCGGCGCCCATATCCAGCAGCACTTCGCGACTCGGCGGCGTGTCCCCGGGCCAGACTTTCAAGTCCGGCGTGATCGGCGGCGTGATGTCGTACAGCATTGGAATTCTCCGCGTGACGACTCGTGTTTTCTCGGACGCCGGCCACGCGACCGGGCGCAAGTCGCGCCGTAACAAGGCGACCTGCGCGTGCGACGCCCGATCATGTTAGCCGCTTCCTGAGCCGTCGTTCCGAGAACAAGTTCCACCCGATCTCGCAGCGCGCAATCCGTGTTTCCCGCGCGCATTTCGCATTGAAGCCCGAACCGGGCCAAGCCTAGTATCCAGTGAACCGCAGGGGGGGTCCTGCCGGTTGCATCACTCACAGGGTGAAATGGAGCAGCCAATGAAGCGCCTTTTGCAGGGCGGGGTCGCCTTGTCGTTCGCCATTGCCGGCATGGCCTCGGCCGTCGCCGGTCCGGTCTCGTTCCCGGTCACGTTTCCCGCGTTCAGCCATCCGAACGGCGATGCCAGCGCCAATCCGCTGGCCGAAGACAATCGCGACTACGGGCTTCGCCTGGATTACAACGGGCGCGTCAACACGTTTCACTTCGTGAACGTCACGATGACGTTCTACAACCCACCGAGCCCCGATAACTCAACCGTGATGGCGCGCCTCGAAGGCGACGTCGCGCACTTGCAGAGCTCCAACGGCGGCACGATCGGCTACGCGGGTAGTTCCGGCTACGACGCCGAAGATCAGCTCTACTCGCTTGTCGCGGAATTCCGCGTCATCGGCGCCAGCGGCGGCTGGAACACGAACGGCGTTCCGTATGCCGGGATGTTCGATGATCTCCGCGCGGCCACCCCGGAAAACGATCGCCTGACGTTCGCGCTGCAGGACACGACGCTGTCGCCGCAGTTCAATCCGGGCGACGCGGTGTTCAACGGCCCGCTGAGCTGGGATGAGTATCCCGGCAGCGATGCCGCCCCGGACGCCGGCTCGTTCTACATCACGCCGCGTCACCGCCTGACCAACGCCGCCTTCTCGGGCAGCGAGTGGGACGTTCTGGGCGCCGCCGGCTGGCTGGAGCGCTCATCTGACGCCGGCCGCCCGGCGACGAATGACTTCCTGTTCTACCTCGGCGCGACGCCCGTTCCGGAGCCGGCCTCGGCCGCGCTACTGAGCGTGCTGGCGCTGTTCGCGACACGTCGTCGGTAACAAAACGCTTCGGGGCTCCCTACGCCAAGACCGACACCAACCACATCCGAAGCGAGCGGCCGCGATCCGGGGGGACCGCGGCCGCGTTTTTTTTGGATGTTCGCGTATTCTACGCTCATCAGGCTGTTGGCATTCGGCCAATCGCCACCTCGCCCCCGTACGTGAGCAACCAGATGTCGCATGACCCCGTCAGCGAGTCACTCAACAGCCCGCCCCTTCCCCGGCTCTACACGGAATTCGCGAAGTACTGGACGCTCGTCAGCGCGCCGGAGGACTACGCGCAAGAGGCGGAACACTGGATCAACGCCGTTCGCTCGCGCCTGGGGCCGGGGCGCCATCGCGCGCTTGAGCTTGGCGTCGGTGGCGGTAACAACATGTCGCATATGACGCGGGAGTTTGAGTTTGTCGCGGCGGACGCCTCGGCCGACATGATTGAGCAGGCGCGCTCACTGAATCCCGAGGTCGAGCTGCATGTGGGAGACATGCGAACGATCCGCCTTGGAAAGACGTTCGACGCCGTTCTCATCCACGACGCCATCAGCTACATGCTCACCGAGGATGATCTGCGCGCCGTATTCGCCACCGCCCGCGCGCACCTGCGTAGCGGCGGCGTGCTCGTAACGGCTCCGGATTGGTATCGAGAGACCTTCCGCGACTCCGACACCAGCGCGAGCACGCGTCGTATCAACGATGTGGAGCTAACCATGTTCGAGTACTCATACGACACCGACCCGACCGATACGACTTACGACACGATCATGTGGCTGCTGATTCGCAAGGCGGGCGGCTCCCCTCAAGTCGAGCGCGACCACCATCGGCTGGGCTTGTTCCCGCTCGCTACATGGGAAGGGCTGATGGTCGAAGCCGGGTTTGGATTCGGAAAAGACCGCTACGACGTGCACGAAGACGGACGTGAGGCGTACCTGCTCGTGGGCGTTAATCGGTAACGCCGCCTCACCATCAACACTGGCGTGGCGACACCAGAAGATCCCCGTGGGTTGAAAAGCCACCGATGAGACTCGAACTCATAACCTGCGGTTTACAAAACCGCTGCTCTGCCAATTGAGCTACGGTGGCGATACCGCAAGTATATCTGTTGGAAGCGGTTAGGCAATTCCGCGGCCGGTCGCCGCCAAGTGGTCTCCTCAAAAACGCCGCTCTGACACCACCGCACGGAAACAACCCGAGCCTGGGTCACAACTGGCGCCCGACACATAGCGATGTTTTTTTCCGGAAGTCGTATCATTGTTCCAAAGTCGCCCTCCACTAAGGTGGCGCCAGTCGGCGCCATCCTTGAGGACTGCCCGGCCAGGGCGCGGCGTCTTGCCGCGACAACCCGACGACCGGGCCAAACGCATTAGAGGAGGCACAATAATGCGAGTGAGAAGTGTCACATCGCAGCTGGCCATGGGGCTGGCGGCAGGTTTCGCGCACGCGCAGACCATCACCGTGACAACCGGGGCAAATGTCAACGACATCAACTGGCAGACCGGCACGATTGCCGACCTCCCCGGCGCGGACGGAGAGGTTTCGTTCACCGAGGCGATGATCGCGGCCAACAACACGCCGGGGCATCAGACAATCGCTTTCGCGATACCGCAGGCCAGCTGGGACTTTCAGTTCCTGTTTCCCGGTCGGGCCGTCGTGCACACTGACTCCGGAATCGGGATTCGCGCGTTTGACGAAGTCACGATCGACGGCACGACGCAAACCGCGTTCACAGGCGACACCAATCCAGACGGCGCGGAAGTCGCGTTCTATCCCGGCACGCTTTACCTCAACGCCGACAACTCGACCATCGCCGGAATCGACAGCGTAAGCGTCAATCTCAACGGATCGAACGCCCACGCCTACGGACTCTCGGGCGGCAACATCAGCCTGTTCGGCGGCTCGGGATCGCTGATCGAAAACAACGTGACCGGCACGATCAAGATTGACCGCTCAAACGACAATGTCGTCGTCGGCAACATCTGCCAGCGCGTGCGCGTGCTCGGCTTCGTCAGCGAGTTCGGAACCGGTCCGGCGACGGCCAACCGTATCGGCGGACCGACGCTTGCCGAGCGAAACTACATCACCGGCTATGGAACATGGGACGGCGAAGGATTTCCCGGCGGTGTTACCGTTCAGATTTTCGACACAACGGATACGTTGGTCGAAAACAACTGGATTGGCACCACGCCGGACGGCTTGGCCCAGGGAAGCCTCGCGTCGACCGTCGGCGTCGGATTTGAAGGTGAAAACCACGACGTGACAGTGCGCGACAATCGCATCGCCGGCATCCTCGGCCATTGCAACGGCACGCACTGCGTAGGGCAGGTGTTCGGAAGCGGAGTCTACTTCAACGGCTCCGGGTCAGGGTTTCAGATTGTCGGCAACACGATCGGCCTCGACGCGAACGATGAACCCCTCGGCAGCGTTTTCGGGATCGATGTCGGCTATTTCAACTTCTCCGGTATCGACGGCGTCCAGATCGGCGGAACGGCCCCGGGCGAAGGTAACATCATCTCCGGACACCTCTTCAACGGGATCACGGTTCAGAGAGAGGCGGCCAACGTTCACATCTCCGGAAATTCAATCTACGGCAATCAGGGGCTCGGCATCGATCTGGTCCCGATGGGGTTCGGCTATGGCGTGACGCCGAACGACCCGCTCGACACGGATGACGGCGGTAATGGCCTTCAGAACTTCCCGGAACTGCTCTCCGCGACGCGCCAGGGAGCCAGCTTGCGGGTTGTGGGCAACCTGGCCAGCAGCCCAACGAGCGATTTCACAATTGAGTTCTTCGCCTCGCCGCAGTGCGACGATTCCGGGTTCGGCGCCGGCGAGTTCTTCCTGGGCGCGACGGCCGTCTCGACCGACGCCTCGGGACTGACAGGCATCGACGCGACGATCGGCGCGATTGTGCCCGATGGCTGGGTCATCACCGCTACCGCCACCCTCGAACCGATGGGGCCGACATCCGAGTTCTCCGCCTGTGTTACCGCGACGGGCGTGGGAACGATCGGCGACCTCGATGGCGATGGCGATGTCGATCTTGGCGATCTCGCGGGCTTGCTGGCCGCATATGGTTCGTGCGCCGGCGACCCCGAATTCGTCGTCGCCGCTGACGCCGATCTTGATGGATGCGTCGCGCTCGCGGACCTCGCGGCGCTGCTCTCGAACTTCGGCGTTTGAAAAGCATGCACAGACTCGGCGCCGCCCTGATGTGGGGCGGCGTCGCAGTCGCGATCATCGCTACGCTGGTCGGCGGCGCTACGACTCCTGTACTGACACTGGGAGTGGTCGCCGCCGCCGCGGTTTGCAGCCTCGTCGGCGCGTATCTGAAGAAACGCTACTGCCCCAAGTGTCGGTCCGCAGATCGACGCTGACTTGTCGCATCAGCAGCTGCGTTACGCGGTCACGCCGGCGACGGGTTCCGGCTGGTCGCTCGGCCGCGCGTGCTCCAGCACACCAGCGACCAGCTTGGCCCGATTGATCGGCTTGGTCAGATAGCCGTCGCAACCGGCGGCCAGGCACTTTTCCATTTCGCCGCCCATGGCGTGCGCGGTCAGCGCGACGACGGGGCGCCGGTAGCCCTTGGCGCGAAGTGAGGCGGTTGCTTCGTAGCCGTCCATGATCGGCATCTGCATGTCCATCAAGATGACATCGTATGACGCGGACGCTTCGACCGCTTTCCAGACCAGTTCTGTCGCGGCGCGCCCGTTCTCGGCGACGTCGACGGTGGCGCCGGAACTGCGCAGGAAGTGGGCGATCAGTTTCTGATTGTCCGGCCCATCCTCGGCCAGGAGAATCCGTAGTCCCTCAAGCGGTTTGTCGCTGCCTGGCTTTGTCCGGGCGCCATCGTCCCGCTTGACGTCCCGAATCACTTGCGTGGGATTGTCCACCCAGTGAACGCCATCGAGCGAGCCGGTCGCAACTGTCGCGCGGAACGTCGTCCCTTCACCGGGTTTTGTCGAGGCGATCACGATGTCGCCGCCCAGCATCTCCGCGAGGCGTCGGCTGATCGCCAGACCGAGTCCTGTGCCGCCGAAACGGCGCGCCATCGACGAATCCGCTTGCTCGAACGGCTGGAACAGCGAAGCGGCTTGCTCCTCGGTCATGCCGATGCCGCTGTCGATGACATCGAACTGGAGCTTCGGCTCGCGGCCGTTGAGGACCCGCGTGATGATCCGGACACCGCCCTGCTCGGTGAACTTGATCGCGTTGCCGGTCAGATTGATCAGAATCTGGCGCAAGCGAAGCGGGTCCGTGTGAATCGACTCCGGCAGCGGACCTTCGGGCTGTACCTGGAAATCAATCTTACGTTCATCCGCGCGAACCTGCATCAGCGAAGCCACCTCGGCCAGCACGCTCGATGGCGAGCAAGTCGTGTTTTCCACCGACAACTTGCCGGCCTCGATCTTCGAGATGTCGAGAATGTCGTTGATGACGCCGAGCAGGTGCTCGCCGTTGCGTTGGATCGTCCGGATCGCGTTGACGCGCCGATCCGGCGCCTTCGACAGGTCGCCTTCCTCCATCAATACCTCGGCATAACCGAGTATGGCGGCCATCGGCGTGCGAATCTCGTGGCTCATGTTGGCCAGGAAGTCGCTCTTGGCGCGGCTCGCCTCTTCGGCCTGCCGGCGGGCCGCCTCCGATAGCTGCGCCGCGCGGTCCTGCAGAATCGCCGTCGTGATCAACTCGCCAACTTCGCGGAGCGCGCCAAGTCTGCTTTCGCTGATGGCCGGATTCGCTTCGGTATACACGAACAGCACACCAACGCACTGACCCTCGGCGCCGGAGCGATCCATCAGCGGCACGATGTAGTGGCCGTGCAGCGTCATCTTCGGCCAGTGATTCTCGTGTCTGTGGTCGGTAAAGCAGTTATCGCTGACCATGATCTCGCCAGACACCGCAGCCCTTCCACAAAGGCACCTGCCGAATGGCACGAACGCCTCGTCCCGCAGGAACTCGTCACTGAACTGGCCGCGATGCGTCAGCATCCGCAGGCGCTGCTCCTGTGGCTCGGCAACGAAAACGCCGCCCTTCTTCTGCACATCCAGTTCCCGCATCTCGAAGACGGCATCCAGCGCGAGGTCAAGTCGATCCTTCAGTTTCCCCGGCGCCGAAAGCGCCGTCGCGACCCGGGCGCGCGTCAGCGCCCCTTCCACCTGATGCTGTGTCTCTTCCTCGGCTCGAACGACATCCGTGACATCGCGCTGAACAGCGACAAACCCATGCGGCGCCCCATCCGGCCCGACGATGGGCGTAATCGACGAATCCACCCAGTACAGCGTCGGATCTTCCTCGTCGCGACGTCGTCCCTGTCCAATGACCGGCAGCGACAACGCCTCGTCCGCCGCCCACTTGCGGCGGTTACACAGCCGTCCGGACCACGGCTGACCGGCGCGGATCGTCGACCACAGTTGCTCGTACACTGCCCGCGGAATGCGGCCGCTGCCAAGTCGCGCGGCCGGCCGACCGACGATCTCCTCGGCCGAATAACCGGTCATCCGCTCGAACGAGGGGTTTACACGCGTGATGATCCCGTTCACGTCCGTCAGGAAAACCGCGTCGGCGTGGGCATCGACGGCCGCGGCCAGCCGCGCCGCGTCGGCGTTGGCGGCGGCAGCAGCCGCTTCCGCCGCGTGCCGCGCTGTGACGTCGCGCGTCACTCCCACGGCGCCTGTTATCGCGCCGCTTGCGTCGCGCAGCGGCACGGCCCGCGTCTCCATCCGCCGCCGCGTTCCGCGCGCTCCGACGACCTCAAACGCCCCCTCGGTCGACTCGCCACTCAAGGCACGGCGGTGCAGGTCTCGATACAAGTCCCGGCATTCTTCAACGATGAATGACAGTAGTCCGCGCTCTTTCGCCTCCTCGAAAGAGCCGACCTCCAGCATGGCCAGCCCGGCAGGGTTCATCATCTCCAGCGTCCCGTCCACCGCCAGCACCTTTACGCACTCCGGCTCCGCGTTAAGGATCGTCTCCAGTCGGCGTCGTTCCGCCAGGACCGCCTCGCTCGCTCTCACGCGCTCGGACACGTCGTATCGGATCGATATATAACGATGAATGCGCCCCTCGGCCCCAACGAACGGCGCGATGATGGTGTCCAGCCAGCGGAGCTCGCCATCCTTGGTGTGATTACAGATTTCGCCGCGCCAGGACTGCCCCGACGCGATCGTCTCCCACATCTGTTCCCAAAACTCCCGCGGATGCGTACCGCTGTTCAACACGCGGTGATTCCGCCCGATCAGTTCTTCACGGGAGTAACCGGTGGCGAAGCAGAAGTGATCGTTGACGAACGTGATACGTCCGCCGGCGTCGGTTTCGGAGACAATGGCGCCCGCTTCGATGGCGGCCCGGAATCCGCGCACGTCGCGCAGAGCCGCCTCCAGATCCCGCGTCCTGCGGGCGACTTCGGCCATCGCCGAGTCGCGCGCCCTGCCGAGCGTCCAGACCACTGCGGCGGTCAAGAGTGCCAACAGGCCGCCTGCAACACCCGTTACGGGCGCCAGCCACAGGTTGATGCTGGCTTCAAACTCCGGCGCCGATCGAACGGCAACCGTCCAGACCCGGTTTCCAATAACCATCGGTAACCGGGTAGCGAACAACCGCTGCTCGTCGTGCTCCGCGCCAACGACGCCGGACACCCCCGCCAGGTCCCCATCGCGATCCCACAGGATGTTCGCGACTGTGGCGCGCTCGCCATCGAAGATTTCGAGGTCCACCTGACTGGCCACGGCGGGATCCAAGTCTCCCAGCACGCCTTCGAGCGAGATAATCGCGAACAGCAAGGCCGTCAGATCGCCAGCGCGAGCTCGGGCGGTAGTCGCGGTCCGACCCTGCCCAAAAACCGGGACGATACATAGCACGACCGCGCCTTCACTCTTGCATTCCACCAGTTCTACCCTGCCGGACAGCGTCGGCAGGCCGGTCTTTACCGCCCTCTCGACGGCGTTTCGCAAAACCGGGTCGGCCCCGACGTCATACCCGCAAATGTGCGAGCTACCTTCGTCTGGAAAGCAAGATGTGACGACATACATATCACATTCGTCAGCCGGCAAGGGGCCGACGGAAAACTCCGGCGCGTTCTCGGCCCGTTCGGCGGCGACAAACTGCTTCAAGTGATCCGGGTGAACGCGCTTGATTACGCCCATCGCATGGACGCCAGGGAATGCCTCCGCCAGGTTCCGAGAGTCCACATAAGCGCGAAACTCGTCGCGGTTCGCGGTCGGGATAGCGGCGAATAGGCCGCGGGCCCCATTCAGCGCGTCAATCACGCGCCCGAGGCGCCCCTCAACGTCGGCAACCTGCACTTCGGCGAGTCGGTCAAACCGGTTACGCGCTTCACGCCGCGTCGAATCGTGCAGATTGAGCGCCGTGATCAGTGATACCGCAGACCCGACGGCGACGATCGCCGCGGCCGACATGGCCAGCCGCTTTCGGGATGGGGCCCGAACAAGCTCTTCGGGCGCCGCCGCCCGGCGGATCGCGGCGCGAACACGCCAGAGATTGATCGGCCCGGCGACGATGGAGAGCATGGCCGCATCAAGCGCGGCTTCGATCGCGCCCTGTACACCCGGCGCGACCACGGGGAGCACAAACATCACCACGAATCCCGCTCCGGCGACCGATAACACGATCTCCGCCAGCAATCTGGCGATGTTGATGGGCCGAGCTGAGCGCATAGCGGAGGGTTAATCGGTAACTGCGGGGAGCGGCGTAAGGTAGAAACCCGACCGACTCGGACGCGTCACTTACGGGACGCGCGGGGTCGGCGCGGGGTCGGCGCGGAGGTGGCAGCGCCGAGGGCTAACCCGTCTTGCCGTGGCACTGCTTGTACTTCTTGCCCGAGCCGCACGGGCACGGATCGTTGCGGCCGACTTTGGGCTCGTCCCGGCGGATCGTCTTCGGCTTGGCGCCTTCGCCTTGCGACTGCATCGCCGCCTGTCGATCGCGGGCGGCTTCAGCGATGGCTGACGCCGCCGTCGTGTCCGCGCGGGATTCGGTCATGTTTTGCGGCATGCGCGTCGGCGCGGGCGCCTCCGCGCCGGGGGCGGCCGACAAACGCACCTTGAAGATCAGATCGGTCACGCGATCGCGCACGTTGGCCAGCATTTCGTTGAAGAGCCGTGTGCCCTCGCGCTTGTACTCGATCTTCGGATCGCGCTCGGCATAGCCGCGCAGACCGATGCTGTTACGCAGCAAGTCCATCGAGTACATGTGGTCTTTCCACACGCCGTCGAGCGTGGAAATCATGACCATGCGCTCAAGCTGTGTCAGCTCATAGCGGCACATCTCGTACGCGCAGCGCTTGAGCGTCTCACGCGCCTCGGGGCCTGGCTCGACCGGGTAGGTCTCCATGACGATCCCGAACCGCTGCTTTGCCCATTCCGACAATTCGGCGCCATCATGACGCGACAGCGCCGCGTCGATCTCGGCATCCATCCGGCCGTTGCGGAGAAACTCCTCATTGACCGCGCGGAGCTCGACAAACAACTGCTGGGGGTCCTTGTCCGCGACGGCTTCGAGATTCCAGTTCAGCCCGAACTTCAGATTCGCCCATTTGACGACGCGCTCGTAAAACGCGTTGAGGTTCTGGCCGGCCTGCTGCGCCGCGAAATCCAGCGCCGCTGTCACCGGATATTCGATCTCGCGCTGGCGATACGCCTCGCGCATTTTCTCGGTGATCGTGGCTTCCGCCTCTTCCGCCGTCGGCGGGAAATCCTCCAGGCGCAGCGCCAGCCCGAACTTCTCATGCGCCCAATTCGCCAGGCGCTCACGCCCATAGTTCGGATCGATCAGCGCCTGAAGCGGGGTCAGGTCCGCGTCTTCGATGCGCTTGGTGGCGGCTTCCATCAGCGTCTCAAGCGTCTTTTCGGGATCATTTTCGCGCGCCTGCCGCTGCGTCAATGAAACGCCGAACTGCGCGGCCCATGACACGAGCCCGCGGAGATCCCAATCGTCCGGATCGTTGCTCGTATCGATGTACTCGCCGAACGTCTGCTGGATGGTGGAACGCGCTTCGGAGGCGGCCTGGTCACGCACTTGCGCGCACAGGTGGTTGAAGTCCTTCGTATCGAGCCGATCGGGCGGGACCATCGCGCCGAGATGCTGCGACACCCAATCGGCGACGATCGTCGCGGAAAAGTCGGAGTCATAATAGCGCCGCACGGCGTCCGCGACGACCTGGTCGATCATCTCCCAGATCAGTTCGCTGAGGTCACGCCCCTCCAGCACGCGTTGCCGCATCTGGTAAAACGTGCGGCGCTGGTGGTCCATCACTTCGTCGTATTCGAGCAGGTTCTTGCGAATGCCGAAGTTCCGCTCTTCGACCTTACGCTGGGCTTTCTCAATGCCGCGCGTCACCGTGCGCATCTCGATCGCCATGCCCTCTTCAAAGCCGACAAGCTTCGAACTCAGCAGTTTCAACGCGAACTCGCCCATGAACAGGCGAATCAGATCGTCTTCAAGCGACAGGAAAAACCGCGAACTGCCGGGATCGCCCTGACGACCGCACCGACCGCGCAACTGGTTGTCGATGCGCCGGCTTTCGTGGCGCTCCGTGCCGACAACGTGCAACCCGCCGATCGCCGCGACGCCGGGGCCGAGTACGATGTCCGTGCCGCGGCCGGCCATGTTGGTCGCGATCGTGACATTGCCCTGCATGTACTTGTTGCGGCCGCGCT
>JAGQOO010000045.1 GCA_020427345.1 Phycisphaerales bacterium | reverse complement strand
GCTCGCAAGTGTGCGGTATGTCTCAGATCACGAGACGCCGGGCGAACCGGAACGTTCGCCCAAGGCATCTCGTTTGAGTCGTGAACAAGTATTGAAAGTGCGAGCGTTCCGCATCGACGTGGTGGTTGATGCGGAACACGGAACAAGACAGCCAATCGCAAGCCGCCGTGTTGAAACTGGTACGTCCAACCTAGCGCGTCTGCGCCTCTACTGTCAATCGTGCGTTTCGCCCGCCGCCTGCGGGCGCTGCGCCGCCTTTCCGGACAACGTGGACGTCCGCCGGAGTGTCCACCGAACAGGGTTTGAATCGACATGCACAATCAGGAATCAAACGCCAGTTATGGGCGTGGAACATGGCGTGGAACACGCCGAAAAAGCGAGTTTGCCCGGATCAAGCCGGAAGGCGGGTTCTGCTTCGTGCCGGCGATCGGGTTTATGGCGACCTGGTGGGCCTACAAGCGGGGGATTCTGGGCCTGCCTGACCTGCGAGTATGGCTGGCGATTTTCGAGGTCAAGGCCCGGCGCTGCGGCAACGGTCCCAATCGATCTTTCGCGGGCGTGGAACATGAAATCGCCGTGCTCGTTCAGAGCGACCTCCGGCATGTCGACTCCTCGCTGCGGCGACTGGAGCGCACGGGATATTTGAAGCGAAATCGAACAGCGTTCTGGCCGCAATGGGATATCGACCGGCTCGAACACGGCGAGCGCGAGGAGTTCTGGCAGCTGCTGCGGCAGGTCAAGAACCATCGTCGCCGTATACCCGTGCCGCGGCGTGTCCTTCGGCTGCTCACGACGGTCACCCGCCCGGTGTTCTGGGCGACCACGGCGGGACATTTGCTGCGCTGCATGTACTACCGCGACCGGCAATGCGCCCCCGATGGTCGCTGCAAGGCCTCGTGGATCGCATACGTGTTCGGAGTCGATGTTCGGAACGTCAAGTCCGCTCGGCGCGAGCTGATGCAGCTTGGCATGCTCATCATGGATCCCACGGATCAGTGCTCGATGAACCGCTGGGGGCCGCGGGCGCGATTCAATCTTTCATGGAGGGTGGAGGGACGCGACGGAACGCCACCCCGAGCGGGCGCGATTCACCGCGAATTGCCACCCCCTATAAACCGAGAACTCGCTTCGCGAATGGTAAGTAACCAGGAACGCCGGCAGGCGCCGGCCGTGGGACTTTCGGCGACCCGATCGTGGCACGTCGACCACATTGAGCTGAACTCGCCGCCGGCTTTGCAGCGGCTGTTTGAGCGCTGCGTCCGTCAGGGACTCTGTCGCGAGTGTGAAGCGGCGCGGTTGGCGTTCTTCGCCACAGCGGCCAGGGCGCTGCGCGTCGCCACCTCGAACGCGCCAGGTTTGTTCGCGACGCTGGTTCGTTCGAAGCGATTGGGCTTTGCGACGCTCGCCGACGAGGACGCGGCGCGACGCTGGTTGCGGCAACTGGCCGCTGACCGAGATCGAGGCATCGCGACTTCACCGAAGACTGGTCCCGTTCCGGACGGTCCACCTCGCCGCCTCCCGGAAACTGCGGCGACAGTGCTTCATCGCCTCCTTCCGAATTTGCTCTCTGAACCGGCGCATACGGATCCCGCACGTCCATTTGAGGTCCGCAGCGCAGCGTCCGTTGCGCGAGTTCCGCCGCTGCACGCCGGCTGCTGCGATCGCGTCGCAGAAACACAACGGGCCCGCCCTGTGCGCATCTGCCGTACGCCGTCCGTCACCATCGGGTCCTCGCCCCGCGAGGCCGGCAGGCCCCTGGGACCCGATGGTGACGGACGCGCATGCCCCCATCTGCCGGTGCCGGCCCCGAGCCGGGGGCCCCTCATCGTGGACCTTATCGGTTGACGTACGGACGAGGGCAGGTCCCAGCGCACTCTGATCTCGCTCGTCGCTTGCTTCCAAGTCAAACTACGGTCCAAGCAATCGTACGGCGAGTTCGCCCAATTCAGCCGCTGCCGTTAGTTTGGCCGGAGTGGCGGTGAGATTGGCCAAACACACGATCGTCAGGTCGTGTTTGGGTAAGTACATCGCGAATGAGGAAAATCCGGGAATATCACCGGTGTTTCCGATACCGCCGTCGCGCCGCGCAATGTGAAAACCGTATTCAATATTCTCGTACCCGGTATCAACCCACTTGAACGCCGCCTCACGACCGGCCGGGCCAACCAGCTCGCCGCGCGCCGCAGCGCGCATGAATTTCGCGACGTCATCCATTGTGCTGTACATGTCTCCGGACGCACCCCAAACGCTGCCGCTCCAGTCCGTCGAATCGAACCAGTAGTCGCCGTAGCGGGCGAGATTGTCCTTTTGTCCGAATCGATAGCCGCGCGGTGTCGGCTCCGGGACACGGCTCTGCTGCGGATATCCGGTTTGCGATAGGCCAAGCGGCTTGACGATGCGCTCCGTCACCACTTCGTACCACGGTTCACCAGTCACGGCACGAATGACTTCGCCCAGCACGATCGTATTGCTGTTGGAATACATCCAGCCCTTCCCGGGCGGGAACAGCGGCTTCATCGACCACGTGTAGGCGAGCACTTCCTCCGCCTTCCATTGTCGGCCGGGCTCGGCTTGCAGGGCTTTCTGCAGCTCCGGGTTCGCCATTTCGCGCGGCACGCCGCTGGTGTGGTAACCGAGCATGGCGATAGTGATGTTTTCGCCATTAGGCACAACGTTCGGCAAGTACTTTGAGACCGGGTCGTCGAGCTCTAGTTTCCCCTCATCGACGAGTTGCAGGACGACCTGTCCGACGAATGTTTTCGTAAGACTCGCGATCCGGAAGTGATCTTCCCGTCGGATCGGCCGCGTGTGTCTTTCGTCTGCGTAGCCGAGCGGCAGGAACAGGGCCGGCTCCGTTTCCGCACCGCGGTAGATGCCGAAGACGGCCCCCGGCGCTTCGAGCGTCTCGAATCGCCGCGAGACCTCGGTGCGAACTCGGTTCAGCGGCGGCTCGTCGGGATTGGTGGCCGCGGGGCGCATCGACGCGCACCCCGTGGTCACGAGCCCGGCGCACATTGCAAGAAGGCGCAGCAGGTGATGTGCGCTCATATGGCGTCCTCTCTCGTCGGGGGACTACAACGACCGCCTTCGCAGGATCACAGCGCAGCTTGCTGCGAACAGCGCCAGCCCCGCGGGTTCAGGGACGCTCGTCAGCGTTCCGGAGAATTCCCAGGCGACCGCTCCCGGCACCGTGATCAACCCCGCATACTGATCGCCTGTGACGTCAAATGTCCCGGTGGCTGAGATCGCGCCCCCGGCCGCCGTCACCGTCACGGTGCTCGTGAGGTCCATCGCAACCGGAACGTTGTTTACAACGTCAACCGTGCCCACGAACTGGTTGACCGTGGTGGTGATGTCGGTCCAGCGTCCGTAGTTGATGTAGGCGGGATTGCCAGGCTGCGCGCCGATGCCAAGCGTCATCGCCGTGATTGGCGCCGTTCCGGAACCGCCAACAAGCACCGATTCATCAAACGTCACGCTGCCGATCCGGAAGTCCTCATCGTTGGGAAAGCCGTCGAATGCCGGATTGCCGATCACCACCGCTGGATTGCTGATCAGGTGGAAGCGCTGCTGGCGATCATTGGGCGGAGGTTCGACAAGGTCCATGCGAAAAAAAGCGTCCGAAAAGTACTCGTAGTACGCGGTGTCGCCAGCCGCGATTCCATTAAGGGCGACCACGCTCGCGCGAGCGGGGGCGATCGCCGTGATCGCCAAGCCGCAGGTCAGCGCTGTGAACAATGAACTCGTTTGACTACGCATTCTTTCCCCTCAGCTTACGGGTAATGGACAGCCCGACGCGGGTTGCCCTTACGGTTCATTCGCAAATCGTTGCAGGCGCGCGAAGTCCAGCAGGTCCGCATCGCGGTCGGCGTCGAGATCCGCTTCTCGGCATTCGCAGGGCGGGACGAACGCGCCTGGTCCCGTCATACAGGCGCAAAACTCCGCCAGGTCCGCCGCATCGACCTGGTCGTCGCCGTTCAAGTCGCCCGCGACAAACTCGCCCGTTGCATCGCGCACTGCGACGATCGTGCCTTCATACCTCAACTGCACGACCAAGAAGTTGATGAAGTACGTCGTGAGCGACGAGACCGGCAGCGTCAGAACCTGCGTGGTCCCGTCCTTGCCGAGCCACGCCGGATCTGCAACCGATGCCGTGAGCGCGGGGCTGATCGTACTGACCATGTTGGTACTGGGCGGCGACCCGCCGGAACTGTAGTAGATCGTGCCGGAAACGAAGTCGGTCGGCGTTCCGCCTTCGTCGAACTCGCCGCAGACGAGCGCCTTGGCGGCGGCGTCAATCAAGGTGATCTGGAGGTTGCGCGTCGCCGAGGGCGAGAGTCCTCGAACCCCAATGACCGCGCCGAGCGGGGTGAGGTCCGTGACGATGCCGTAGTTCGCGGGCGCGGGTGTACGGACGTACCCGTTCGGGTCATCCAGGTCGCCCGGGTAACGCGAGTAGTCCGTTCCCGGCAGCCAATCGCCGGAATTCCCGGCGATCAGAATCGTGCCCGGCGCCAACCGAATCGTGCTTGAGGTCAACTCGACGACGAGCGCGCCGGTGTAGTGCGCGAGGTCGCTGTCCGGTCCCTGCAGATAGCTGCCGAGCGGCATGCCGCCGAAGAGCACCGTCGAGCTCGCTCGGAGCGTGCTTCGGTTTGGATCGATTGCAAACTCGACCACCTGAGCGCGTGCAGGATTTGCGGCAAGCAACGTTGCCAGCATCAGGCCGCACCCAGCGCTGGCCCGTGTCCGAATCTGTGCCGCCGTTCTTATTTGACGAACATCCACTCCATGCTGCGTTCGGTCGCAAACGCGGGCCCAATGTAACCCAGTCGTTCCGTGATTTCATCGACCGCTTGGTCCGGATAGAGCCGCACCCGGATCGCGGCCGCGTGCCCGTCCACCCAGGCAACGTTCACACTGTCGTTCAGGTGCCGCCCGTGTGCCGAGGCCAGCGGCAGCGCCCGCTGCCAGCCGTTGGGAAACGTCACCGCGACCGGCGGGCAAATCGTCGGATTCGGAGCAACCTGCCCATTCATCAGTTGACCTGCATCGGCGAACATCGCGATGGTGCTGGATTTCTCGATTTCCTCCAGCCGATAGCCCACCCACGAACGATACCCAGTGAGCTCAGGGTTCGACTCGTAGAAATTAGAGTGCCGGAATCCCAACAACAAACCGTTGTATCCGTAATCGACGGCAACCGGGTACGCGAGATTGAATTGGCCGTAAAACGCCACTAGGTCGGCCGGTGTCTCGTACTCCGGGCATCCCGCGATGTCGACCGAGCTTGCAAGGTACGGATAGAGCAGCCCGTTCTGAAACGCCAGGCGCGGGTCGCCGGGAGTGTCATCCGACCACGACCAGCGCACGTTTACACCCAGCCCGCCGCTGCGATTCGGGATCGACCCGTGAAACTGCGAAAACGGCGCCAGCCGCCCGTGGTCCGTGGCGTACATGTGGTTCGCGGCGCCGAGCTGTCGAATATTCGATGCGCAAACGGCTCGCTTTCCGCTGCGACGCGCTTGGTTGAGCGCCGGCAACAGCACCGATATTAGTAAGGCGATAATGGCCACAACGACGAGCAGCTCGATCAGGGTGAACGCGCGCCAGCAACCTCGACAGCGCGAGCGCACGCCTGAAACGCAGCAAATCTTAGTTGTCTTCGGCTTCGTCATCGTTTGACGTCGAGTCTCAGCGTCAGCGTATTTCGGGAATCCCGTGAGTTCAACCCATTCAAGCCACGTTGCGGGTTTTCGTGTAACGCGGTCATGCTGCGCCATTGTGCAATCCCTGCACTGTTTCGTTGCAAACCGATTCGGCTTGGCGCATCGGGGTTCTTACGCGCCCGGCCCAGACTCGTAGGTCACGAAGCCGAGCTTGTGAAGGAACCGCATCCCCGCCTCGACTTCCGACGATTGAAGCGCGCGGGGGCAATACCGCGGTGTAACTATGCGGACCAGATGCGATTGCCGAAGTCGAACGTGATGGCACCGATGGCACCCCGCTGCACGAGATCGCCGACCATGGTCAGACTGCCTTTCGCGGAAATCCGTTCGGCGATCGAGCAACTTGAGCCCCTCACGGTCGTGCAGCGGACGCCGCGCGACGCTGGTTGCGGCAACTGGCCGCCGGCCGAGATCGAGTCATTGCGCTCATACCGAAATCTGGCCCCGTTCTCTGAAGGTCCACCCGGCCGCATCCAGGAAACCGCAGCGACAGTGCTTCATCGCCTCCTACCGAACTTGCTGCCTGAATCGGCGCGTACGGATTCCGCACGTTCAATTGAGCTCTGCAGCGCAGCGTCGGCTGCGAGAGTTCGGCCGCTACACGCCGGTTGCTGCGATCGCGTCGCAGTAACACACCGGTCCGCCCTGCGCGCATCTGCCGTACGCCGTCCGTCGCCATCGGGTCCTCGCCCCGCGAGGCCGGAAGGCCCATGGGAGCCGGAGGGTCCAGGGACCGAAAGCGTACTCCGTTCCGGACTCGGCGCGGCCCGCTTCCTGGCGGGCGCATCATTGGCCGCAACGCGGCTGCGACCCGGATTGCTCGACCGCTGGGAGAACTACTCGCTCCAAAGGCTTGAATAGCCTCCCCGGCAGCGGTGGGACAGGGCAGACTCCTAACCACGGCGGACTTCCTCTGGAGGTGGAGGGCAATCCGGTCCCATCGGCCGCATACGTACAAGCGTGGATCTTAATAACGATCGTAACGAAAGATGTCTACGGGGCTCGGTGTTGTGCGCCAGCCGTTGGCGATTTGCGCGCAGCAAGTCACCCCGTGTAATGATTCCGATAAGCAACCGGCTTCTCCGGTCGATTACGGGAAGCCGGCCGATGTCGTGGCGGACCATGTGATCGGCCGCATCACGCAGCGAAGCATCGTCATAAACGATCACGGGGATGCGATTGGCCAATTCCGCCAAGCGGGTCTCCGGCGCAGTGGATGGTTCAAGGAGGTTGCGGCGTGTCACCACCGAGTGGAGCAGACCGTCCTGGTTCAGCACGGGGAACCCTTGGTGAGACGAGCCGGGCGCGTGGGACGCGATCCACTGTCGAATCTCGCCTACCGTCTGCGTGGTCCGCAGAGTGATCAGCTCGCGCACAGCCACGTCGCGGACGGACAGGCGATCGAGGAAATCAGCCTCATAATCCGCGGGCACGCGGACGCCCCGCCGCGCGATCTTTTCGGTCATGATCGTATGTCGCATCAAAAGCGACGAAATCAGGAACGATGCCGCACAGCCTCCCAAGAGCGGGAGTAGGCCCAGCGGCTGGAGCGTCGTCTCGAAAGCGAATACGGCGCTGGCCAGCATAGCCCGAGATGCGCCCGCGAAGATCGCCGCCATGCCAACCAACGCGGCGATCCGCGGATCCACACCTGCGCTGGGGATCAACTCGCGCAGGAGCAAGCCCAAGAGCGCCCCAATCGCTCCGCCGATGGTAAACAAGGGCGCCAGCGTTCCTCCGGATGTGCCGCTGCCGAGGGAGATCGACCACGAAACGAACTTCCAAAGCGCCAGCCCGGCAATGATCGAAATGGGGAGATTCCCTGAAAGAACATCGGAGATGTTCTCGTAACCAACTCCGAGTGTTCGTGGATGGAAATACCCGACGGCGCCAACTGCCAACCCGCCCAGCGCGGGCCACCACATCCAGTGAATAGGCAACCGCTCAAAGCAATCCTCGATGGCGTACACCGCACGGGTTACCAGCACGCTGGCAAGTCCGAGGATCGCGCCCACGAGGATGTATAACGTCAAGGAAGCGCCCGATGGTTGCTGCAGATCGGGCATCGAGAAAACGGCGTGCGCGCCCTCGAAGTACATGCGGACGCCCGTCGCTGCCGCCGCAGCGAGTGCTACGGGAATCAGCGAACGAGCCCGATATTCAAACAAGAGCAACTCGATCGACAGCAGCACGGCAGAGACCGGCGCTCCGAACGTGGCGGCCATGCCCGCCGCGGCGCCGGCAGCCAGCAACGTCTTCCGTTCCATGGCGGTCGTGCGTAGGAGTTGGCCGATCAGTGAGCCGAGCGCGCCGCCGGTGGCGATGATTGGGCCTTCGGCGCCGAATGGCCCGCCAGTACCGATGGCGATGGCGGCGCTGAGCGGCTTGAGGAAGGTCATCCGCGGCGGAATGCGGCTTTCGTTGAGTATAATCTGCTCCATCGCCTCCGGGATTCCGTGCCCCCGGATCGCCCTTGACCCGTATCGGGCCATCACACCCACGATCAACCCGCCCACCACGGGGATCAGGAGCACCCAGAGTCCAAGCTGGTTGTTGAGAGGGGTCTGGGGATGTATCGAGAATGTTCCGTGAAAAGCCAATCCGGTGACGAGCCAGATCAGGCGCATGAGCGCCTGCGCGATGAGTGCTGCGGCGATGCTGACGGCGATGGCCAACACGGTGACCCACACTACGCGTCGGTCGACGCTGGGTCCCGGATCGGGGGCGGGGACCGTCTTGAGCGCGTCGGAGATTGAAGGGGCAACCGGGATTCCGATCTCCCGGTCATGTTCGCGTGTCAAGTCGTGAGGCACTTTCTTGTGTTCTCCCACTGCTGCGTCGCCGCGCCTTCGCCGAATTGGGCGGCGCGAGTTTCACGCCGCCTGCACCCTTGGACAGGCTTCCGTCGCCGTACGACAGCACGCCGTCTTCGACCTGAGCGACGGAGGTGTATGGGTGCGGGGACGTCTCCTGCCGGCCCGTGATGTGCAGCACGGCGGCTAAGCCCGATGCCTTGAGACTATCAGCGATCATCGAGCGGTGCAGCGCCACCACACCGCCTCGGCGCACATGACCGCCGTGGGCTTCCGCCGGGCCAGGGCCAGCAGGCGATTGATCTCTGCGTAGAATACAGGAGTTTCCATGTAATCGGCGTAACCGCGGAATGACTCGTTTCGCCACGCCGTGTTTCGCGAATCCGGCCGCGGCCTTCGCCGGCCTCCCAGCTCGGGGAACGGCACGTACTCAAGGTTTTCGCCGAGCAATGAATCGCGCGTCGGCGTTGAACTGCGGGCAGTTCCGCGAGCCCGGGAAACGCCGTACATCTGCTACGGCCAGGATTCCATTGTCGGTGAGAAGGGCAATGAAATCGTTAATTGTCCGCGTCGAGTGCCCGATCGTCCAGATGGTCAGCGGAATGTTGCTCATCAACCGTGATCCCGCGGGCAGCGGCCGGCGATACGGAAATAACCGATCGCGCCCGGTACCTCTCCAGCGCCGGTCCGCGCGCTTCCGACCGGGGCAATGCGGATAAAGGACTTGGCCGCTGATTCGGCGGACTGTTCTTACGTACGCGGCCCGGCTTGTGCCGCAGGCTGTGATGATGAGGCTCGCTCGATCACATCATTGATCCAAGCGCGCGCTCGCATCATGGCGGGAAATCCGAGCGTGGTCGTCGCAAGAATGGCCACGTGATGTAGTTCCTCCGGCTTGCAACCCGCTTCCAGCGCTTTGCGCGTCGCGGAGTGTACAGCGCCCTCCAGGCCAGCCCCGATGCTGAGACTCAACTTCACCAACGAGATGGCTCTCGCGTCAAGTGGGCCCGAGCGGCACGCGGCTGCCAGCGATTCATAGGCAGCGAACACTTCGGGATGCTGATTTCGTCCCAACTGATAGAATTCTGGCGGTTGATTCACGGTTCCTCCTTGCCGGATCGTTGCGAGGGGCAATGCCGACGGTCGGACGTGGAACTAGCTGTCATCCTTGATTCGCGGATGGCTCTCAAGGATACCGCGGGCATGAATTGCTGGAGAGTGGTTCGGGCCACCGCTCGTTGTCGTTCCTCCTTTTTTGGGGCCGGCGCTCGACAGGCGGCGCCGCTGGCACTCGACTGACGATTCGCCGGAGCATTAACACGTTTGCTTCGGACCCACCGCTGCTCCGCGAGCTGCAGTCGTCTGCCGTTCCGTCGGTCATGGGGGGCTGGCACTCCCGGCGTCTTGAGACTGTGCGGTTGCTTGAAGCGCAACTAGAGAGTGCGCGTATGCTCCGCCCGCTCGCATCTCGGCTGCGACCCAGATCGCCTCCATCAGTTCCGCGTCACTCACACCGTGCTGATGAGCGCGCCGCGCGTGCGCCTCAATGCAGTAGGTGCACTGAGTCACGTGGGCGACCGCTACGGCGATCAACTCCTTGACGCTTCGTGGCAGCGCGCCGTCCTTGAAGACCTGATCGCTGAAAGCGCGGAACGCTCGAATCGTTTCAGGAGCGAGCTCCCGGCGCCTTCTGGCGAGGTCAGCCGCCTGCTCGGGGGAGGTTGCAGGTTTCATGATCTGGCCCCGGTTGCCGCGCGGTCGCGGCGGACTCTCTGCGGAACTTCGTTGTGACCTGCCCTCAACTCGCTCTCGGCGGCGATCCAGTCGGCCAGGTCGTTGCCGTCCACGCCGTTGCGACAGCGCTCTTGGTAGATCTCGTAGGCCCGGCAACGAACCTGTTCATGCGTGGGCACGACCTCGCCCATCTCGGCGGTCTCGTTCGCACAGCCCGTGAGTTCCGCCTTTTGAGTCGCCGTGTGTTTCTGAGCCATCACGATTCCCCTTGTCTGTCCGAGTTCCGGAAGAAACCTAACGCTACACGTGCAAGTCACCGGCCGCCTCGGGCTGATATGTCAATGCCATGATCTCACACGCTCGCTTCCCGCCCGGCGTTGTGAAGGACACGCGATCCCCCGTTCGGTATCCCAGAAGCGCGGCGCCCAGTGGGGCCAAAACCGAGATGCGTCCTTGCGCGGCGTCCGCGGATTCGGGAAACACGATCGTGCATCCAATCTCTGCGTCGGTTTGGCAGTCGCGCAGGCGCACCTCGGAGTTCATCGTGACGACGTCGGGATCAACGTCTTGGTCCGCGATCAAGGTCGCTCGATCCAGTTCCTCTTGAAGGACCTGATGGTACGGCCGCTGCTTTCCGTAAGGATCCTTGGCGGTGCGCAGCAACTCACGCAGTCGCTTCATGTCGGATTCCGTGATGTAAATCGCTCGTTTGGGCACGTCTGTCTCCAGGTAACGCACGCGCCGTACAACGCGATCGAGTCGCGGCGATCGCGGGCGCCGCCAATGAGCAAAGCAATTGCCGTGCCGCGATCGGCGCGGCGTGCTGTGAAATGCCAGGAGGGTGCACGGCGCGGCCACAACGATAAAAAGAAAACGCGATATTCGCCCGAGTGGGGCGGTTGTTCCGCAGCAGCGTCCTCGCCTCGACGTGTAGTGGTGAGGTGACACTCGCCATCGGGTTGTTTCGCCCCGCGCCGCGACTTGGACGACGCGGCGTCGGTGCCTCGCTGGGTCCCCGGCACTTCTGCAATCGCAGCCCAGGGCGATGTCCTTCGCCTGGATTGAGCGTTCTTCCGTCGCCGGCGCAGCCTTGGACGGCACTGGCAAGCCGTGCCTCAGAGCACCGGTCATGATGAGTCGCTCCGCCGCTGGCTTCGGCGCCGGTCCCAGGCAAACGTCGCTGCCCGACGGCATGGGGGCGGAGCCATTCGCCCCGCTGATTCGAAACTCCCCGACGACGGCCCCTTCAGCAAAGCCAGCGACGCCGCTTGAGGTCCGTTTCTCTAAGCGGGAAGGCGTGACGTCGCCTAACGCGGCGTCCACTGATCACTCGATCTATGCGTGGCACGCGAAATGCACGGCCAGCGATGGGTGTAAAGGGAGAACGGCGATGCACTCGCGAGACGCGGCTGCGCGTACCGAACGACGCCGGTGCAGCCCGAATACAAGGCCCAGGCAACGAACGCGGCGTCATAGCAGTATGCCCAGTTACTAGTACCACCCATGTGGAGGCGAGAGTCATGAAAAAGAGTTCGCAAGCCGTCGGTGCCGTCGACCAGCTCGGGGTCGTCAACCTCAGGATACGGTCGACGAGCCCGTCGGCCATGCGCGAGCAGCTTGAAAAGGCGACCCCGACCGGGGCCGGCAGGACGGAGCACGAAACCTCGACGCCGCCTAGCAGCGGCACGTCCGGAGTCCCGCAGCGCGCATTGTATGACACGGTACTTGCGCAGTTCGAGAAAGCATCGCGTCTAATGGAGCTGAACACGAACATCCGCCGCATTCTGGCGACGACGATGAACGAGATCGTTGTGAACTTCCCAGTGCGCCTCGACGACGGAGGCGTGGAAATGTTCACGGGATATCGGGTGCAGCACAACAACGCGCTCGGACCGTTCAAGGGCGGCCTTAGATACCACCCACGAGTCAGCCTCGACGAGGTGCGAGCACTCGCCGCCTGGATGACCTGGAAGTCCTCGCTCGCCGGCGTTCCATTCGGGGGCGCGAAGGGTGGAATTCATATCGACCCGTCACAGTACACGGCAGCGGAATTGGAGCGGATCACGCGCAGGTTCACCTATGCACTGGGTGAGAACATCGGTCCAGAATACGACATCCCTGCGCCTGACGTGAATACGAATGCGCAAATCATGGCATGGATGCTAGACACGTACCTCACCACCATGCCGCCGCACGAACGCGGGCGCTGCATGCATGTCGTAACGGGCAAGCCCCTCGAGTCCGGCGGCAGTCAGGGTCGCGACAAGGCGACCGGCCAAGGGGTCGCTTGCGTGATTCAACAGTGGGCCTCCGACAAGGGAGTCGACCTGAACGGCGCAACCTACACGGTTCAAGGATATGGAAACGTGGGCTCGTGGGTGGCTCGGCTGATGCAACCGCTGGGAGCGCGCCTTGTCGCCGTCGAGGACGTGACCGGGGCGATTCACAACCGGGAGGGTATCGACGCACAGGCACTCGCGAGCCACGTTCGGATGAACGGTGGTGTGTTCGGGTTCCCAGATGCGGAGCCTATGGATCACGACACATTTCTTTCAGTCGACGCTGACATCTTCGTGCCCGCGGCGATGGAGAACCAGATCACTGCGGAAACCGCGCCGATGCTCAACGTACGCCTTGTCGCCGAGGCCGCGAACGGACCGACCACGCCGCAAGGTGACGCAATCCTGCGCGATCGCGGGGTGGATGTGATCCCCGACATTCTGTGCAACTGCGGGGGCGTGATCGTGAGTTACTTTGAATGGTTGCAGAACAAGCGCAGCGAATTCTGGGAGCTTGATGAGGTGGACTCGAAACTGCGCAAGCGGATTTCAGCAGCGTATCGCCGAGTACGAGACGCTACCGAGCGCCACGGCACCGACTGGCGCACGGCCGCACACATCGTCGCGTTATCGCGACTGGAAGCTGTCTACAAGGAACGCGGCATTTTCCCGTAGGCGACGATGTGGGGACACGAGCGATGAGTGACATATGTGCCTTGCGTGAGCGTGCCAAGGAGCTCCGTTGCCTCTATTCCGTGGATGCTGCTATCTCTGATCGTGGGCAGACGCCGGCCACTGTGTTCTTGCACGTGGTCAAGGCGATTCCAGCAGGCTGGCAGCGGCCGGAGTCGACGGGAGCGCGCATCGAATACCTCGCGCGCAGTTATGTCGGCCCTGGATTTTCCTCGGGCGGACACATGATGTCCGAACCGATCCCTCTGTGGGGCTCCGAAATTGGACGAGTGTCCGTAAGTGTTCGCGAGTCGGAGGCGACGGCCCCGCCCTTTCTCGAAGAGGAGGCGGAGCTTCTCCGACGAATAGCAGCCCGGCTGGGAGAGTACCTGGACTGGAAACACACCGAACTGCTCGGAGAACGCACAGCTTCAATGAGGAATCACTGGGTCTGGCGGCAGCGATTCGCCGAGGCGCTGGCGGACAATATCCAGCCTGACCGCTGGGGCGTGTCCCGGGTATTCATCGGCGGGAGTACTTCCCGTGGAGACGCGGGACCCGCAAGTGACATTGATCTATACATCGAGTGTCTCGGCTCCGTTCAGCAGAAGAAGGACTTGAGCCTGTGGTTAGAGGGTTGGAGTCGATGTTTGGGCGAAGTGGCGCATCAGCAAACCGGACAGCCGTTCTCCGATGGGATTCTGAATATACAGTGGCTGGAGCGTGAGCCCGATGTATGGCAACGAGCAGAGTTGCGCGAGCTGAAGCTGGATAGCTCGGCTCCGAATATGCGCGACGACATTCCCTAGGCAGAAAAGAAATGCACTCGGAGGAGGCGACGGTTGGAACCACAGCATAGCGATACGCCGCGGGCGGTTGAAGCTAGTGCTGCGTCCGTTCCGGCCGACCGCGCCCGCTATCTGGTCACGGGTGGTGCCGGATTCCTGGGAATCAACCTGGTGCGTTACCTGCTGGCGCGCGGATGCGAGGTGGCATCGCTCGATATCGCCGAGTTCGACTATGCGGACTGCGCGGAGAACGTTGACATTTTCAAAGGCGACATCCGGGATGCGTCCGCAGTTGCAAGGGCTGCAAGCGGCTGCCAGATTGTCGTACACTGCGCGGCAGCGCTACCGCTCTACAAAGAGGCGGACATCTACTCAACGGATGTAGATGGGACGCGCACCGTCCTCCAGGTGTCGCTCGATCATAGCGTGGAACGCGTGGTGCACATCTCCAGCACCGCGGTCTATGGCATCCCTGATCATCACCCGCTGTGCGAGGATGACCGGTTGTACGGCGTCGGCCCGTATGGCCAAGCCAAGGTCATGGCCGAGCGGGTCTGTCTGGACTACCGAGACAAGGGCCTGTGCCTGCCGATCATCCGGCCCAAGTCGTCTGTTGGACCGGAACGGCTCGGTGTGTTCGCTCTGCTTTATGACTGGGCCAGCGCTGGACGCAGCTTTCCGATGATCGGCAACGGAAGCAACCGGTACCAACTGCTTGACGTGGAAGACCTGTGCGAAGCGATCTGGCTGTGCTCCACGTTGCCGCGTGAGCGGGTGAACGACACGTTCAACATTGGCGCGAAGGAATTCGCCACGATGCGTGAAGACTATCAGGCCGTGCTCAATGCCGCGGGCTTCGGCAGAAAAGTGCGGGCACTGCCAGCGTCGCCGGTCATCTGGACGCTGCGGCTGCTCGAGTTGCTTCGGCTGTCTCCGCTCTACAAGTGGGTATACGAGACGGCGTCCAAGGACTCCTACGTTTCGATAGACCGCGCTGAACGCCTGCTCGGGTTCCGCCCGCGGTTCTCGAACCAGGAAGCGCTCGTGCGGAACTATCGCTGGTACGTGGAGGCCGAGCCGCGGTTTCGAGCGGCCGACGGCGTGTCGCATCGCGTCCCATGGAAACAGGGCGCCCTGCGGATCGCGAAGCTGTTCTTCTGAGCGTGCTCGCCGGTCGTCTAACGGTGGCCAATATGCGCACGATGCTCAGCCCAGAGCCTGATTGAGCTTTTCGCGAAGCGTCTTGCGATCGATCCCGAGGATCTCGGCGGCGCGCGTCTTGTTGCCGTCGACGCTGGCCAGGACGTCGCGGATGTAGTCCCGCTCAACGTCGGCCAGTGTCCGCTGCAGGTCCCGCTCGCGCGGAATCGCAAACCGCATGATCGACGGCAGGTCGGAAACGTCGATCGAGTCATCGTCCGACATGACGAGCACGCGCTGAATCACATTCTGAAGCTCGCGGACGTTTCCAGGCCAGTGATAGTTCTGCAATGCCCGCAGGGCACGATCCGTGAGGCGCGGCACGAGACCGGCCCGCGGCTCTGCGAACTTCGCGATGAAGTGATGGATTAAGAGCAAGACGTCGTCACCGCGTTCCCGTAGCGGCGGCAACTCAATTGTCAATACGTGCAGGCGGAAGAAGAGGTCTTCGCGGAACGCGGACTTGCTGACAAGCCCAGCCAAGTCCTTATTCGTCGCCGCGATCACACGGGCATCCACGGTGCGGGGGCGATCGGAACCGACCAACCGCACCTCTCCATCTTCGAGGATGCGCAGCAGCTTGGCCTGCGTAGGAGCCGCCAACTCCGCGATCTCGTCCAGAAAAATCGTACCTCCATCCGCCGTCACGAAGAAGCCCGCGCGCGTCGTCGAAGCCCCGGTGAATGCCCCCTTTGTGTGCCCGAACAACTCGCTCTCGACTAGGCTCTCGGGAATTGCCGCGCAGTTGACCGCCACGAAAGGCGCTGCGGCTCTGGCACTCTCGTAGTGAACGGCGCGCGCCACGAGCTCTTTCCCGGTTCCGCTCTCGCCCGTAATCAACACGGTCGCGGAGGTGGCCGCAGCCTTGGAGATGGATCTGTATACGTGATGCATTGCGGGTGAGTTGCCGATTATTCCGAACGGCAGGCTGGCGGGCTCGTCCCGGCGGTCTGACTTTGCGGCACGGCGGGCGCGAATCTGCTCGAGCGTCCTTGCGACCGACGCCTGGAGTTCCTCGTCCGTGAACGGCTTGGCCAAGTAGTCTTCCGCGCCTTCGCGCATGGCCGAAACGGCGCTGTCGACTGACGCGAAGCCTGTGATCATGATGACGCCGGTGTCCGCGTAATTGGCACGAATGTGTCGGATGAGATCGAGTCCGCCAATCTTCGGCATGCGCAGGTCGGTGATCACCAACGCAACGTCCGCGGTTTCGAGGCGCTGAATCGCCTCGGGCACGCTTGTCGCCGTGAACACGCGATATCCCTGGGAATCGAGGTTACGGCGGATGACCTCCAGTGTGCTGGTGGAATCATCGACGACCAGAATTGGGTCTCGTTCTCGCATCAGGGCCCGCTCCGCCCACTACCCGTGCCGATCGACCTGCATGGCAGCCGCACCACGAAACGCGAGCCTTTGCCCAGTACACTCTCCACGTGAATGGTACCTCCATGGGCGATGATGATGCCATGCGCAACAGAGAGCCCCAACCCCGTGCCTTCGCCCACATCCTTCGTCGTATAGAAGGGGTTAAAAACCTGCTTTAGAACCTCCGGTGTCATTCCGCATCCCGTGTCGGCGACAGCCAGCTCGACGTGATTGCCGTCGAGCCGGGTTGCCACTTCGATTCGTCCTCGCGCGCTGATCGCCTGCGTCGCATTGACCAGGAGGTTGACCACAACCTGCCGCAACTGAGTCGGATCTGCCTCCAGCTCAGGCAATTCAGCCGTAAGACGCCGCGCGAACTCAATACCCTGGCGCTGGCCCCCCGCCGCCAGCAGGAAAAGGGCTTCGTCAACGACCTGATTCAGGTTACACGCCCTCATGCTGGGCGGCGTCTGTCGCGCGAACAGCAAGAGCTTCTTGACGATTTCACGTGCCCGCAACGACGATCCGACGATCTCGCGAAGGTCGGCGGCAACCTGCTGCGGCACGTCCACGCTCTTGAGCGCCAACTGCGCGAAGCCGAGGATGCTGCTCAGCGGTTCGTTCATCTCATGCGCCACGCCGGCGGCGAGTTGTCCTATGGTGGCAAGGCGATCGGCGTGTCGCAGCTGCTCTTCGAGCAGCTTGCGCCGTTCGGCGCCTTCTTCTCGTGTGATGTAGAGCGAGACTTGCCGAGCGACGTTTTCGAGGAGGGTGCGTTCCTCAGCGAGGAATGGATCCGCGTCGCCCGGCAGCACTGACGGATATCCGACCTCAACCATGCCTCGCGGCTCCGCTTCGACGACCAATTCTGCGCCGCACGCCGCGAGCAACGGTTCCCCGCCAGCACTCGCAAACACATCGTTGTCGAGAGTGATGCGAGCGACCGCCGAGTCTGGATGCTGCCACGCGCGCGGAAGCGTCGAAACAATCCGGCGCATCCGCTCCGCACGAGTAAGCGATGGCTCCACGATGATCTGAGACACAGCGTACAGGCACTGCAACTCTTTCACGCGCTCGCGATGCGCCCAATCCGTGAGTCTTGCGTTTTCGTCCCGTCTTTCGGGCATGGCGCACCTGAAAACTGATCCTATCCCAAGCAGCGTCGGATGTGGCACCGACCGCGATTCCACGCCAACTCGGGCCAGCCGCCTATCGCCACGCGATTAACAGCGGCACGCGGACGTATCCGCCGACGGGATATGTCGCCGGCGTCGGCGAATCAACTCCCGGCTCGACTCGCACGGTGGCGGCGAGCACTTGCTCTATCATCACGCGCAGTTCGAGCCGCGCCAGTGGCGCTCCGGGGCAGGCATGAATGCCCGAACCATAGAGGAGATTCTCCGACTGGTCGCGGTCCCACCGAAAATGGACCGGGTCCTCGAAGACCCGCCCGTCGCGATTGGCCGCCGGCCAGATGATCGTGATTCTCTGCCCGACCTCAATACGCTGTCCGTGGAACTCAACGCGCCGGGTAATCACCCGGCGGTTGGA
>JAGQOO010000455.1 GCA_020427345.1 Phycisphaerales bacterium | reverse complement strand
CGGAGCGCGCCGCCCGGGCCGTCGCCATCGTCCAGGGCTACGCGCCCGGCATCCGCGCCGACGACATCGTCCGGGCCATCCCGCACCAGGTCGAGGCGACCCGCGAGCGCTACCGCCGGGCCCTCGTCCTCGCCGGCTTTCGCCCCTGACGCACGGCTGGACAGGCCACGACCGACCCCTTATATCCGCGCCTGCGCCCAGGTAGCTCAGTTGGTAGAGCAACGGACTGAAAATCCGTGTGTCGGCGGTTCAAATCCGTCCCTGGGCACCATTTATTTCAATGACTTAACTGATTTCCCCGATAATGTTTGGCACCGTTTTGGCACCAAAGACGTTAACGGCGATCTGGTGCAACGCTAGCTGAGAGATCTGCTTTCCTTGGATATTTTGGGCGGACCTGCATCGGTGTGGCAGAGTCAGCCTTCATTGACCTGCGGTGTCAGTGGTCCACCGGTCGGCTTGGCGTCGGCGGTGTTCGTTCCAGGCAATCATCGAAGAGAAAT
>JAGQOO010000454.1 GCA_020427345.1 Phycisphaerales bacterium | reverse complement strand
CCCCGGCCGAGCGTGGTGATGTTCATCGCATCGTCAACTCCCTGGAAACCACAGGCGACAACAATCTCGCCGGCATCGAGGTGTTGGCGGAGCCGCTCGGTGGTGATGGACCGGATGCGGGCCTTACTAAAGGTGGAATCCGTGACGATTCCGATTTGTCCCCCGGTCAGACTGACCGCCTTGCTGCCGAGCTTGCGGATTGCCATGGCGACGAGCGCGACCGACTCCTGCTCGCCGGTGGACAGCAGCATGTCCATTTCCCGCGCCGGGGGAGTATCTGTGATCTCGGCGGCGAGGTCGACGAGTTCATCCGTCTTATGGCCGCGGGCGGACACAACCATGACTACCTGAGCGCCGGCCCGCTGCGCGTCGACGGCCCGCTGCGCCGCAGCGAGGATGCGGTCGGCAGTGGCGACGCTGGTCCCACCAAACTTCTGAACAATGACAGTCACAATTGGCTCCAGAGAAACCTACGCAGCAGAACTCCCGGATTCTATGCGTCACGG
>JAGQOO010000453.1 GCA_020427345.1 Phycisphaerales bacterium | reverse complement strand
CAAACTGATGGACATCTTCCGCGACGTGGCCATTCCCGATGGCGTGGTAAATTACCTGCCGGGCGTGGGTGAGGAAATTGGCCCGGTGCTGACCGGCAGCCCCGATGTCGATGTGATTGCCTTTACCGGTTCCCGCTCGGTGGGGCTGGATATCGTTCGTACCGCGGGCGACACCAGCGACGAGCAGACTTCCGTCAAGCGGGTGATTGCCGAGATGGGCGGCAAGAACGCCATCATCATCGACGACGATGCCGATCTCGATGAAGCCGTGCTGGGTGTGCTGCACAGTGCCTTCGATTACGCCGGCCAGAAATGCTCCGCCTGTTCCCGGGCCATTGTGCTCGATGCCGTCTACGATCAGTTCGTGGAACGGCTGACCTCTGCCGCTGCCAGCGTACAGGTGGGGCCGGCCGAAGATCCCGCCAGCTTCATGGGGCCGGTGATCGATGAAGAGGCCTTCCAGCGGATTCGCGAAGTCATCGAAGCAGCCAGTTATGAACACACTGTG
>JAGQOO010000452.1 GCA_020427345.1 Phycisphaerales bacterium | reverse complement strand
CGCTGCCCACCTTCGCCGACAAACTGCGGGAACTGGGGCGCTGGCCCCTTCGGCCGGGATCCATCCGCATCTTCCAGGTGAACGTCGGCTACCAGTGCAACCAGACCTGCCGGCACTGCCACGTGGACGCTGGCCCGGACCGGAAGGAGGTGATGGACCGCGAAACCCTGGAGCAATGCCTGGAGGCCGTGCGTGAGAGCGGCATCCTCACGGTCGATATCACCGGCGGCGCGCCCGAGATGAACCCGCATTTCCGCTGGTTCGTGGGCGCGTTGAAGGAGGCCGGCGTACGGGAGGTGATCGTGCGCAGCAACCTCACCATCTTCAGCGCCAACCCGAAGTACCACGACCTGCCGGAGTTCTTCCGGGAACATGGCGTGCGCGTGGTGAGCTCGCTGCCATTCTACACCGCCGACCGCACCGACCGGCAGCGCGGGGAGGGCGTGTTCGAGCGGAGCATCGCCGCGTTGCAGCGATTGAACCAGGTGGGCTACGGCGTACCGGACAGTGGCC
>JAGQOO010000451.1 GCA_020427345.1 Phycisphaerales bacterium | reverse complement strand
CCACGATCCGTCCTCCTGCTGACGACGCGCGAGGGCATCGATCAGTTCCTCGCGCCAGTTGTGCGCGACGCCGTCGAGGTCGGTGATCGTCGTCTGCTGCCCGACCGCGAGCGCGCGGGCGACCGTGTGGTAGTAGTAGTACAGACCCTGCTCGCCGAGACCGGGGTTCTCGTCGAAGGTCCAGTGTCGGCGCATCCAGTCGAACGCGGCGCGGACGCGCACGTCGTCGGCGGACAGTCCCGCGTGCAGCATGCTCTTGAAGCCGGCGTAGGTCATCGATCCGTAGGAGCGCAGGCCGGGCGGCGCGGTCTCGGGACGGTGCTCGCCGTGTCGTCCTTCGCCGGCGTACTCGCTCGCCATCGACTCGCCGCCGTTGGCGGGCGTGTAGATGAAGCCGCCGTCGTCGCCGGCCCATTCCGCGCCGTTCGTCGCCTTCAGGTTCTGCGCCCGCGACACGAACGCGAGCGCGCGCTGGAAGGCCGGCTCGTCGGGACTCATGCCGCAGTCGTACATCGCGTCG
>JAGQOO010000450.1 GCA_020427345.1 Phycisphaerales bacterium | reverse complement strand
CACCGCCAGCTGCGGCCAGCATCCAGCGTCAACCTCGATCACGAGAAACCAGCTGAACTGCCTGCCCAGCCGGTTCGGGCTGACGATGGGGCTCGTGGGCCCAGCGGGCGACCATCTGGACCAATCCGGTGCGATTGATGGGCTTGGTTGCGAAATCATCGCAGCCCGCGTCCCGGCACTTCTGACGGTCTTCCACCATGGCGTGGGCGGTGAGGGCGATGACGGGACCGGCATACTCTCGGTCACGGAGCTGGCGAGTGGCCGCGTAGCCGTCCATGACCGGCATCTGCATGTCCATCAAGATGACATCGAAGGGCCGGCCGGCGGCGCGAGCCTCCAGGGCCCGATCGCAGCCGATCGCTCCGTTCTCCGCCGTCACGACTTCGGCCCCGGCCTTCTTCAGAACGAAGGAGATCAGTCGCTGATTGTCGGGGCCATCCTCCACCAGCAACACGCGAGCGCCCTGCAAGGGCTGGCTGCCCGCATTGTCCACCGTCGCCTGGGGCCGCGTCTCTTCGCCCA
>JAGQOO010000044.1 GCA_020427345.1 Phycisphaerales bacterium | reverse complement strand
AACGAATCCGCTCTACGATCAGGCCGCCGACATCGGTCGCACGCTGGTGACGCCCCGCCGCTTCGCGAAGGCGAAGGGCCTCGGCCAATCACGCCGACACAGCGTTCATCGCGTGGCCATGATCGACAGGCGTGTCGCGCCGTCCAACTTCATCCGCGAACTGATGGCCAACCGCCGCGCCGTCGAAACCCGCTTCGCCAACCTCACCAACTTCGGCGGCGGACTCACCCACCTGCCCCCGTGGGTTCGCGGACGACGCGTCGCTCCATACGTCACCGCAAAAATCGCCATCCGACTCGCACGCGACCACCTTCGAAAACAAAAACCTGTTGCATAAAGCCCCTGCGCGGGAATGACGACGTGGGGGGTGGTTGGCGGGGGGCGACGCACGCGGGTGTCAGCTCATCTGCATCATCGCGAGGCCGCTCGGCACGTCCTCGGCGACTTCGAACATGTGATCCAGCCCGGTGACGAGGAACACGCCCCACACCTGCCGGCTCAGCCCGCACAACAGCAGCCGCCGGTCGTTTTTTGACTTGATGATCTTGCGCAGCTTCAGCAGCGCCGAGATGTTTGACGAGTTCAGGAAGGTCACCTCGGCGAAGTTCAGCAGGGCGCTGAATTCAGCGTTGGCTTCGCATTGTTCGATCAGCGCGGCGGCGTCATCCGAGAACCCCGGATCGTTCTCCAACTCCGCCAGCAGCACGCGATCAGACCAAGACTCGACGGACATGCCGTATCCCTCGCCCCGCCAATTCATAGGCCGCGGAGCAAACCTGCGCGCAGCCTCAATCGTGGCCCGCAAAATAGGGTCGCGTCGCGCGGTGGTCAAACCAAAGGCCGGACTGGCTACTTCAGTTCGACGTTCCAGTAGGCGTGATCGAGGAACTGCCGCCAGCTCGCGTACTTCGCCTCGCTCAGCTTGATCGTCAGCACGGGCGAACGGCGCGGGCGCACCGGCTTGGTGATCAGCCGCATCCGGGCCTGATCCGGGGTGCGACCGCCCTTGCGCACGTTGCAGGCGACGCAGGCGCATACGACGTTGGTCCAAGTCGTCAGGCCGCCCTGCGAGCGGGGCACGACATGGTCGATGCTGAGCTCGCTGGTCGGCGCGCGGCGGCCGCAATACTGGCAACGGCCCTCATCGCGGGCGAAGATGTTGCGGCGGTTGAGCTTCACCTGCTGCTGCGGCAGGCGATCAAACCCGACCAGACGGATGATCTTGGGCACGGCGATTTGAAAACGAACCGTGCGCACCCAGTCGTGGCGCTCCGGCTCGAAGCGGGCCATTGCCTGACTGACCTCGGTCCAGTCGGAGAAGTTGTAAGTCGCCCACAGGCCGTTATCGACAGAGACGACCTCGGCGTTCTCGGTGTAAATCAGCGTGAGCGCCCGCTGCGCGGAGATCACCCGGAGCGCCTGATACAGCTTATTCAGCAGCAGGACGCTGGTGGATAGACCGGCTCCGGGATGGGCGATGGCGCTCATCTACGCACGTTCCTCTCTGTTCGCCAATACGGCGTTTCGAGTCTTGTAAATGATATCGGGAGCGTGTCCGCCAGGCAAGGCTACTGGCTTGTGCGCAGGGAACTTAGCGCACTTTGGGTTGGGCATTAGCGCCGGCGCCCCACTGCCGGCGCCGCCTTGCCGAATGCAGCCGGCGGGGGGATAAAGACGCCATGACTCCAGAGGTTCGTGAGATTTCATCCGCCGCTGATGAGTCGGACATTCGGCCGACGCCCGCTTCCGTCATGTGGATCATTCTCGGATGTGTCGGGCTGTTCGCGTCGGTCGGGTTCCTGGCTACGCCCAACCTGAACGCCCCATTTCTTCCCGGGCGTGAGCAAAGCGTCATCGTCAACGACCCGCGCGTCAGCGCGGCGGATGACACGACAGACGAAACTGGCCTAGCTGTGTTCACGGACCTTACGGGATTCGCGTACGAGCCGCTGGCGACCTGGAGTTACCGGCTCGTTTGGCGCCTCGCGCCTGAAGAGTACTGCGCGCTTACCAACCGGATTGTCGATGCGTCGATTCACGCAATCAGCGCGTGCTTGCTTTGGTGGCTGATCTGTGCGGCGACGTCGCGTCGGAGCAACTCGTTCGTCTGGGTGGCATGGGGGTTGGCGGCGTTATGGGCATGGCATCCGCTGATCGCGCCGCTGTGGGCGGGAGACGCCGGCCGCGCGATCGCGCTCGCCACGATATTCTCGCTTCTGGCCGTAGCCGCGCAGATACACGCCGTGCGCGGCTCCGTGGCCTGGTACGCGGTTGCGATGGCGTCGGTCGCGCTGGCGTTGGTCAGTGCTCCCCTGCTGGTCGCGCCGATTGTCATGATCTGGGTGGAATTCGCCTATCGCGGCGCTCGGGCGCTGCGCCAACCTGCGACATACCTGTACCTCCTGCTCGGAATCGGCGCAGTGGCAATCGGGGCACAGATGCGGCCGCCGGCGGAACTTGAGGGAGTGCGACCGGCCGTTTTCGGCGATCCGTTGTCGCGGGGACTGATGGCGGCGGGGCTCTACTTGCGTGACGCGGTGACACCGACCTGGCTTGGCGCTGCTGAGTTGAACGCGATCGACGTGTCGTGGGCTTCGCCGTTCGTCCTGGTTGGCGCGATGATGGCGGCGGTGAGTGTCCTCATCGTAGCGATCGGACGGAGGGGCGCGGCGCTGGGGGTTCTGTGGTTCTGGACCGCGTGGCTGAGTTTGTGGGCATTTGCGGCGCCCCGGATCGGCTCCGCGCCGGCCGCCTTCGCGTATCCGGCGCTGATTGGGCTGATCGTTGTCCTGAGTACGGGAATCACGGCGCTTTTGCTGCGCGTCCGCGGCGCGGCGCACACCGGCGACATGCGATATGTCGGCGTTGTTGTGCTGATCTTCGCGGCGGTGATGGGCATCAACGGGTATCAGCGCGTCGCGACGGCCCGCGCCCCAATGGCGCGGGCGACGCTGTTGGTCGCATTGGCGCCGGATGACCCGCGCGCCGCGCGCGTGATGGCAAACGCGATCTCGTGGCAGGCGCAACAGGTTGAACAGGGCGGTGATGAGTTCCAAGCCCTGCTGGAACAGTTTGTGACGGAACTCGGACGATCGAATGACCTGGCGGCTGCGCATCCGGAGTACTTCGGCGCTGACTACGCGACTTTCATGTCGCAGATTTCGAACGACTGGCTGAGCCTGCGGAGTGGTCCTGACGCGCTGGCGGCGGCCGAGAAGGCGGTGTCCATCGACGCGGACTCGATTCCCGCGCAACTTGCGCGAGCCCACTCGCTTGTCGCGATGAGTCGACCGGAGGATGCGCTCGCGGCTTATCACAAACTTGAGCAGTTGATCGACGTTGATCCGAAGAGCCTGCCCGCCGCGTTTTGCGCGAATCTGCTGACCGAGTACGCCGATCTACTCGCCGAAGGCGGCGAAACGCTTGGCGACCAGCGGATGCTGCTGGCGGCTCGCGATCGGTATCGCAAAGCGCTCGACACCGGCGCGGCGGGGCCGGAGGCGACCATTGGCGCGGCGCGATGTGAGATCCTTGCGGGTGAAGGCGGCGATGGGGCGAAGCTGTTGCAAGGACTGCTTCAGATTGAACCCGACAACGTGCAGGCCTTGCTGAACATGGCGCTTTATCACCTGCGTAGCGCGCAGTATGAGGAGGCGCTCGGCGTCTACGCCACGATTCTGGAACGCAACCCGACAAACTATGAGGCGCTGCGCGGGTTTCATGAGCTATGTGGCCAACTGGATCGCTGGGACGCGGCGGCGCAGGCTTGGCGGATTGCGGTGGACAACGTGCCGCAAGCGCGCGAGTTCTGGTCGTTCTATATCTGGACATTGGCTTGCGCGGGACACGCCGACGCGGATCAGGCGATCGATGAACTGCTCGCGGCCGACGAAGACAACCCGTTCGGATGCCTCGCGCGGATGGTGTTGAAACTACGCGAAGGAAAGCCGGATGAGGCGCTGGATTGGGTGGAGCGCGGGGCGCGCGGCAATGTGATCCCGGAGGGGCGCGAACCGCTACGCGCGGAAGCGACCCTGCGCCTGATGATGGGGCGAAACGAGGCGCCGGCGGAGGGCGATCTCGCGCGCGCCGCGATTATTGCCCAACTCGGCGACGCAGCGTCAGCCCGCGCCGTGATTTCGAGCTACCTCGAGCGCAATCCGGACACTCCTTGGCGCGAACTGGCCACAGGCGTGGTCGATCGGTTTCTTCCCAAAGCGCGGCCGAATACCGGCGACTCCGAAGCGCCGCCTGGCGCGCCACCTGCCGAAGGGGCGCCGTCGAATACGAACACTCCGCCGGGCGCCAGCCCCCCGCCGGAGCCGGAATAGCGTCCTACACTCTGTCGACAGCTGGGAGCGCGGGCGCCGCGATGACCACGCACACCTCATCACGTGACGCCTCGACGGCGCTTCCCGCCGGGATCGACCCGGACTGGCGCCTTGAGCGCGACCTGCCGTGTCCGCATTGCGCGTACAACCTGCGTATGCAGCGCGAGCCGCGTTGCCCGGAATGCGGAAACCGTTTTCGCTGGCAGATGCTGTTGCGCGTGACGTGTCCGCGTTGCGATGCGGGCCTCGGTAACGTCGTCGACGACGCGTGCCCGGAATGCGGCTTGGGATTGGATTGGGCGGGGCTCATTCATCACGCCCTCCCCGCTTCCTGCGATCAATTCGAGTTCGCACGCTGGTGGCTGTTGTTTCTACCGGGATTGTGGCTGCGCGCGCTGCTGCCGTGGACATTATGGAACAAACTGCGCATCGAATCACATCCGCAGGCAGCGAGATTGGGGCTCCTGTACGTGATCAACATTTCGCTCTTCGCCCTTGGCCCTTGGACGATGGACTGGATCGCCACGGGGAACGGGCCGTGGCAGAGACGCTTGTTATCGCATTCGCCGGTGATCGTCGCGGCGCTGGGGCCACCACTCACGTTGATTGCATTGGCGGCGTTCGGCCCGACGCTGGCGAGATTCCGCGTGCGGCGCGATCAGCTGATGCGCGTTGTCGCATACGCCACATGTACACTCGCATGGATGGGCGCGGTCATGTTCGTGTCGGCTCTCGTCGCCTGGGGCGTCAGTGCGACGGTCCCCCCCCGGTGGGGCATGGCCCCCTCCCGCCTCCCACCACGCTCCACATGGTCACTGTTTTGGCTCGGCTGGAACGGCTTGTGCTTCTTTCAATACCCGTCGGGGGCGCTCGCGGGCGCCGTATTCCCCATTCTGAACGTCGCCACCATCGCGACATCAGCGCTCACGCCGTTGTTGTGGGTATTCGCGTTGGAGTCAGGCCTGCGGCGCTATCTGCGACTCCGCCGTCTGGACGCGTTCGCGCTGACACTGAGCACACAGGTGATTGTCGGATTACTGCTGCTGCTGCTACTCACGTTGTCCATAAGGCCGCTCTGAGCAGCGACTCGCCGGTCGTTTCCCCTCCGCGCTCCCCGGCGGTAGTCTTCCCGCATGCTCATCGGCCTCGCACTCGCATTCGGACCGGACAATATCCCCGTCTCGATCTGGTTCTGGTTTTCGTTCCTCCTGGCGTTCGGCTGGCTGCGCCGACACGGCGAGATCAACCAGGCGTCCGACGAACTCACCCTGACCGATGAGTGGGCCGAACAATGCGACGCCGCCCTGCCGCCGCTGACCGTGCTTGTCGCGGCAAAGGATGAAGAGGCCAACATCGCGCGATGCGTGGACGGCTTGCTTGCGCAGGACTATCCCGACCTGCAGGTCGTCGCGATCAACGACCGCAGCGCCGATCGAACCGGCGCGATCCTCGATGAAACCGCCTCCCGCGACGCCCGGCTTGAGCCCGTCCACGTGCAATCGCTTCCCGCCGGTTGGTTCGGCAAGAACAACGCCATGCGCGAAGGGTTGCTGAGGGCGAAGGGCGATTGGCTTTGCTTTACCGATGCGGACTGCGCATTTGATTCGACGAAGCTGATGCGCGCGGCCATGTGCCTGGCGCAAAAACATGGGGCAGATCTGCTGTCCGCGCTGCCGACACTCGAAGCCCGCTCGTTCTGGGAACGAGTCGTGCAACCGGTCGCCGGCGGGGTCATGGTGTATTGGTATCCGCCGAGAAAGGTGAATAGCCCGCGGGCGCCGCACGCGTATGCCAACGGCGCTTTCATGATGATGCCGCGCGCGACATACGACGCGCTCGGGGGGCACGACGCCGTCCGCGCGACGCTGAATGAAGACATGCACTTCGCCCGGCTCGCGAAGGCGAACGGGAAGCGGCTCCTCGTCGTGCGGGCGGGCGAGATGTTCCGTGTGCACATGTACAGCGGCTGGCGGCAGATATGGCGCGGCTGGTCGCGGATTTTCTACGGCTGCTTCGGCACACTGCCGCGATTGCTGGGCAGTGTCGCGATGTTGCTTTTCTTCAGCTTGTCGCCGTGGATCGCGCTGTGTGTGGCGCCATTTCTTGGCGCGGACGGCCAATGGCTGGCCGGCGCCGCGGGCGTCGCGATTCTTGCGCAGCAGTCGGTGCTGTGGCGGTTCTATGCCCTCACCGGCAATGGAGCCGCTTGGGCGGTAACCTACCCGCTCGGGGCGGCCGCTTGTCTGGCGATCACCTGCAATGCGATCGGGCGGCTGTTCGGCGGTTCGACGAATTGGCGCGGCGCGACATATGTCGGCGGCGCCCAGGTATCCGACGGCGGGCGTGTTTCGGCGTGAGGCGCCAAGCGTGACCGCTCCGGTGTACATCTTCGCCGGCGGCGGCACTGGCGGGCATCTGTTTCCCGGGCTTGCGACCGCCGCCGCGGTTCGCGCCATTCGACCCAATGCGCGGATCGTCTTCCTCACGACATCGCGACCGATTGACCGCGAACTGCTGTCGCGAACGAACTACGAGCAGATTCCGCAGAACGTCCGCCCGTGGCCGGCGCGTCTTCGCGACATTCCCGGCTTCTATATTGCGTGGCGAAGCAGCTTGAAAGCGGCGCGCGAGGTGGTTCGCTCGGTGCGCCCCGCGGCGGTGCTGGGTCTCGGCGGCTACGCGGCAGGGCCGGCGGTAGTAGCTGCCGCGCGCCTTGGCGTTCGCACCGCAATCCTCAATCCCGACGCCGTGCCGGGCCGTGCGAATCGGCGACTGGCGGCGTATGCCGATCGCGTGATCGTTCAATGGGACGAGTCCGCGGCGCATTTTCGCCAGAAGTCGAAGATCCTGCCGCTCGGTTGCCCGATCCGGGCCGAGTTCGCGGCGGTCGCCGACCGAATGGCGGACGAGAAAGCCGTTTCGGAGGCGCGGCGGCGGTTTGGACTGGAGCTCGATCGACGCACTGTGCTGATTACGGGCGCCTCGCAGGGCGCCCGAACGATCAATGACGCGATTCTGTGGGCGTGGGCGCGCTTCACTGAAAGCGCCGCGGGCTGGCAAGCGCTGCACCTGACCGGAACCGCCGATCATGAGCGGATCGCGGCGGAGTGGGGCCGCCTCGGGGCCCTGGGGCGGGTCCTCGCCTTTACGCATGACATGCCTGATGCGATGCTCGCCGCCGACATCGTGGTTTCGCGGGCTGGGGCATCCACCCTGGCGGAGCTGACGGCTGTCCGTCGCCCGTCGATCCTGATGCCATATCCGTATCACGCGGACCAACACCAGATGCGCAATGCCGAGGTGCTGGCCTGCCGGGGAGCCGCTCGAATTGTTGAGGACACGCGAGATGTCGAGAAAAACGGGCCTGCGCTGCTGTCCACGTTGAAAGAACTGGCGAATGATGGGGTTAGAAGCTCGATGGCTGCCGCCAGTTCCGCTATTTCTCGGTCGCGGGCGGCGGGGTCGGTTGCGGCATGGATGACCGGGGCCTAACAAATTGTTAGGAAAGCGCTAGATATTCGGCCTGAGCGTTGACTCACGGGGGCCAGAACGAGACAATCCGACGCGTCTTGAGCGATTTGCGCAGTTATCGCTCCACACCAACACTTCCGGACTGATGGCGAGATTAGTTAGGCAGCCGGGTCGGCGAACCGCTGATGGGTGAAGGATCAAACGGCGTGAAAATCGGAATCATCGTAGTCGTCTTGCTGGCGGCGGTTGGATACTACGCCTACACGGGCGGGGGCGCAAAGCCGCAGCTATCCCAAGCCCCGATCTCGTTCGTAGACGTGGCGACGGGCGAGATATTCCAATTGGAACGTGACGACTTTGTGAGCATCCCCGCGAAGAACCCAAAGACCGACACCTACACGCTGATGCCGATCGAAAAGGTCGACGACGCGTGGTATGTGAAAGACCGCTATCGCGGCGGGCTGACCCAGACGGACCTTGAGAATGTGTGCGTGGACCCCGAGACGCTGAAGGTCAAAGCCGGCGGAGACGAACAATGAAACGACCGAATACACGTAGCGCGTTTACGCTGATCGAGTTGCTGGTCGTCGTCGCGATCATTTCGCTGTTGATTTCGATCTTGCTGCCGAGCCTGACGTGCGCCAGAGCCGCCGCCAAGGCCGCCAAATGTGGCGTTCAATTGAACGGCATCGGCAAGGGTCTGCACGCGTATATGGCTGAGAACAATGAGTGGTTCCCGGGCGTCAACACGACCGGCGCAAACATGCGCATCGCCCTGGGTGGAAGCGGCCGTGGCGTCGCCGGAATCCTGCGATCTCGACATGACCTTCCGGTCCAAACGTGGGATTGGATGAGCCCGATTCTGCGCTACGACACGCAGCTCGGTGGCAATCGGGCAGAGCGGTTTCAGACGCTGGTCAACTATTACCAGTGCCCGGATGCCGCAGGAGTCAATTCCAAGCCGTATTCGGGCTCGAGCCCGCCGGACGCGTCGGACTTCCGCGACCTGAGCTTCGATTCGGTCAGCTACCTGATGCCGGACTCGTTTTCGCGCTGGGGCGGCTCGACCGTGACCGGGCGAACCGACGACTATTTCGGCCCTGGCGCCGCCGTCGTGCTGAATCCGTCCGGCTTCAGCGTCGACACGCGTGAGTATCGGTCGCGGTTGGGCGATGTCGGTGTGCCGGGGGAGAAGATTTTCGCCGCCGACGGAACCCGGTTCCTGCCCGACAACGATTTGCTCGACTTTGACCACGACTGGAACCCGACATATTTCGGCTCGTTTGCGTCGTCCGGCGGATGGTGGTGCGGCTCAACGGCCTACGGCGTGCGCAGTGGGAGCGCCAACTGGGATGGAGACGCCGTCAGTGCCGGCGCCAGCAACCCCGACGCGCAGGGCCGCAACCTGATCCTGAGCTACCGTCACGGGTGTGTCAGTGGTTCGCTGCCGACGGATTGCCAGTCCAACAAGGGCGCAATCAACTCGCTGTTCTTTGACGGCCACGTTGCCCGGCTGACCGACCGCGAGTCGCGCGAGATCAAGCCGTGGTATCCGAAGGGCAGCATCGTTCGATCCAGCGGCGCTTCGCAGGGGATGACCCGCGTGCCGGCCGGCTCTGAGGTCCCCTAGGCTCCAGTTCCCGGCGTTTTTCTCGACAAACTACGACGCCGCGGCATTTACAAGCCGCGGCGTTTGTGTTTTGCTATGCGCGCCGCAGGGACGCGGCGTTACAAATCAAGGGAGTGAGACCCGTGCGTAATGGACTGCTGCTGCTCGGGGCGAGCGCACTCGCCGTACTTTCAACCGCCTGCAACAATTCCGCTCAGATGTCGCCCGTAGTTGAGGAGCCTTACCGGCCCGCGCCGCAATATGGCACGGCCGCAGCGCCGGATCAGTCGCTGGACGATATTGATCAGAAGAGCGGCTATGGCGTGCACTGGTCGCCCGAGAATCCGTACCCGGTCGACAGTGCATACGCTGCTGCTCCGGCGCCCGCGCCGAGCTACAGCAACACGAACTACGCGAGTCAGAGTTACGCCGCTCCGGCTCCGGCGCTCACCGCGAACTACAGCGGCAGTGGCGGAGGCACGACGCACACCGTGCAGCGCGGCGACACGCTATTCAAGCTGGCGCGCACGTACTACAACGATCAGAGTCGATGGAAAGCGATTTTCGCGGCTAACCGGGACCAGCTGAACAATCCCAACGACTTGCGCGTCGGAATGGATCTGCTGATCCCGTAGTCTCGCCGTTTCGGCGTCCGCGTTACTTGGCGGAGCGCTCGGCCAACACAGCCTGCGCGGCGCGGACGCCGGCGCCAATGTCGAACTTGTGCCCCAGCGCGTAGAGCGCCTGTTCGATGCCGCCGATGGCGACGAGCATGTCGAGCTCATCCAGCCAGCCCATGTGGCTGAAGCGGATGATGCGGCCCTTCAGCTCGTCCTGGCCGCCGGCGGTGTGAATGCCGTAGCGCTTCTTCAGGAACTTGCTGATTTCACCGACATCGATTCCATTGGGCGCTTCAAAAGCGGTAACGGAATCAGACGGGTGCTTTGAGAACACCTTCATGCCTACCGCTTCGCCGGCGGCGCGGGTCATTGCCGCCATCGTCGCGACGCGCTTCCACACATTCTCGATGCCTTCGTCGAGCAGGAGATCCAGCGTGATGTTCAGGCCGCGCACCAGCAGGTGCGCCGGCGTGTATGGCGTGTCGTATTTTGTGGCCGCCTTGCGCGCCTTGGCGAGATTCAGATAGTACGTCGACTGCTTCGCGTTACCCTCGATCACCTTCCAAGCGCGGTCGCTGACCGAAACAAACCCGAGCCCGGGCGGCAGCATCAGCGCCTTCTGTGAGCCCGTAATCACGACATCGACATTCCACTTGTCGGGATAGAGCGGCAACGCGCCGGCCGACGTAATGCCGTCGACGAGCAGCAGCTTGCCCGCGTCGCCCGTGACCTTGCCGATGCCTTCGAGGTCGCAGGCGGTCGCGGTCGACGTCTCGCTATGCACAACCATTACAGCAGTAATGGCGGGATCGGCGTCGAGCAGGGCTTTGACTTCCTGCGGCTGGATCGCGGTCCCCCACGGAACGGCGTGGCGCGTCACTTCGATACCGAATTGCTGAGCGATTTCACCCCAGCGCTGACCAAACTTGCCGCCTTCGATCGTGAGCAACTTCGATCCGGGAGGACAGCAGCCGACGATTGCGCCTTCGGCCGCGGCGGTTCCCGAGCCGGTGATGATCAGCACATCGTTGTCGGTTTTGATGACTTTCTGGAGCTTCTTTGTGCAATCTTTCAGCAGGTCTTTGAACCAGTCGGTGCGGTGATGCTCGAACGGCCGCGCCATTTCGATGAGCGCCTCTTCGGGCGTCTGGCAGGGGCCGGGAGTGAATAGACGAATCTTCTTCATTTTGCCTTTTCTCCAATGCTACGGGTTGCAACGCGCATCATATACGCGGCGGGAAACGGCGCGAAATCAAGCGCCGGCGAGCGGCTCAAGCCGGAACCAGTCGCCGTCGGGCCGAACCGTCACAAGCGGCGTGTTCGGCTCGTGGCCGATGACGAGGATCGCGTCGGTCTTGGCGACAGTTGCCAGAATCCGGCGTTTCGATTCCCGGTTGTCGAGTGGAAACAGGTCGTAGCCCATGTTGTACGGGGCGCCGACATGTGCGGCGGTCGGCATAACATCGCCGCAGAATACCGCGTCGCGGTCTTTGCCGGCGATTCGAATCGAATGGTGCCCCCGCGTGTGTCCCGGCGACAGCAGGGCGAAAACCCCCGGCAGGATTTCAATCTCGCCGGTCATCGGGCGCCAGTTCATTGTGGGATCGAGGTTTGGCGCGCGATAGGTGGCGGTCATGATCCCGAAATTGGCCCGCGCGTCGGTCAGTTCCTGTTCCTGCACATGAACCGCCGCGTTTGGAAAACTAGGCATGACGCGCTCGCCTTCCAACCACGTGAGCCCGCCGGCGTGATCGAAATGCAGGTGCGTCAGGACCACATCGGTGATCGTCGCGGGATCCACGCCCGCGTCCTGCAACGCCGGCACGAGCCACCAAGTCGGATCAATGGCAAAGATCTTCTGCTCTTTGTCGCCATATTTGGAGCCATGCCCGGTCTCGACGATCACGCGACGGGCGCCCATTTCCACCAACAGACAGTTGCAGGCGAGTTTGATTCGGTTTTCCGGGTCGGCGGTGACCGCGCGCGACCACAGGGCCTTGGGAATAATGCCGAACATCGCGCCGCCGTCGAGCGCGAGGGCCCCGCCGTCGAGCAGCGTTATTCGGACGCCACCAAGGTCGATGGCGTGGGGCGGAAATCGGCGCGGCATGTCGTCGCTCCCATTGCGGCTTGACGCTTTGCTGACGGCCGGGGGTCTGCAATTCGACTATGATACGGGTTTGCTGGTCAGACGCGACGGCGCGGCGCCGCCATTGGCGCCAACAGGCGATTATGAAGATCAAACTACTGGTTTTGGACGTTGACGGAGTGATGACCGATGGCCTGCTCTACTACGGCAATGCCGAGGAGCCGTTGCGCGCGTTTCATATTCAGGACGGTTTCGGCATCAAGCTGTTTCAGCAGACTGGCGGCCACGTCGCGATCCTGACGGGTAAGCAATCCAACGGCGTCCAGTCGCGAGCGCGTGACCTTGGAATCGAACGCGTAATTCAGGGGAGCGCCGACAAACGCGCCGACCTTGAAGAATTGATGAGCGAGGTTGGCGTTACACCCGAAGAAACCGCGATGCTTGGCGATGATCTGCCCGATCTCGCCGCCATGCGGATATCGGGATACCCCATGGCGGTGGCGAACGGCGTCGACGAGGTGCGCGAAGTGGCGCGGTACGTTACGCGACGTCCCGGCGGCGCCGGCGCGGTGCGCGACGCGGTGGAGCATCTGCTTCGCGCAGCCAAGGAACTCGACACAGCGCTGGCGCCCTACCTGGCGGCCCCGACGAAGGCTTGATATCGCGCAATGATCCGCAACGCCGCCATCCTGATCGTGACGGGCGCCCTTCTTGCGGCCCTGTTCCTGGGCTATCAGCGCTATTTTGCCATCGATGAAAGCGCCGCGCAGCAAGGCGATGCCCGGCTGACCGAGTTGCCCGAAAGTCGATCCGATGCCGGCGCGCCGCTGACAATCGGCGAGAACGTGCCTGTTGAGCCCGGCGGTCGTGTGGATGTCACCTTGTTCGACCCGTCGGGACGCGCCAACAGGGTGTTTTCGTGGTCGGATTGGCGACCGACTCCGGGACGCCAGGACGAAATCGTCGTAAAGGACCCGGCACTGACGATGCTGATGCCCAGCGGCATGACCGCCGTCGTTTCCGGCAAAGAGGGGCGGCTGCACGTGACCGGCGCTCAATCCGCGCGCCCTACACCACAGGCCGGCGAACTGATCGGCGACGGTCGGGTTGTGATCGATCGCAACACGGAGCCGGACCGCGCGCCCCCTGAAGAGCGGCCGGACGATTTGATCGTCATTACGGCGGAGCGGCTGCGCTTTGACCTGCTGCGCGGCGAAATCTCGACAGAAGACGCGATTAATGTGGCATCGCCCGAATTCAGCATGGCGGGCAGAGGATTGGCGCTGGCGTGGAACGAATCGCGCGGCGTGCTTGAGAAACTGACAATCAAGCAGGGCGAGCGCATGTCGTTGACTACGGCCGGCGGACTGCTGCCAGTGGGCGAAAAAACGCCGCCCGGCGACGATTCTCTTGATTCTGGCGAGGCCGATGGCGCCGTCGGTGATGTTGAAGAAAACAAACCGCGCCGACTGAAGGGCTATCAGGCGGTGTTGAGCGACAACGTCGTTGTGCGTCACTTTCGCGGCGACATCGAGCGCGGCCGGCTATCGGCCGATCAGATCGACCTGCAAATCGATGGTGGCGGCGGGCAATCCGCGGCCTTTGGTATGCCGGGTTCGAACGCGGCAGATTCCAAGACCCGTTCGACTTCGGGCGACGTCACGCGCGAAGACCAATCGAGCGCGGATGCGCGGCCCGCTCCGGCGCCGGCAAGTGAGCGCCTCGTCGTCGAATGGTCGGGCCCGTTGACGCTGACCCCAACCGAAAGTCGACGTCGGCGCAGCGACCCGCGCCGGCGATTCACCGCGCGCGGCGCGCCGGCCCGGCTATTGGCAGGACAGGATCGCGAAATCGTCTGCGGCGAACTCACTTACTACGACGAGACGCAACAGTTGTGGATTCGCCCGACGCCCGGCGGGGTCGTCGACATGCGCTTGGGCGAGGGAGCGACCGCCACCGCGTCGAGTGTGTTTCTCGACCGCAAGGCCGGCATCATCAAGTTAGTCGGCGATGTGCGATTGGATTCCACGCCAAGGCCCAACACGCCGCGCGCCTCGGTGTCATGCACACTCTGGGCGGAGTTGTATCTGCAGAATAGCGCGCCCGCCGAATCCGACTTGTTCGGCGCCGCTACGCTCCGCTCGGCGACATTCGTGGGCGGAACTCGAGTTGACATTGGCGAACGCGCTTTGGCGAGCAACCGGCTCGACGTGACGTTCCGACATCCAATGGTCGGCCCGCCGGCGTGGGCCCGACCAGGTGGCGCCGACATCGAGATCGATGGCCAGCCGACACCGCTCGCGCCACCTGAGACGCCAACCGGGATGTCGTCGGGCATGGCGATCAGTCACGTCGTGGCTGACGGGGCCGTTCGCTTTGACACACGCGACCAGACGATGCGCTGCGCCTGGCTGGATGTGTGGTTCGGCGACCGGCCGGGCAGTGAGACTTATCCCGAGCGCGTCGATGCGCGGGGCGCGGTCGAAGTCATCGTCAGTCGCGAGAACCGCGTCGCGGCGCGCGGAGATCGCGTAGTGGCGCAGTTCGATGGTCCCGATGTCGTGTCGGAGACGACGATTTTCGGCACGCCGCAACGCTGGGCGTTGGTGCGGGCGGGAGAGTATCGCATTCGCGGCGAGGTGATTGAGCTGGATCCGCGCCCCGATCAGTCCTGGATGCGCGTCGACGGCCCGGCGCGGGCGCGATTCCTGATGCAACGCGGAATGCGCGGCAACAGCACGGGCGGACCGCAGCTCGTGCATGTCAGCTCGCAAGGCGGATTGATGCTTGATTCCCGCCAAAACGAGTTGCGCCTGCGCGATCAAGTCGTCGCGACGAGCGGCAACGATCGCCTTGATGCCGAAGAACTCGTCGTGTTCCTCGAGAACCTTGACCCGCCGCGTCGTCACTTTGGCGCCAACCTGCCCTGGTTGATGGCGCGGGCGGCGGTCGCGGCGATGGGTGATCCGGCGAACGCGGTCGACGCCTTCACCGAGAACGTCAACAGCCGATCGAGCGCCGCTGTTCGCAAAGAACCGTCGCGCATGGAGGCGTACGTCGCGGCGATGCGAAGCGAGACGCGCGAACCCGGGCGTGACGAGCCGGTGATGTCGCAGCGGATCGACGCCCCGCGCATGGTGGTCGACCTCAAAGGCCGCCAATTGACGACGCTCGGCGCGACGCGCCTGCTGATGGCGAACTATCGCCTGCCCGATCGCCCCGCGACGCCGGAGCCCACAAGCGAATCCGCTCTGATCTCAAAAGGCCCGAGCCAGACGGCGATCGCGTGCAGCGGCAAGATGACTTACACCATGGGACCGAGCGAGAACGGCCGCCGCCTGGATACGGTGTTGTTTGAGGACAATGTCGCGTTCCGCCATCGGGCCGGCTCGGAAATGATCGACTTTGAGAACATGCTGCCGGAATTGCAGGAAAAGCCCGAACTGCGCGAGCGACTGACAGCGCGGAACACGAGCCTCGACTGCGATCGGCTCGAGGCGTTTCTCGGCTATAGCGAAGGCGGCGCCATGCGGAGTATGACCCCGTCGGCCGGCGCCGCTCCGCTGTCGATGGAATGGTTGAACGCCGTCGGCTCGATCATGCTGCGCGACATGCACGGCGCGACCGTGCGCGAAATGACCGCCGACCAGATGACCTACGATCGCGAACATGCGCAGATTGTCGTCGTTGGCGGCGAAGGGCGCCCGGCCGAAATCGTCTCGTATGACGCCAAAGCCGGAACCTATGAACAACCGGCGATCGCGTCGAAACTCGTGTTTGATCTGAACACGAACCTGCCAAGCGCGCCGGAAGGCGTCCGCGGCGAAATCCGCCCGACGGCCCGCGGGCGTGAAGAGGCCAAGCCGCGCTGAGGGTGCGACGGCTCTAGAGCCGTGGCTGGCCGCACGTCACGAGGGGCCTGGCCCGCGCACAGCACATGCTTACGCCTTCGGCGAAGCATGCCACGCGCTGGCAACCCCTACACCCCCAACTCCGCCGCCGCCTTCAGGCAATTCGCATACGTTGTGTCCAGGTCCTGCGGAATCACGCGCGCCCCGCCCACGACGGACATGAAATTCGTATCTCCGCCCCAGCGCGGCACGATGTGCCAATGCAGATGATCGGGCAGGCCCGCCCCCGCGCAGCGGCCGAGGTTCATCCCGACGTTGTACCCATGCGGCTTCAGCACCCGATCCAGCAGGCGCATGCCGTCGCGCAGGCGCGCCGTCAGTTCCTGCAACGTCTCCGCGTCAAGTTCGTCTAAGCGCGCACGGTGCGCCGTCGGCGCGACCAATAGATGGCCGGTCGTATACGGAAAACGATTCAGCAGCGTCAGTGAACGAGCGCTGCGCCAGATGACGTGTTGCGACGCGTCGTCAGGATGATCATGATAGTGGCAGAGAAAACACGCCGGCGGTGATTCGCCTTCAGACAGGCCTTCGATGTAGTCCATTCGCCACGGCGCCCACACATTTTCGCTGCGCTCGGGCATTTCGCGATTCCCGACTATCGGCGTGTAACGTCGGCCAGCTTCGGCAACACGCGAACCCGCCGCTCCGCCTCAAAGCGCTCGCCCTCGGCGGTGGTCACCTTAACCGCCAGCGTGTGTTCTCCCGGCGCGCCGAGTGTCTTGTGCCCGTTCAACCCCACGCCGATCGGCTGCCCGTTCAAGAACCACTCGAACCGCGCGTTGCGGCGCCAGTCGATCGGACATTCAGCGAAATACCCCAGATACAGCGGCTCAATGCCGATCGCCGACGATACGCGAATCGTCAGTGCCGGCGGACTCGGCGGCGGCGTCTCTACGCGCACCTGCCGCAACACCGGCTTGGCGGCGGCGGTGGTTTCGATCGGTCGATCCTGAACGCGATCGGGCGAAATCGCCACTTCGCGCGCTCGAGGCGGCGCCGTCCGCCGCGCCTTCGGCATCGGCTTGGGCGCGGGTTCGCGGGCTGTCGCGTACGCTGGTCCGCCGGCGCCGGACCAATCGCCTGTCAAAATCGCCAGACCCTCTGCATTGCCGTCGATCGCCTGTCGCCGCGCGATAACGGCCGGCGAGGATTGCGGTCGCATGCCGCACACCTGCGCGAAAAAGGCCGCCGCGATGTCGGGCGTGCGCTCATGTCCGAGCGATTTCAGGTACACCCACGCGACATGGTCATATCCGTTGGTCTGGTACCAATCGACCGCTTCACGCGATTCTGATTTGCAGACGCCGAAGTCGTTCTCGGTGTTGACGATCAGCATCGGTCGATGCCGACCTTGGGCAGCCTTCGACGGATCCTGTATCTCCTTTGAGAAATTCGACTGCCGCACCGCGAGACTGCTGAAGCGCTCCGGATACTGATTCGCCATGTAATGCGCGAGATAGCCGCCCGACGACCAACTCGTCGAGAGCACATGTCGCGGATCGGCGCGCGTCGTCGCGAATACACGGTCGAGAATCGCGATCGTCGCCACTTCATCCGACTTGAAGGCGTCGGTGCGCTCGGACAACGGGAACTGGCGCAACATGTCCGGCGAGCGCATTTCCGGCGCGACAATCACGAAGCCGTAGCGATCGGCTTCCTGCTGCCATTCCATCGCCTGCGGACGCGCGTTGTCCCACGGCTTCATTCCGTGAAACGTGACGACCGTCGGCCACGAGCGGCCTGCCCGGCCGCCGTCGTCGACATAGGCCGCCGGAAGATATAGGTAGTAGCCTCTGCGGGTTGACGGTTCGACTTCGTGAGTGAGCTTTCCTTTGCCACGCGGCTGAGGCACCGCGCACCCGGCGGCGGTCAGCAGGCAAAGAGCAACCAACGTCAATCGGCGCCAATGTGCCGTTCGATGACTCAAAACGAAACCCTCTCCGGCCCGGTGGGGGCCTGACGCGATGCTCCGGTACCTAAACAGCCTTCTGAACAGCCACTTACCGCGCCATCAGATTCCATCGGCTGTATCGCGTCGGGTGATTTTCTCGGCCGCCCCCGGCGACCGCAGGGCCTGTTAAGCGGCGGGCCTTCCATTGCCGGGATGATATCCGAACGAGCCGAGTTTCCAAGGATCGGCGGCGGTTTTCCGTCCCGGCACCGGGGCGGGCGGGCCGGGCGTTTGTAGGGCTGCGGGCAACGCGGTACGATCCCCGGATTCTGGGGAAAACGACTTCCACCGGCGAAACTCGACTCTGTTTTGAGAGGATCACCCTTGGGCTCGAAGCGGCAACTCTTTACGTCAGAATCCGTCAGCATGGGCCATCCCGACAAGGTGGCCGACCAGATTTCCGACGCCGTCCTGGACGCGATGCTCGCGCAGGACCCCTATTCGCGCGTCGCGTGTGAGACGATGGTCTCGACCGGCATGGCTGTGGTCGCTGGCGAGGTGACCACGAAGGCGTATGTCGAAATCTCCGATCTGGTCCGCGAGACCATAAAAGGCATCGGCTACGTCTCGGGCGACATGGCGTTCGACTATGAGTCGTGCGCGGTGCTGACGTCTATTAAGAAGCAGTCGCCCGACATTGCGATGGGCGTCGACCGCGAAGGCGCCGGCGACCAGGGCATG
>JAGQOO010000449.1 GCA_020427345.1 Phycisphaerales bacterium | reverse complement strand
CGTCCTTCGCGGTCACGGACCTGATAGGCCGTGTGACTGGGGGACTTGGTTGATCCGGTAGTGGGATGGGTGTTCGTGTCAGTCATGTCTTGTCTCCTTTGTTCGTTTCAATTGAGTGCTCTCGGCCGCGCCCATCGCGACCTTGACGGCACCTCACCCCGCAGCCGCTGGAGTCGGGGCGAAGCGCACCCGTCCCGCCAAAAATTGGGGGCGACCTTCAGGGGGAGCCGATTTTTTGCTGGACGGGACCGACGGCGGCTGGATGGTGCCCAGTCAACGGTTCGTGTGGGGTCAGGACGAATCGATCAAGCTGTTGAAAACGAAGGAGACACTTGGAGAGCTGACAGACGATCACTCTCGCTCACCGGACAATCGGTGCCATCCCATGACACGGTGGGACAGTGATCCGCGTTAACGATTCTTAAGAGATTCGGGGCATACAATGACGCATGCTGCGCATCATCCAAAGCACCGGGGTCGATCGTGCGAAGAGTTACTACTCGACGTCCGATTACTACCTCG
>JAGQOO010000448.1 GCA_020427345.1 Phycisphaerales bacterium | reverse complement strand
CCTATTCGACGTCATCACGGTCGAGCGGGTCTCGTAGCGGCGCATCACGATCTCGAACAGGACCTCGCCGGAGCGGCGCGGCAGCTGCTTCATTCCCATGTCGTCGACGATTAAGAGGTCCGGCTTCAAGTACCGCCCCAGCAGCTTGTCGTCCTCCCCGAGGGCCGCCTCGTGGAGGAAGTCGCGGACGACGTCGAAGATCGAGCGGTAGAGAACTGTCATCCCCTGCTTGATCGCTTCGTAGCCGACCGCTTGAGCCAGGAACGACTTGCCGACTCCTGGGGGGCCCAACAACAGCACGTCGCGTCCCTCGCGGACGAACCGACAGGTCGCCAGGTCGAAGACCTGTTTCTTCTTGATCGACGGGTTGAACGACCAGTCGAAGTCGGCGAGCGTCTTGAGCTCGCGGAACTGCGCGCTCTTCACGCGCCGCTCGACGAGCCGCTGGCTGCGGACCGCCAGTTCGTCCTGCAGGATCAGCTCCAAGAATTCGGCGTGATTGAGCTGATGTCCGGCCGCTTCC
>JAGQOO010000447.1 GCA_020427345.1 Phycisphaerales bacterium | reverse complement strand
ACGCCGAGCTTGAAGCGATGCGACGCAAGCCGGCCTACGGTCATGTGTATTCACTGAATTACCTCTCTGCAGCGGATGCAAAGCTCGTCGTCGAGCCTCTTCTCAGCAGAGAGGGAAAGGTTGCCACGTCGCCCGAACCCGAGCTGGGCATCGGATCGTCTGCGGACGGAGCGGGCGGTCAGAACGCAGCGGGGCTGGACTTCGTGTTCGTCTACGATGTCGCCGAAGTCCACGACATGGTAGCCCGAACACTGGCCGAGCTGGACGTGCGACCTCGCCAGGTACTGATCGAAGCGACGATCCTTCGCGCCACGCTCAACGAGAACAACGCGCTGGGAATCGACTTCACACTCGTTGGCGGCGTGGATCTTGAACTGCTTGGAGCCACTTCGCAGGGAATTCAAAATCTGGCACTGGGCCAGCTTCCCACCGAACGACTCGAGCAGTTCAACTCGAATCTGTCCACAAGCTTCATCGGTGATCTGCCCCCGGGTGGAATGACGATGGGCATCATCAAGGACCA
>JAGQOO010000446.1 GCA_020427345.1 Phycisphaerales bacterium | reverse complement strand
TGCGGCGCTGCCGAGGCTGACATCGCCGTCGCCGTTGGCCGCCACAACGCCCATTCCGGGGATCGTTCGCACGGCGTCGAACCGCTTCGCTTCGACGCGTTCGCTCCTGGCAAGATCGCCGATCGCTTTCGAAATGGAATGCCGCGAACCCGCGCTCAGACCAGCGGCGATTCTCAGCGATTCCTCCGCCGCATCGGTCGATTCAAAGGACTCGACGCGCATCGCGCCCGTCGTCAGCGTGCCGGTCTTGTCGAAGCCGACGGCGCGGACGCCCGCAAGTCGTTCGAGCGCGTCGCCGCCGCGAAAGATGACGCCGTAGCGCGCGGCACGGCCCAACGCGATCCAAACGGCCATGGGCGTAGCGATACCCAGCGCGCAAGGGCAGGCGATGAGAAGAACGGCCAGCGCCGTCATGAGCGCTTCGCCGGGGCCGCCGCGCATGCCGCCGGTCACAGCACCGGCGACGGCCAGCAACACAGTGGACACGACGAACTTGGCGACGACGCGATCGGACCACATCTCGTAG
>JAGQOO010000445.1 GCA_020427345.1 Phycisphaerales bacterium | reverse complement strand
GGCGCCCCTGCGACCGGTGCGCGAAACGCCTGCGGGTGGCGACCGTGCGCCGCCTGCGCGGCCGGTCTCGTCGATGTCCTGGTGCGGGCAAATCCCATGGTTACCGTGTTCCTCAATGTCTTTTCTGCCATCCGGGGTCGCGGCGGCGACCGAGCCCGTCAATCCAGCTCGAACTCGGTTTCATAATTCTTCTGCAGGCTCGGGTCCTGCGCGCCTTTTTCAAGGACGCAATTGCCGATGACCAGCATCTCGATCCCGGTGCCCATGAAGCAGTTGAACGCGTCGGTCGGCGTGCAGACGATCGGCTCGCCGCGCACGTTGAACGACGTGTTCACAACCAGCGGGCATCCGGTCAGCTCCTTGAACCTGGAAATGAGCGCGTGGTACTTCGGGTTCGTCTCGCGGTGCACCGTCTGGACCCGGGCCGAGTAATCGACATGGGTGACGGCCGGAATCTCCGAGCGCTTGACGTTCAGCTTGTCGATCCCGAACAGGGCCTGCTCGTCCGCGGTCATGTCGCGGCGGA
>JAGQOO010000444.1 GCA_020427345.1 Phycisphaerales bacterium | reverse complement strand
ACTTCTTCTACGTCGAGAACATGCACGGCGTGGACTGGCCCGGGATCTACGACCACTATGCGGCGATGCTGGACGACTGCGTCACGCGCGAGGACGTGTCGTACCTGATCCGCGAGATGATCTCGGAACTGAACGTCGGCCACGCCTATTACTTCGGTGGCGACACCGAGTCCGCGGATCGCGTGGACGTCGGCATGCTCGGCGTCGACTTCGCGCTCGACAACGGCGCGTACCGCATCGCGCGGATCGTCGAGGGCGCGGCGTGGGACTCGGACGCCCGCGGGCCGCTCAGCCAGCCCGGCGTCGACGTCGTGGAGGGCGACTACTTGCTCGCGGTCGACGGCGTTGCGCTCGACACCTCGAAGGATCCCTGGGCGGCCTTCCAAGGGCTCGCCGGCGAGACCGTGACGCTGACCGTCAGCGCCGAGCCGACGGACGGCGAAGCCTCGCGCGACGTGGTCGTGAAGCTGCTCCGCGGCGAAGGCGACCTGCGCTACCGCCACTGGGTCGAGTCACGTCGCCGCATG
>JAGQOO010000443.1 GCA_020427345.1 Phycisphaerales bacterium | reverse complement strand
GGCATCGCGTACGGATCGGACGTCGAGCTGGCGCGCCGGCTGCTCCTGGGCGTGGCGAAGGCGAATCCGCGCGTCCTCGAGGAGCCGCCGCCGACGGTCGTGTTCCGCGCATTCGGCGAGAGCTCGCTCGACTTCGAGCTGCGCGTGTTCCTCGCGGCGCGCGACTACTGGGTCGACGCCACGGACCAGCTCCACACGGGGATCGACCAGGCGTTCCGCAAGGCGAACATCGAGATCGCCTTCCCGCAGCGCGACATCCACATCCGCTCGGTCGTCGAGCGCGGCGGACCGGTCGTCGACGAGGCCGCGGGCGGCGAGTCGCGCCCGCAGTGAAGCGAACCCGGCCCGCGCGGGCCGGGCTCGCCGCCGCGCTCACGGCGCGAACGTGACCTCGACGGCCTGCGACGTGTTGAGCCCCGTCGCGCAGATCGCCAGCGGGTCGTCGCGGTGCGTGATCTGGAAGTAGCGCGTCTGTCCGGCGGCGTACGACGCCGCGGCGCCGATGCCGGCGGGCGGGCCGCCCTCGCC
>JAGQOO010000442.1 GCA_020427345.1 Phycisphaerales bacterium | reverse complement strand
GACCTGCGCGCGCGTGTGGCTTCGGAGTCGTTCCGCCTTCGTTCGTTGGCGGCGTCCCTCGCGGAGCTCGACGTGCACGCGGCGCTCGCCGAGCTCGCGCATCGCCACGGCTACGTGCGACCGGACGTGGACGAGAGCTTGGCGCTCGAGCTCAAGGAAGCGCGCCATCCGATCGTGGAGCAGCTCGGCTCCGGCTCGTTCGTGCCGAACGACGTGCGCCTCGACTCCGAAGGCGAAGCGACCCCGCGCCTGATGGTGATCACCGGGCCGAACATGGCGGGCAAGAGCACCGTGATGCGGCAGGTCGCGCTCGCGGCGATTCTCGCGCAGGCCGGGTCGTTCGTGCCCGCGACCGAAGCACGGCTCGGCGTCGTCGATCGTGTGTTCACGCGCGTCGGCGCACGGGACGACCTCGCCGAAGGCCAGAGCACCTTCATGGTCGAGATGCGGGAGGCCGCGTCGATTCTGCGTGGCGCGACGCGACGCAGCCTCGTGGTCCTCGACGAGGTCGGCCGCGGCACGAGCACC
>JAGQOO010000441.1 GCA_020427345.1 Phycisphaerales bacterium | reverse complement strand
AGTGGAAGCGCCGCGTGGAATCACGCTACCCGAGGCTGGATCGTTTGGCTGAAAGTTGACCCGGAAGTCCGCCCGGAAGTCCGCCCGGAAGTTGCCGGCTTTGCCTATCTGGACAGAGCAGTAACCCGCCAGTTTAGGGCGCGATTCAGGGCGCAAGTGCCCTGACGGGCTGGAATCGAAGCGGAGAGGGCGGGATTCGAACCCGCGGTACCGGTAAAACCAGTACGACGATTTAGCAAACCGTTGCCTTCAGCCGCTCGGCCACCTCTCCAAAGGTTCACGGGGCGGACATCGGTTGAAAATGCCCGGCCACGCGGCGGATCGGCATTGTAGCCGCTGGGCCGGACACCTCAAGGCGGCACCCCACCACCCGGCCGGCCGGGGAGAGGCCCGAGATCAGCACGTCGGATTGCCCCAGCCATCCTAATAAGGCATGTTTAGGCCTGCCGAGCTATATTTGCCTACTCACGAAGGGTGGTGGCGTGTGAAAACGCAATGGTTACTGAACGCGTTGAAGCAGTCAGGCCCGG
>JAGQOO010000440.1 GCA_020427345.1 Phycisphaerales bacterium | reverse complement strand
CTTTTCTGTCAGTTATTCTCGGTGGGTTTCGCAGCGATGGCGGTGCTGCGGCGGCAACTGATGACGGCACGCAAAAAACCTATCGCAGCGGCAGCGCCGAGGATGCTGCATTCCTGATGGGAAATGCGGACAGCGTTATCATTATCCCCGGCTATGGTCTGGCTGTCGCCAGAGCTCAGCACGCTGTCAAGGAACTTGCGGAATTGCTGCATGAAAAAGGCGTTAATGTGCGCTTCGCCATCCATCCGGTTGCAGGCCGCATGCCGGGTCACATGAACGTCCTGCTGGCCGAAGCGGAAATCCCGTATGAACAGGTGCTCGAAATGGATGAAATCAACAGCGACTTTTCGAATACCGATGTCGTACTGGTGTTGGGTGCAAATGACGTTGTCAATCCTGCGGCCAATGTTCCTGGAAGTCCCATTTACGGCATGCCCATTCTTGATGCGCATAAAGCCCGTACGGTAATGGTGGTGAAGCGAAGCATGGGTGTAGGCTATGCCGGTCTGGACAATGATCTGTTCTATATG
>JAGQOO010000043.1 GCA_020427345.1 Phycisphaerales bacterium | reverse complement strand
CGCGGCTATGACTCCGCCGGCGTGGCCATCCTGCGGGATGGCGAGCTTCGCCTGCGGCGAGCCGCGGGCCGGATTATGGAGTTGGAAAAGCGGATTGACGACGCGATGTTCGGGGCGACGATCGGCATGGCGCACACGCGCTGGGCCACGCACGGCGCCCCGACCGAAGTCAACGCCCACCCCCACCGCGACGCCAGCGGCAAGCTGGCGATCGTCCACAATGGGATCATTGAGAACTACCGCGTGCTGCGGCAATTCCTCGAAAACGAGGGCGTAACGCTCCGTAGCGAGACGGACACCGAAGTGCTCGCGCAACTCATCGGCCATCTCTATGAGGGTAATCTCGAAGAGGCCGTCCGCGCGGCCCTGCGCGAGGTGCGTGGCACCTTTGGCATCACGGCGCTTCATGCGGATGAGCCGAATCGGATTGTCGCCGCGCGACGCGGCAGCCCGCTGATCATCGGCGTCGGCAAGGATGAGTATCTGGTCGCGTCCGACGCGGCCGCGATTCTGCAACACACCGCGCAGGTGATCTACCTCTCAGACAATGAAGTGGCGACGATCGAACGCGGTGGGTTCCGTACCACGAATCTCGAAGCGATGCCGGTGACCAAGGACATCGAGGAGATCGAGTGGACGCTGGAACAGCTTGAACTCGGCGGCCATCAGCATTTCATGTCCAAAGAGATTTTCGAGCAGCCGGAATCACTTCGCACATGCATGCGCGGCCGCATCGATCTGGAAGAGGGTCGCGTCAGACTGGGCGGGCTGCAGTCGGTGGCGCGCGAGCTGATCAAGGCGAAGCGCATCATTCTGACGGCGTGCGGCACCGCCTGGCATGCGGGCCTTGTCGGCGAGTACCTCATCGAAGAACTTGCGCGCATCCCGTGCGAAACCGAGTACGCCAGCGAATTCCGCTATCGAAACCCGATTGTCGAAGACGGCACCGTGATCATCGCGATTTCGCAGAGCGGCGAGACGATCGATACGCTCGAAGCGCTGCGCGAAGCGCGCGACAAGGGCGCAATGGTGCTCGGCATCGTGAACTCCGTCGGCTCGACGATCGCGCGTGAAACCGACGCGGGCGTGTATCTGCACGTCGGACCCGAGATCGGTGTCGCATCGACCAAGGCGTTTACGGGCCAGTTGACGGTGTTGTCGATGATCGCCGCTCTGCTCGGCCGTCGGCGTCATCTCAGCCCGGCTGACTGTTTCCAGTACCTCAAGGCGCTGCAGGACATCCCCACAGCGATCGAGACGGCGCTGGAACTGTCCACGCAGGCGCGGCAGATTGCCGCCGAGTTTGTCGAGACCGACAACTGGCTGTATCTGGGTCGCGGCCTGCAGTATCCGGTCGCGCTGGAAGGCGCGCTGAAACTCAAGGAAATCAGCTATATCCACGCTGAAGGACTACCGGCCGCTGAAATGAAGCACGGCCCGATCGCGCTGATCAGCGAGGACATGCCGGTGGTCGTGCTGGCGCCGCGCGGGCACTGGTACGAAAAAGTCATCAGCAATATTCAGGAAGTGCGCAGCCGGGGCGGACATGTCATTGCCGTCGCGACCGAAGGCGACACCGAAATCCAGCATCATGCCGAACATGTGATGTATGTGCCGGATGTGCCGGAGTTGCTGGCGCCGCTTGTCACCGTCATTCCGCTGCAATTGCTGGCGTATCACGCCGCCGTGCTGCGCGGGTGTGATGTCGACAAGCCGCGCAATCTCGCCAAGGCGGTTACGGTCGAGTAGGCGCTGCGTCGGTTTGTCGCTCGAAGTTGCGCCAATCGCGCAGCAGTGTATCGGCGGACTTGCCGAACACTGAGGGTGCGATTTTGCGCAAATCCGCCGTGCGATTCACGCGGACCGCCTCAAGGGCCGCGACGAGTTGGCGTCGTGACGCGGCGTCGCGCGCGAGATAGCTGACAAACCGCTCAACCGCCGAATACGCCGCAATCGGGGTTTGGCTTCCATCGATCAATCGCGAAACCGAGTCGATCTCGCGCGGCGCCAGCGCAGCCCGTCCAGCGTCGCCGCGCTGATATCGGGTTGCGAGGCCCTCGTGGAGCCAGTCGGATCGCGGCGTCAGGCCGAAACGCCGGGCAATCATCATGTGCGCCGCTTCGTGAATGAACACGTCGCGCACGCGGGCGGGATCGGCCATATCGCAAACCGCCGTCGCGACGCGCATGCTTGTCAGACCGTCCGCGTCCTTCGGAACGACCGGCGGCGGCGAGACGTTGCGCCAGAATCCCACCCAATCCGCCCGGTCGGCGAAAATCAGCAGCGGAATCACACCCGGCGCGCGGTCTTCGCCGGGAAAGTCGGCGCGGAACCGCGCGGCGGCGGCGGTGACTTCGCCGCCTAACGCGCCCAGGTCTAATCCTGCGCAATCCGTGGCGATGATGAGTCGACTCGCATTGACGCCTGGTTCGCCGACACAAAGCTGACGAATCGGACGGTCGCCGAACGCGGCTGTGACGACAAACTCGCATTGGTCGTTTGATTCGGACTCGGCATGCCGAACAACATGCAGATTGTCGATGTCGACCGAACTGTAGGAGCGAAAGCGAAACTCGACGCCGGTCACTTCGGTGGCGTTAGCCAGCGCAAACTCGTCATCCTGAAACGCGGCGATCGGCAGATTGACCCTACGCCAGCCGGCCTCGGAAGACTCGTAGCGCATCCATCGATCGGCGCGCTCGCCCGCGACCGTCGCGATCAACCGGATGTCGAGCTTCAGCGCCGTCGGCGCCGCCCGCGGGCGGATGTTCAGGTCAAACGCAATCGTGTCTGTTTCCGACAATGGCGTCTTCCACAGCGCGGATCGCGTCGAAAGGTTGGAACTGGGATCAGCGTCAATATGGAGAACGAACCCATCGCGATCGGCGCTGCGCACGCGCTCGGCGCGAATCGGGCCGTCAGCCGTCCAGCGCGTCGCGAGTGATGCGGATTCAAAATCGTCCAGCACTTGGTCCGTCGCAGGTTGTCGGGCGGCGGAAAGCGCCGGAATACAGATCAATAGCATCGGCAATCGCCGCATCTGACACAGAAGTCGAAACGAAACTACTCTATTGGCCATTTTGGGCGGCGTCGCGTCCCGTGATTGCGGCGCGCGACACTCTCGCGGAGCGCGCATGCGGGCATTGATGTGGTTTCGATCGGACCTTCGCGTCGCGGATAACACCGCGCTGGCGGCGGCGTGCGATGCGGCCGACGAGGTAGTCGGCGTGTTTGTGGTCGCCCCGCAGCAGTGGCGTTCGCACGACTGGGGCGCGATGCGGGTTGACTTCACAGTGCGCAGCGTCGAAGCGCTGCGCCACAGCCTGGCGAAGCTGAACATCCCGCTAATCGTGCTGCGCGTTGATCGATTTGCCGATGCGCCCGCCGCCGTGTCGCGCTTCGCGAAAGCCGCGGGCTGCGGCGGCGTGTGGTGGAACGACGAGCCGGAGGTCAATGAAATCGCGCGGGACAGCGCCGTCGAGGCGGCGCTCAGCGCCATCGACGTCAAGGCGCATCGGTTCATCGACCAGACGATTCTGGACGTGTCGACAATCCGCACGGCCTCTGACCAATGGTACACCGTGTTTACCCCGTTCAGGCGGCGCTGGCTTGAGCATTGGCGCGATAGCGGCGCCGTGATCGCGAAACCACCGGCCCGTCGCGCCGCGGTTTCGCTCGACGACAGCGCCCTGTGCGGCTTGCCGCTGGTTGAGCCCGGCGCGTTACTCGATATCGTAGCGGAGTTCGAGGGAACCACGCGCTCGGATCTGTGGAAGGCGGGCGAAGGCGAAGCGCGACAGCGGCTCAGTCGATTCATCGACGAGCGCGTCGGCGACTACGACAATCGACGCGATTTCATGGCCGTCAACGGCACGAGCGTGCTGTCGCCCTATCTCGCGGTCGGCGCCATCTCCGCGCGGCAGTGTTTCGAGGCCGCGCGCGAAACGAACCGCGGCAAAGCGGACGGCGGAAAAAAGGGAATTGACACCTGGATCAGCGAGCTGATCTGGCGCGAGTTCTATCGCCACGTGCTAATGGGCTTTCCGCACGTCTGTCGCGGACGCGCCTTTCGGCGCGAAGTCGATGAGGCGGTCGAGTGGCGATATGACGAGGGCGATTTTCGCCGCTGGCAATCGGGCGAATCCGGGTATCCGATCGTTGACGCGGCCATGCGACAACTCGCACAAACCGGCTGGATGCACAATCGCGCGCGAATGATCGTGGCGATGTTCCTGTCGAAACACTTACTGATCGACTGGCGCTGGGGCGAACGACATTTCATGCGGCATCTTGTCGACGGCGACTTCGCCAGCAATAACGGCGGCTGGCAATGGTCGGCATCGACCGGCACGGACGCCGCCCCGTATTTTCGCATCTTCAACCCGTTCAGCCAGAGCGCTAAGTTCGATTCCGACGGCGCGTACATTCGCAGATTCGTGCCGGAGTTGGCCAAGGCCCCCGCCGCCGCCCTGCACGACCCCGACAAACTGGCCGACGCGGACCTCGACTATCCGGCTCTGGTTGTCGATCACCCTGCCGGTCGCGCCCGGGCACTCGCCGCGTTCAAACAGGCGTCGCGGCACGACGCGCGCTGACCGAGAACAGGGGCAAGAAAGGCAAACGGACCGCGGGATGGCGAGCGCCCCCGCGGTCCGTCGTTTGGGAGGCGAAAAGTCTCAGTGGTCAGAACCGAGCATCGTCAACAGGTCGCCGAAGCGGAACGTCGGCGCGCCGCGCTGCGAGAAGGCCTCGCGACTGGGGCGCTCGGTCCGCTCCAATTCCGCGGCGTCGACGAACGCCATTCGAATCGAACCATCGTCCTCGCCGACGCCGGTGATCTCGGCGCGCTCGATGCCAACGCCGACGAGATAGTCGATCGTCAACACGCCGGCCTCCCAATCCGCGTCGGCATGCGGAACGGCGGTCAGGCGAATGCGATCGGAGGAGAGATTCTCCAGTTGCACATCCGCTTCGTTCTCGATTAACCCGACGAGTTGCTGCAACTGCTCGGCGGTCGCGCGCCCGGAAACGAGGTCCGTCGCAAGTGCCGTGAGTTCATCTTCCTCCAAAACTACGCTGGTAGCCGTGGCGCCGGGCGCTGCCCCACCTGCGTCGCTGTCGCCGCTATCGACGCGGAAATCTACCGACAGACCGGGACGCGGCGCTTCGGTGGGCTCCTCCACTTCCGCGCCGACGCCGATGCCGATGGTCAGACCGCGCTGCGTCGCGCCGTCGGCGGCGTCGTCAACCATGAAACTGGAAATCTCGTCGTTCAAATCAAGCCCGGTCAGGTCCAGAATCACGCCGTTGCTGATGAAATTGAAGAACGCGAAGATCGTCGGATCTCGGTCGATCAGATCGTCCGGCAGGTTGGACGGTTGGAGATACATCCAGGATGAGCCGTCGGCGAACTCACCGGCGACGCGCAAGGTCGCGCCCTCGAGCTCATCCGCGTCCGCGCCGAGATTGACGTTCAAATCGGCGACGGCCCAGTCGAGGGTGTGCGAGTTGTCGCCGTCCGCGAAGCGCACCGTCAGATACCCGTCGACGCGCGTGCCGTCGTCGACAATATTGCTCATTTCAAGGCGGAAGCCGTCGACAAGCCGAGCGCGGAGTTCCTGAAAGATCACCGCGGCGTTCACCGTCGAGTGCTTGGGCGTAATCAGCAGAACGGACAGGGCGACGGCGGCGGCAATGGCGGGGCCGCCGATCGTGAACAGACGTCTATTGCGCATCAGGTAGTTTCCTTTTTGTTTTGGAGCGACGGGGTCGGCGCCTTTCCAACGCGCGAGTTGCGCGGGCGTCGGCGAAGGCGGCGGATTGAGCGTCGCTCCGGCGAGCTTCAGGTTTTCGTCCAGCAGCCGATCGGGCTGGTTTTGATGATCGGTCATGCTCACACCTCACAATCGCGCCCGGCCGAGCGCGCCATGTCCTCGAGGGCAGTTCTCAGCAGATTTCGCGCGCGATACAGACGGCCTTCGATCGCACGCGCCGTTGACCCGCGCGCGGCGGCCAACTGCGTCTGAGAACGACCGTGGAAGTAATGTTCGAGAATCAACTCCTGCGCGTCTCTGTCGAGCGAGGTGATCGCGAGCATGAGCTGCGCGCGGACTTCGTCGCGTTCGAGCAGGTTCGCCGGCAGGCGCGTCGTCGTCATTCGCTCGACCAGATCGGCGGCGATTTCGGGGCGTTCGAGACCGAGTTCGCGCGGGCCGCGCCCCTGCCGACGCCAACGCGTGCGCAGCAGGTTGGACGCGGCCGCGCGCAACCAGGGTTCGATCTCGTCATCAAAGGGGATGCGCGGAGCAGAAAGAGCCTGCGTCCAGAGTTGCTGCATCAGGTCGTCGGCCGCGTGCCCGTCGCTACGTACGGCGAAGTAACGGTAAATCGAGGCCGCGACGCGGTCGAAGGCGGCCTCAAGCCGTTCTCGCTCGGTTTGGCCGTAGTCGGCCGGGCGCGCAGTGGGCAGTGGGAACGCAATCGTCATCGGCCCTTCCATCGCCGGGTCTCGCATCTCACCAGCCTAAACGCGCGCGGGGGGCGGAGCCCACGGAAAATTCGGGAAGAGGGGGAGGTTCGGCTAGTATGTCCGGATGCGGTTCATCCCGTTAGTCATCCTCATCGTCAGTGATGTCATCGTAACTCCCCTCGTCGTCGCCCAAATGATGGCGGACGATGTCACGGAACGAATCGGTGGCGCCTACATGGCTATGGGCCTGCTGATTCTGCAAGCCCCACTGTGTTATGCCGGTATCGCCCTCACGAAGCAGGGGCCAATCTAGCTTCGGCGGACATATCAGGCGCATGCGGGCGTCAGCCTCGCCGGAGCGCTGATCGCAAACGTCGATTGGAACTGACCCGGTCAGGCTCCCCGAAAGCAACGAGATCGAGCTTCCGCCGAACTTGAGTGCGGCACGCGCCGGGGCGCCATGCTTTCGGCGCAGCCGTAAGCATGCTCAATGTTGCGTGTCACTTCTCTCATCCTGACCACGGCTCAAGAGCCGTGGCACTCTAATCGCTCGACCTACAATGGCCCATCGCTCCAATCGTGTGGAAAGCATGTCTGCGTCGCGCGTGCTCGATTCGCGTCCGCCCCCGTTTCGCCGGTACGATCTTTCCCCGCGCGGGGCAGTAGCCCAATTGGCAGAGGCAGAGGACTTAAAATCCTCACAGTGCGGGTTCGAGTCCCGCCTGCCCCAGTTCCCGCCCACCCATTTCGGCGTTCGCCGCTAGCTCGCCCAGATCAGCCGCGCGCCGCCCACCAGCAGTAACGCCCAGAAGCAGTATCTCAGGGTGTTGAGCGGCAGGACGTGCGTCAGCCGCGCGCCGATCCAGGCGCCGAAGATCGCGGTCGGAGCCAGCATCGCCGCCAGCGGAAACGCGTCAGCAACTCGCAAGTCAGACATCCGCGCAACCGCGAACGCCTGACAGATCGCCGCCGCCGGCGCGAGGCCGACGATCATTCCCGCCGAGTTGGCGATGGCGTTTCGCAATGGCGTGCGCAGAAACAGATGTTGGGCCGGGGTCGACCACACGCCCCCACCGACGCCGAGCAATCCCGACACGACACCCGCAGGGAAGCCAACCACGGCGCCGCGCTGCAGGCGGCGGGTTGCGCCCACCGAGGAAGGGGCATTCGCATCATCCGGCGTCGACTTCCTGAGCCGTCTTTCAATCGCGTTGAACACGACCGTCGCGATCAGAAAACCGCCGAAGACGCGCTTGAGGATCGCGGTCGCGGCTCCGGAGAAAACGGAGGCCACGCCGACGCCGATCAATACACCGGCAATCCCCCCGATCACGATCGACGGGAGCGCGGCGCGATCAATCGCGCCGGCGCGGCTATGCCGGATCACGGCCGGTATCGAGAGCATGGCGCCGACCATCAGCGCCGCCAGTTTGTAGACATGCAGCGTGCCGACGCCGAACGGCTCGCCGAGGGCGAAGAGCATCGCCGGGATCATGACCAAGCCGCCGCCGATGCCGAGCAGCCCGCCCAATACGCCGGCGGCGAGGCCGATAGCAGGGAGGGCAATCAGGTGAAGTTCATTGATCTCGGCGAGCACTTGGGCAGGATACCGCAGTCCGCCCCACGTGGCGGTCCTCGACGAATTCGCATCGCCGCGAAACGGACCCCTTGACGCCGGGACGCATCTGCCGGATTTTCTGGCATGCTGTTCAACTCGCTGGTCTTCTTGATTTTTGGGGCATTGTTCTATGCCGGCTGGCCGATGCTGCGCCGGTTCAGCAACGTGCGCTGGGGATATCTGGTTGTCGCGTCATTCGTATTCTACGGATGGTGGGACTGGCGCTTCCTGATCCTGATTGTCGCCAGCGGGCTGCTGGACTTCATTGTCGGCCTTGCGATCGAGCGATATCCGCTTCGACGGAAGCTGTTGCTCGCGATTTCCATCGTTGGAAACGTGGGCTCACTCGCGACGTTCAAGTATCTGACGTTTCTGACGATCAACGCCAACCAATTGCTCGCAGCGGCTGGGGCGGGTTGGCACATCCCATTGGCAGAGTTGACGCTGCCGGTCGGCATCAGCTTCTACACGTTTCAATCGATGAGCTACACCATCGATATCTACCGGGGCTCGTTGCGCCCGACGCGGAATATCCTGCACTTTTTCGCGTATCTCTCGATGTTCCCGCAACTCGTCGCCGGGCCGATTATTCGCGCGGCTGACCTGCTGCCGCAACTGGAGTCCGGCGAGCCGGCCACTCAAGAGCAGCGTTGGAACGGCCTCGTTCGAATTGTCCACGGCTACTTCAAGAAAGTAGTGATCGCCGACAATCTGGCGCCGGCCGTCAACGCGGCTTTTGCGGGAGGGGACGGCGGGTCGGCGCTGTATTGGTGGTTAGTGGTCACCATGTTCGCGTTTCAGATTTACTGCGACTTCAGCGGCTATAGCGATATCGCGCGCGGTCTCGCCAACTGGATGGGCTACCACTTCCCGGAGAATTTCAATCACCCATACATCGCGAGAAGCCTGCGCGATTTCTGGACGCGCTGGCACATCTCGCTATCCACCTGGTTTCGCGATTACGTGTACATCCCACTCGGGGGATCAAAACAAGGCAAGTTTGGCAGTTTGCGCAACATGTGGATCACGATGGTGGTGTCGGGCCTCTGGCACGGCGCCGCCTGGACATTTGTGATCTGGGGCGGCATCCACGCGTTTTGTCTGATGATCGAGCGACTGACTGACTGGCCCCGGCGCATCAGCGCGTGGCCGGGCGGGCGATACCTCGCTTCGGCAGTGCTGCTTACTCAGGTGTGGGTCGCGTGGGTGTTCTTCAGGGCCGCCTCTTTGGGCCAGGCCCTCGATGTGGTCGGACACATGTTCGCGTCCGCGGGTTCGACACTGAGCGAGATTCGCAGCTTGGGCATCGTCCCACTGGCGGTTGTAGCGGGCGCCATCGTGCGCGAAGGTTACTTCTACTTTGGGATGGATGGCCCGCATGTCCTGTCAGAGAGTTGGCGTCGTCGACTGGACCCGCTGTTCCTGGCAATGGCGATCACGGCGTGTATTTTTCTGCGTGGACCGGGTGGGGCGTTCATCTACTTCCAGTTCTAAGATATCAGCATGAGAATGAACCATCGGGTTGCGGCTACAGCGGTGCTGACTGTGCTCATGATCGTCGCGGTCGGCTTGTTACGTCCGACATCGGGCGAGTCCGGTTTGGGCGCAACCCGGTTATGGCTCGAGAAGGTCGCTTGGGGGCCGCAGTTTGACTTCATCATCGCGGGGGACTCGCGAATCTATCGCGGCGTTTCGCCGAAAACCCTGGGCGCGGAACTGGGCGGACGTGTTGTCGCGAATTTCGGATTCAGTGGATTGGGATATGAGAGCGCCTATCTGGATGCTGTCGAAGCCCGCCTGGCTCCCGCCGCGCTGGACCCGATGATTCTCCTTGGCATCACACCCCACTCGCTCACGCCGGTCGCCGTTCGACGAAACGGTTTCCTGGAAACGTCGCAGGAACATCCAGCGGATCGAATGCTCGCGCGGCAGTTGGCGCCTCTGCTGCGATTCGTTCGACCGATTCAACCGGTCGAACTCGTCGAAACCTATGACTCGATCCGCGGGCAGAGAAAATGGTACTACCAGCACTTTCACGCGGACGGCTGGGTGGCATCCCGAAAGGTCCCGGAGACGCCCAAGGAGGGGCTTGCGGCGTACAAAGAGGAGTTTGCGGGTAATGAGGTCAGCCCCGACATTGTCGCGGGACTCCTGACGCGCGTTCGGCAATGGACCGCGCGCGGGATTCGTGTCTTCGGGTTCCGGCCCCCAACAAGCAAGGCGATGGTGGATCTGGAGGACTCGATCAGCGGATTCGACGAGCCCATGTTCGTCCGGGCGTTTGAAGAAGCGGGGGGCGTCTGGCTGAACATCGATCAATTTGCCTATCACAGCTACGACTCATCGCACCTCGATCGTGACGCCGCAGTGTCGCTCTCGCACGACATCGCCCGCCAGATTCTGGCGGCGACGCGCGGTCCGGCAGAGTGAACAAAAAGAGCCACGCGCCGATGTTCGCACCGACGCGTGGCCTGGAAAAGGGGGACACGACAGCTTCCATCAGAGAGTGTGCGATTCCGTATTCAAGCCGGCCAACAATTTCGACGAAACGCCGTGCGCGGTTTCGGTGGCCCGATAGCCGGCCCGTTGCAAGCCACGCCGCCTGCCCTACGATGCCGTTATGAGACCTGTTTGCCTTCTACTGTGCGGAATCTTCCTCCTTGGCGGCTGTGCGACGCCGACGGTCCCGACCGGCCCCAGCACGATGCGGCTTCAGATCGCGGATCGCGAGCGGTTCGTCGACAACGCGCTGACGATGTTACGGGAACTTGATTTCGAGCCGGCGTGGGTAGATCGCGATCGCGGGTTGATTCAGACCCGCCCCACAACCAGCGCGCAGTGGTACGAATTCTGGCGCGGCGATGTGATCGGACCCGACCAAGCCTTGGAAAGCAGCGTCAGCACGGTTCGCCGGAGTGTCCGCGTCGATATTGGACCGCCGCCGATTGGCGAAGCGGCGTCGACTGTTGATGTGGAAGTCCGCAAGGAACGTTACAGCGCGCCGGAACGACAGGTCACGACGGCGTCGAGCGCCCTGGCGATTTACAGCGAGCGGCTGCCCACATCGGAGGGACTTATCCGCGCCCGTACAGCGGGCGAGCATTGGGTGGATCTTGGGCGCGACGGTCGACTGGAGCGCGACCTGCTGCGCCGCATGTCGCGCTTGCCGTCAGCGCGCAAGATCTCGGAGGGGCAACCCGCGGCGCCGAAACCGGCTATGGCGCCTGCCCCGGACGCTCCCGCTTCGACAGCGCCAGAGCCAGAACGAGCTCCGCCGGCGCCAACTGCAAAACCATCTGATGTCATCGAAATGGAGCCAATTCCCGATTGACGCGTTCGGCGTTGACGCTCTGCGAGTCGTGGATTACGTTTCCGTCATCTTGGGTTTCGGCGGCCCCCCGCGTCCCGGCGGGGCGGCAAAACAGGAGACGGAAACATGACGCGTAATACGAAGCGAATCTCGCGCGCGCGGAAGATGTTGCTCTGTGCGACGATCAGCGGGGCGACCCTGCTGCAGGCGGGCTCGTGCAACCTGGGCGAATTCACCACTTCTACCGTTACGACCTTCAGCGGGCGCGAAGTCGCGCTGTTCCTGGTCCGCTCCGTATTGCTGACGCCGATTCAGACGTTTGTCGATAGTCGCGTCAACGGGTTCTTCGACAATCTCGACCCAAACAACGGCTAGGCGGCGCCGTCAGGAACGGAGATTGACATGAGAAAACGCCTGTTGGCCGCGCCTTGCGCGTGGTTGCTGGTTTGTTGCGCGGCGCCCGTCGTGGCCGACACGGTAACGCTCAGCGACGGAAGCCGGTTGGTCGGTCGTGTGGAGCGCCTCAGCGACGGCAAGATCCGCATCACCACGGAATTCGCCGGCGAACTCGTCGTGCCCGCCGAGATGGTCCGCGGCATCGATACCACAGAGTCCGTCAACGTCGAAATGGAGAGCGGCGATCGCCTGGTCGGCACGCTCGATTGGAACGGCAATTCCAGCTCGGTGCAGACGGCGATGGGCCGCGTTTCGTTCAAGCCCGAATCCGTGACGGCGATCTGGAACAAGGACGGCAAGAGTCCGGAAGCGCTCATCCTTGAAAAGCAGGTCGAGGCGGCCAAGGCGGAGGCTGAGGCGGCTCGCGCGCATTGGGAGCTGACGCTCGAAGCCGGTGTGCTGTATCAGGACGGCAATACGGAAGCCCTGAACGCCCGCGGTCGCGTTGAGGTCCGCCGCAAATCAGATAAGGAACTCCTGCTTTTCTATCTGGCGGGCGATTATGCGAAGCAGTTCAGGCGGCGCAGCGCGGCGGAGGCGCGGGCCGGCTCCCGGTATGAGTACAGCTTTACGGATCGGCTGTTCGCCTATGCCAAGACCGACTGGGAATACGACGAGTTCGAAAGACTGACACTGCGCGCACTGTTCACCGTCGGCGGCGGATACTACTGGCTGAAGGAAGAGCCGTATGAACTGCGTTCGCGCCTGGGTGTCGGTTTCCAGCATCAAGAGTTCTTCAGCAAAAGGACGACCGACGAGTTCATCGCCGAAGTCGGGCTCGACGGGCGCTGGGACATCACAGAGAAGCTGCGCTTCACAACGGCAAATACGTGGTATCCCACGTTCGACGCGCTGGACAACTACCGGCTTGAATCGGATAACGCGCTGATCATTCCGATTTCGACTGATGAGCAGTGGAAGATCAAGCTCGGCGCATTATTCCAATACAATTCGCGCCCGACCGGGATGCGCGAGCGGCTGGATGAGACGTATTACGCGAATCTGGTGCTGGATCTGAAGTAGGTCGCTTTCTGGTTGATGCGACTTTGCAACGGGTCGGCGCCGAGCGCGCCGACCCGTTTTTTCTAACGCGCGACTTGATCCGCGCGACGCAATTAGAGCGGAGCGTTATGGGTTTCGAACGAGTTTCATCCGGCGCAGTATGGGAAGAACGATACAGCTATTGCCGTGCGCTGCGCGCGGGCCCGCACATCTTCGTCACCGGGACGGCGCCCGTCGCGGTTGACGGCTCGGTCTTCGCCCCTGGCGACGCGACGCGTCAGACGGCCCGTTGTCTTGAGATCATCGAAGTCGCGCTGATGCAACTGCGCGCCGACCGCACGCACATCGTCCGCACACGCATGTTTGTCACCGACATCGCGCGAAGCGACGAGTTCGGGCTCGCGCATCGCGCGTTCTTCGGCGACCATCGGCCGTGCACGACGATGGTGGAAGTGAGCGCCCTGATCGGGCCGGACATGTTGATTGAGATTGAGGCCGACGCGGTCTGCGAGGAGTGACAACGAGGCCGGAGTCGACGGGCGCAGTCAGTGACCACAGCCGGCGTCGTTAGGCGAGCGTGCACGCCGCGTTTTGATCGCGCCGTGGCAAGGGGTTCCCACGCCACGCGATCGTTCGGTCCCGGAGGGCCGGGACCGATTCCCAGTTCACGAGAGGTGAACGGCGCGCACAAAGGAAACGACGCAGGGTCTTGTTGGCGAGCGACCACCGCGCGCGTCGTCTCCTCCGACCTCCACCCGCAATATCGCTACTCAGTCAAGGACGCCAACTGTCACGGTCCACGGCTGTCAGCCGGCAGGAGCCTAAGTCCTTCGGCAGGATGGACATACGCCGCTGAGGCCTAGGGCGGCTCGTCGTTGGCGAGTAACTCGTCGATCAACTCACCGACAACTTTCGGATCGGCCTTTCCGCCGGAGATTTTCATCACTTGCCCGGTCAGGAAGCCGCGCGCCGCGCCGCGCTTCTTGGGATTGTCCCGCGCATCGCGCACCGCCTTGTCATTTTCGGCAAGCGCCGTCGCCACCCAGCCCTCAATCTCCCCGCGGTCGTTCGACTGAACCAGCCCAAGCTCGCGCGCCAGCGTCGCCGGCGGGATCTCCGGCCTATCCGCGAGCGCTCCCGCGATCTGCGCCGCGGCGGTCGCATTGACGACGCTATCCCGCACAAGATTGGCCAATTCGGCAAGCGAGGCCGCCGTTACGCCAAGCTGAGCGATTTCACAGCCGCGCTCGTTGGCAAGTTTTGACCAGAAGCTCAGGAAGTGTTTGCCGAGGATCACCTTGTCACCGCCCGCTTCGGCCGCGTGATCGAGCAGGTCCGCGGAATCGTGATGATCCACCAGCGCCGGCGCGTCCTTCTCGGGGAGTTTGTACTCGCTGATGAACCGCTCTGTCCGCGGCGCGGGCAATTCCGGCGTGTGTTCTCGCAGCCAGGCCACCCGCGCCGGATCAGGCCGAACGGCCGGCAGATCGGGGTCGGGGAAATAGCGGTAGTCGTGCGCCTCTTCCTTTTCCCGCTGCGCCACCGTGACTTCGCGTCCATCATCCCAACCGCGATTGGATTTGTTGCCGACCTGCGCCGTCAGCCCGTCCTGCGCAAACGCCTCCACCTGGCGATGGATTTCGTAGTTCACTGCGCCGTACAGCGAACGAAACGAATTGAGGTTTTTTACTTCGACGATCGGCGTTCGCCACGATTCGCCTTCCCGCATCAACAGCAGATTGATGTTCGGCTCAAACCGCATCTGTCCCTTTTGCATGTCGGCGTTGCTGACGCCGAGATAGCGCACCAGACGATGCAGCTGCACGGCAAACTCGCGCGCCTGCTCCGCCGACTCCAAATCCGGCTCGGTGACAATCTCGAGAAGCGGCGTCCCGGCTCGATTTAGGTCGACGCCCGTGCAACCCTCGAAGTCGTGCGCGTTCTTGCCTGCGTCCTCTTCGAGGTGCGCGCGGCGGATGCGCACTTTGAGAATCCGGCCTTCGCACGGGACTTCAAAGAAGCCGCCGTAACAGATCGGGTGATCGAACTGCGATATCTGGTAGTTCTTCGGCAGGTCGGGGTAGTAGTAGCTCTTGCGATCCCAACGCGTCGTCGACGAGATCTTGCCGTTCAGCGCGATGCCGGTCCGAATCGCCAGATCGACGGCTTCAGCATTGATCACCGGCAACGCGCCGGGTAGCCCGAGGCACACCGGACACGTCAACGAGTTCGGCGGCGCGCCAAATTCCAGCGGGCAGCCGCAGAACATCTTCGTCCGCGTCGCCAGCTGAACGTGGATTTCCATACCGATGATCGGCTGAACCACAAAGCCGCCAATCCGCACGAGTTACCTCCGGTTGCCCAGCGCTGCTCGCCGTCGGCGATGCGAGCGAACAGTATACAGGCAGACGCGGAAGCGGCGTCCTTGCCCTGTTTCCATCTCGCGGACGGCGCGGTTAGCGGCTGCGGCGCCCCGCCGGTATAGTCGCGCCAAACGCCGCGCTTATCAGGGATTCGAACCATGTTGCAGACACCGCTGATCGGTTTTCATAAGGACGCCGGGGCTCGCCTCGTCGATTTTGCGGGGTGGGAAATGCCGGTCGTCTATGCCGGCATCATCGAAGAGCACAACCACACGCGCAATCACGCGACATTCTTCGACGTTTCGCACATGGGGCGCGTGCGGTTTCGCGGCAATGACGCCGAAGCGCTGCTGGAGCGACTCAATACCCGCGCGATCGCCGGCATGGCCGTTGGGCAATCGCGCTATAGCCACATGCTGCGCGAGGACGGCGGCATTCTCGACGATGTCATCGTCACGCGTCTCGAAGACCACTTTCTCGTCGTGTGCAACGCCTCGAACCGCGTCAAGCTGCTGGATTGGTGGGATCGACATCTGGCGGGAACGGATGTTCAAATCACCGACGAAACCACCGAAACGGCCATGATCGCCATTCAAGGCCCTGAGGCGATCGAGACGATCGAATCGCTGCTCCCGTTTCAGGTCAGCGACCTGAAACGCTATCACTGCAGGGCAGGCTTCATCGCGGGGGCCGAGTACATCATCTCGCGCACCGGCTATACCGGCGAGGATGGGCTGGAGATCATCATGCCCGCCGCGTTCGCGCCGTCGGCGGCGCACATGCTCGTCGAGAAGTCGGCCGAGAAGGGGCGACCGATTCTCCCCGCAGGCCTCGGCGCGCGGGACACGCTCCGCACCGAAGCCGCCATGCCGTTGTACGGGCATGAACTGACCGAAGAGTGGGATCCGATCTCGGCCGGGCAGGCGTGGGTCGTCAAGTTTGAGAAGGAGTTCATCGGCCGCGACACCTGCCTGCGCGTGCGTGACGCCGGCCCGATGCGCAAGCTGATCGGATTGGAAGTGGATTCGAAACGCACCCCGCGCCAAGGCGCCGTCATTCGCGCCGACGGCGAAGATGTCGGTGTCGTGACGAGCGGCGTCAGCAGTCCGACGCTGGGCCGCGTCATCGCGATGGGCTTCGTCCCGCCGCAACTTGCTGAGGCGGGCACTTCGCTGGAAGTCGTGATTTCGCGCGACGTCGCGCCCGCAAGAGTAGTGGCCATGCCGTTCTACAAGCGAGGGTAACTTCGGGGCAAATGCCCACTGGTTGTTTCGACGACAATGTCGGCATGCCGAAGGCCCGATCCGGAACACCGTCCATTCATGTGGCGATCGTTTCCGCCAGTTACGCCCGCGCCATCCTCGATGGGCGCAAGACGATCGAATCCCGTTTCAGCCGTGATCGGCGCGCGCCTTGGGGTCGTGTGCGCAGAGGCGACCGCGTTTGGGTGAAGGTATCGGGCGGGCCCGTTGTCGCCGATTGCACCGTGCGGCGCGTCATTCAGTTCGCCGATCTGACAGCCGATCAATTGGCGGACGCGCGCCGGCAATGGGGCGCGCTTGTCGTGGCGCCGGCCGCCTACTGGAACCAGCGTCGCCACAAGCGATTCGGCGTCCTGATCTGGCTCGGTAAGCCGCGTCCCCCGCGCCAAGCGCCACGCATCGATCGCCAGTATGGCGCGGGTTGGATCACGCTGACGCCATGAGTCGCGCCGCTTTCGGCGAGCCCACGCAATCGCGTATGCTGTCGACAATGGTCGACCTCGATCTCGTTAGCCTGAACCGGAGCCGGGCCGGCATCAGCGTCTCGGTGTTTTGCGCGATGTTGTCACTCGTCGGCTGCCGGCGCGACAATCCCGCCGACGTCCGGGCGTTTGGATCGGCCGAGTTGTTCTCGGCTGACGCGCTGCGCATGCCCTATGTCGAGGCGTCCATCAACGGGAGTGAGCCGATCCGCCTGATGGTGGATACCGGCGCAGGCGAGGCCCTGCTGCTGGCCAACACGATTGTGGAAGAATTCGACCTGAAGACCGGCGCGCAGTCGGTCGTGGCCGGTATCGGCGGGACCGTCGAAGTGGATTCGGTCCGGATCGACCGCTTGTCGATCGGCTCAATCGAATGCGCCAACGTCATCGCCTTTGCGCCGCGCGAGCCATCGCCATTGCTACTGTTCTTCGACGGCGTGATCGGAACAGCCGTGTTCGGCAGGGCGTTTGTGTCCCTCGACTTTGATAAGGCCCGTTTCGTCGTCGCGCCGGCTCCTCTAAAGGCGTGGGAGTCGAATCTGCGCTTTGACATCGGGCCGATGGGGCACATCGTCACAACCGCCTCGCTGGACGGCGTCTCCGCCCGCGCGCTGATCGATAGTGGCGCGACCGCGTCCGCTCTCACCAGCGACTGGCATGAGCGATACGCGCGGGGCCGCATCCTTGAGACGCCGGCGCCGATCTTGGGGCTTGGCGATCGGGCGGCGACGATGAATGTCGGCGGGTTTGAGGCGCTTGAGCTGGCAGGCGCGGAGATACGCCCCTTTGGGGCCAGTGTCGACAACGCGTTCGGGCTCCAAGTCGGGTTGTCGATTGATCTCATTATTGGCATGGATGTGCTGACCCGGGCAAGTCGCGTCGATATCGACTACCGGGCGAAAGCGGCCCGCATCCACTGGCGGTAGGCGCCCGGCCGCCCGGCGCAACTCCCGCGCCCCCCTTTGTTTGAAGCCGGCTCGTGATCGGACCGATGCGACCGATGGCGCTCTATCGTGCGATAGTGGCGCATTTGACCGCGCAGTCGCTCGGTCAAGACTCGTCTCTCGCGCGGGCCGACCGAATATGCCGCTGATCGACAACTACTACAAGTGGCTGCGTCAGGGGCCAACTCCCGACTGCGATCGGATTCTCTCCGCCGGGCTGAATCAGGCCGAGTCCGCCTTTGCGGATCGCATTATTCAGACACTGCTGGACCGCCGTCAGGAGCAGGCGTGGGGCGCTCTGATCGGCCACTACGATCGGTTGGACGAAAACCTCCGAACGAAGCTCCGTTCCGAATCTGACCTGATGCGCGCGGGCATTTCGCGCGCGTTCCAGAGCGGCCCCGAAGGTCGCGCCAACGCGCTGGCCGCCCTGGAAGCGGCCCCATCGCCCGGATTGGCATACTTGCTGGTTATGGGTCTGACGGACCCGGACCACGCCCTTCGTGATCGCTGTGCCGGCCTTCTCAAATCAACCGCCGAGGCGTTCCTCGCGATTGACGAAGACCGGCTGACCGGAGAAGAGCGCCGCGCATGGGAAAACGACCGGCGGCAACTGGTTGATGCCGCGCTTGAGGGTGGTCGAACCTTCCACGCCCATCATTGCATGGAAGCGGTGCGCGTCATGTTGTGGTTCGCCCGCCCGATCGGCGAGCGCTTCTGGGATCTTGTCGAAGGCCGGCGGGGGCGCCTGCAACACGTCATCATCGAAAACTTGTCAGCGTGGAACAGTCCGTTTCTGGCGGGTTTTCTCGTCGAATGCCTCGGTCGCCCCCCGTGGCGGCCCGCGGCAAGCCGACTGATCGCGAAGTGGTCGAAGCCGGAGGAGGTTCTGGCGATATTCCGGCACGCGGACGTGCTGCGTAACCCGGACGTTCAGCGCGGACTGGCCTCCGTCCGGTCGCCGGCCTGGTTCACGCAATGGCCGCGGATTGAGAAGGACGCGCCGGCGTCGCGTCGCGGCACGGCGCCGGTGTGGGCGCGCTACCTCGGCATTCCCGATCAGCAGAAAATGGCGTTGCTGGTGCGCTGGATCGAGGGGCCTGAAGGCGACCTCAGCCGCACGGCGTTGTACGCCTTGGCGTCGCTCGATCGCGAAGAAACGTTGGAGGTG
>JAGQOO010000439.1 GCA_020427345.1 Phycisphaerales bacterium | reverse complement strand
CCGAGCGGGCCACGCGGGATCATGCGCTCGATCGCCTTTTCGACGATGCGCTCGGGAAAGCGGCCCTCGAAAATGTCGCGCGCCGTGCGCTCCTTGATGCCGCCCGGGTGGCCGGTGTGCCAGTAATATTTCTTGTTGTCATACTTCCTGCCCGTGAGCCGGGCCTTGGAAGCATTGATGATGATGACGTTGTCGCCATCGTCCACATGCGGCGTGAACGTCGGCTTGTGCTTGCCGCGCAGGCGGTTTGCCACGATCGTGGCGAGGCGGCCGACGACCAGGTCGGTGGCGTCGATCAACACCCACTTCTTGGTCACGTCCGCAGGTTTCTGCGAGAAGGTCTTCATTACATGTCACTTTCAACTGGACCCGGGCCGGTTTTCCCGGCCGAAGGGCTTTTCTTGTTGCTTGGATTGGCGGGCAAAACCCCGTCAAAAACAAACCGCAGCCGGAAGGGCCACCGTTCAGGCGCGGCTTATAGGGGAGGGGCGCGAGTGCGTCAAGCGCGTAGAGCGCGATGCTGCCGCAAAAAAA
>JAGQOO010000438.1 GCA_020427345.1 Phycisphaerales bacterium | reverse complement strand
TCCATCTCCTCGGGGAACAGGCGCTTGGTCTGCCGGTCGGCGACCATCTCCACGCACATCATGAGATTCCGGCCGCGCACGTCGCCGACCAGCGGCAGGTCGCGCAAGCCGTTCAACTGCTGCTCGAAGTAGGGGCCCACCTCGCGCACGTGGCCGCAGAGGTCCTCGCGCTCGATGATGTCGATGTTGGCGAGCGCCGCCGCGCAGGCGACCGGGTGGCCGGAGTAGGTGTAGCCGTTGGCGAAGCAGCGGCCGTGGCCAGGCTCGGCGATGACGCGGTAGATCTCGTCGCTGAAGATGGCGGCGCCGAGCGGCTGGTAGCCCGAGGTGAGGCCCTTCGCGCAGCAGATGATGTCCGGCTGGATGCCGAACGCGTCCAGCGACGCGAACATGTGGCCGACACGGCCGAACGCGGTCACCACCTCGTCGGACACCCACAGCACGTCGTGCTTCCTGCACACCGCGTGCATGCGCTGGTGATAGCCGGCCGGCGGCACGATGACGCCGCCCGCGCCCTGCAGCGGCTCGGCCCAGA
>JAGQOO010000437.1 GCA_020427345.1 Phycisphaerales bacterium | reverse complement strand
GCTTGGCGCGGCGGGCCGCGGCGCTCGGCGAAGTTCCCGTCGGAGCGGTTGTCTACCGGGGACGAGCGGTGCTCGGCGAGGCGCACAACCTTCGCGAGGCCAGCCACGATCCCGCGGGCCATGCGGAGATGCTCGCCTTGCGCCAGGCTGCCGCGAGGCTCGGCCGCTGGCGGCTGAGCGGCTGCTCGATCGCCGTCACGCTGGAGCCGTGCCCGATGTGCGCCGGGGCGCTGGTCAACGCGCGCCTCGACCGACTCGTCTACGGCGCCGTCGATCCCAAGGCGGGTGCGTGCACGAGCCTCTATGCCATTCCCACCGATCCGCGCCTGAACCACCGGCTCGAGACGACGGGTGGTGTCCTGGCGCGGGAGTGTGGCGCCATTTTGAGCGGCTTCTTCCGCGCTCGGCGCCGCCAAGCGGCCCTCCTGCGCGGCGCTCGTCGTCCGGGAAGCGGCGAGCGTCCGTCCGCTCGACCTGCCGATGGAGGACGCCCGTGAGCGCAACGATCCGAGACGACCGCCCCCGGCTCGTCTGCTT
>JAGQOO010000436.1 GCA_020427345.1 Phycisphaerales bacterium | reverse complement strand
GGCCGCGCCCGGCGCCTATGCGATCTTCAGCCAGCTCCGCAATGGGCCGCTGCCGTCAATCGCGTTTTCGGCGCTCGCATCGATCGATCCGACGCGCCTCGGCGAATCTCGCAACGAGAGCTGAGTCGCTTAGAAGCGATTCAATTTTCAGATGCTTACCCACTCCCGTCATCCCGGCGAAAGCCGGAACCCAGGGCCGCTTGCGTCTGCGCTTGTTGCTTCTGGATCCCCGCTTTCGCGGGGATGACGGCGTGGTAGTGAGCGCGAAGCGATGGCGAGAGGAAGAATGCCTAGCTCTAGCTTCCGGCACATGCGGGCGGCGCGACGCCATCGGGCAGTCTCGTCGCTGCGTCTCCGCAGGCTTTCGCGAACTGCTCATGCGTCGCCCCGATCACGCCGGAAAAATCCGCGCCGTAAATGCGCGCGCCCGTAAAGTCGGCCGCTTCGATCTTCGCGCCGGAGAAGTCGGCGTCCGAAAGATCGGCGCCCCAGAAGCGCGCGCCGGTGAGTTCGGCGCCGCTGAATTTCGCGCCCGGA
>JAGQOO010000435.1 GCA_020427345.1 Phycisphaerales bacterium | reverse complement strand
AGCACATCAACCGTAACGGTCTGAAATACAGCTATCTCGACGAAGGCCAAGGGGAACCCGTGGTGATGCTGCATGGCAATCCTTCGTGGTCGTATTACTACCGCAATCTTATCGCCGCGCTAAAAGGCCAGTATCGCTGCATCGCGCCGGACCACATCGGGTGCGGTTTCTCCGACAAGCCCGGCGATGACCAGTACGAATACACGCTCAAGAGTCGCGTGGACGACCTGGAGGCGCTGTTGGACCACCTGGGCATCACGGAGAAGGTCACGCTGGTGCTGCACGATTGGGGCGGCATGATCGGCATGGCGTGGGCCACGCGGCATCCGGAGCGGGTGAAGCGGCTGGTTATTCTGAATACGTCCGCGTTTCATCTCCCGCCCACCAAGCGGTTTCCCGTCGCGTTGTGGCTGTGTCGCGTGCCGGTGTTTGGCGCGGTGGCGATTCGCGGGTTCAATGCCTTCGCCCGCGCCGCGGCGAAGGTGGGCTGCAAGCGGAACCCCATGCCGAAGGACATCCAGGACGCCTATTGCGCGC
>JAGQOO010000434.1 GCA_020427345.1 Phycisphaerales bacterium | reverse complement strand
AGCCGAGATGGCGCGGCTAGAGCCCTATGGGGCTGATCTGCCTCCTCTGGTGCGGAAAGAACTCCAAAGTCAGCGCGAGTTGATCGCCCAACTTCGTATGTTCGGACCACCACCGAAATGGGTCCCGCCTCCCGGCGTCATGGAGAGCCTCGCTCGCCGTTTCTCCAGAGAAGGGTCAATTCCACAGACGCCGGCGCAAACTGCTGCACGCAAGATAGGGCGCAACGAAAAATGCCCTTGCGGATCGGGCAAGAAGTACAAGCATTGCCACGGCCGTTGATCGGAGGTCGAGCCCGTGCCTATTTCGAGAATTGAACGCGTCGTCGGTGGCGTCGTGACAGGGCGTGCAGAACGCGATTCTGACGGCTTCTTTGCTTGTCATGACTTCGGATCGAATGTTGACGCAACCCGACTGGCAAGCCTCGATGACGTGGCTGATTTCTTGCGGTCACGTCCTCGCAGCGGCGTGCGCATGAACCCCGAATGGAAGCGCATCACCAGGAACATCTATATAGACGGTGTTCTGCTGCGCTGATCTCC
>JAGQOO010000433.1 GCA_020427345.1 Phycisphaerales bacterium | reverse complement strand
ATACCCTTCCCGCCGCCGCCCGCGGAGGGCTTGATCATTACCGGGAAGCCGATGCTCTCGACGGCCGCCACGGTTTCCTTATCCGCTTCGCCCGCGCACTTCACCCACGGCGTTACCGGCACGCCCGCTTCCTCGGCGACGGCCTTGGCGTGGCGCTTGTCGCCGAGGCGATCGATGGCGCCGCTGTCGGGCCCGATGAACACGATACCGGCGGCCTCACAGGCCTTGGCGAAGTTCGCGTTCTCGGCCAGGAAGCCGTAGCCGGGGTGAATGCCCTCAGCCCCGTACTCTTTGGCAAGGTCGACGATGCGATCGATGCGCAGGTAGCTGTCGGCGGAGGGCGACGGGCCGAGGTAGTGGGCTTCGTCGGCCTCCTGCACGAAAGGCAGGTGCGAGTCGGCATCGCTGAAGACGGCGACGCTCTGCACGTTGAGCTTCCGGCACGCGCGGATTACGCGCAAGGCGATTTCACCGCGATTGGCGATCAGGATCTTCTTGAACATAGGTGCGAATCTATTGCGGTCCGGGCGTTCGGGCCAGAG
>JAGQOO010000432.1 GCA_020427345.1 Phycisphaerales bacterium | reverse complement strand
TGGATGTTAGCGCGACCAGCCGCAGCATGCGCTGGCGAGTCCGGCCGCGCGCGCCTGTCAGGGTCATTCCAGCACGATCGCCCACCCTGCGATACGGTGACGGACGCGAACCTTGATCCGACTCACAGTCCCGCCGAGGCAGAGCGCAGGACCGCTTCGGCCTCGCCGAGGGTGCCCGCATGCATGCGCAACTGCCGGTCGCAGCGTGCGGCCAGTTCCTCATCGTGCGTCACCAGCAACAGCGTGGCCCCACGCTCCCGGTTGAGGGAAAACAGCAGTTCGATGATCGCCGCGCCGGTGGTGGCATCCAGGTTACCGGTCGGCTCATCCGCGAGCAGCAGCGAGGGCTCCGTCGCGAAGGCCCGCGCCAGCGCGACCCGCTGCTGTTCGCCCCCGGAGAGCTGACGCGGATAGTGGGCAACGCGCCCGCCCAGGCCCACCCGCTCCAGCCAGTCGCGGGCCGTGGCCTCGGCGCGGCTGACACCGGCGAGTTCGAGGGGCAGCATGACGTTCTCGAGGGCGCTGAGGGCCGGCAGCAACTGA
>JAGQOO010000431.1 GCA_020427345.1 Phycisphaerales bacterium | reverse complement strand
AGTCCCGGTGGTGGAGATGATGGTGGCGCGGGTGTCGAGATAGCCGTCCAGCGCCTCCAGCCCGTTCTCGCGGCCCCAGCCGCTGGCCTTCATGCCGCCATAGGGCGTGCTCCAGCGGATGTAGCGATAGGTGTTCACCCAGACCATGCCGGCCCGGATCCGGTTCGACACCCGATGCGCCCGCCCCGTGTCGCGGGTCCACAGACCCGCGGTCAGCCCGTATTGGGTGCCGTTGGCGATCGCCACCGCCTCGTCCTCGCCCTCGAATGGGATCAGCGCGGCCACCGGGCCGAAAATCTCCTCCTGCGCGATCCGCATGGCGTTGGAGGCATTGGCAAACACCGTCGGCTGCACGAAATAGCCCCCGCCCAGCCCCTCGGGCCGCGCCCCGCCGGCCACCAGCTCGGCCCCGGCCTCGCGGCCCAGGCCGATGTAGCGCAGCGTCTTGTCCAGCTGCTCCTGCGAGGCCTGCGGCCCCATATGCGTCGCCGGGTCCAGCGGCATCCCCACCCGCACCTTCGCGGCGCGTTCGGCAAAGGCCGCGACC
>JAGQOO010000430.1 GCA_020427345.1 Phycisphaerales bacterium | reverse complement strand
ATGCGAACGCAGGTGTACGCCGACGTCCCGGCGCCGCGAGTTTTTTCGCGCTCGGGCGATCGCCCCGAATTTCTCGCACCCTTTGTCGGCCACGATGGACTCACCCCCCGTGACGACCCTGCAGATGCCGCGACGCACCGAGCCATTGACGATCGTCCGAGACCATCAGGCCGGCGTCTGGCGGTATCTACGGTATCTCGGCTGCGATGCCGCGCAGGCCGAGGACCTGACGCAGGAGACGTTCCTCTCGGTCCTGCGGCAGCCGTTCGAGGACCGCGGTCCCGCGCGCACCGGCGCCTACCTGCGCTCGGTCGCCCGCAACCTGTTCCTCAAGGCGATGCGACGGCGCGCGATCGAACCGGCGACGATCGACCCGAGCGATTTGGACGCGACCTGGGATCAGCTGTGTGGCGCGGACGGCGGCGACTCCTACCTCGACGCGCTGCGCGAGTGCCTCGACGTGCTCGACGGACGTGGTCGTGAGGCGCTGCGATTGCGCTACGAGGAAGCCCGGCCGCGAGCGGAGATGGCCGCCGCGCTCGGACTCT
>JAGQOO010000042.1 GCA_020427345.1 Phycisphaerales bacterium | reverse complement strand
CCTACGTCAAGTCGGTGACGGACGTGGTGAACATCGGCGACATGGTGACTGTCAAGGTGATCGCCATCGACGATCAGGGCCGCGTCAAGCTGTCGCGCAAGGCCGCGATGAAGGATAAGCAGCCCGCAGCGGCGACCGCTGACGAGTAAGCGGCGTTAGTAAACAAAGCAAAGGCCGCCGGGTTCGAATTGAACGCGGCGGCCTTTCTCTTTCAGTTTCCGAATGGCCGGTCGCGGCCTATTCACAGGCCCGGCCGAAGCGACTGAGCATCAGCGCCAAGTCGCCCAGGTCGGTTCGACCATCACAATTCACGTCGCCATCCGCGTTCTCGCCGAAGCTGATCAGCATCTCACGAATGTCCTCCAGCCCGACAAAACCGTCGCCGGTAATGTCGGCCGGGCACGGCTGCGGACCGGTTCCGCCGAACTCATACGCCCCCATGTCGATCGGCGGTCCGAGGCACGCGCCCTCGTCGATACTCGGCTCGTCAAAGAACCGCCCCTTGCCGCCGAGATCCTGCGGCACCCACTCCAGCCGATTGTTGTCGTCGTCGACATCGCTGATATCCAGCGGAGCGTCGTCGGTCAGGCCCGCGTCCACGCACGGCGAGCCCGCCGACAGCCGTAGGTCCGGCGATCCGCTATCGGCGAAGAGCGGGTCGTCGGCGATATTGCCCGGCCCGTCCCATCCACCCTGCACACACGAGTATCGCACCGACACCGTCGCCTGATTCTGCATCGAGATCGAAGTCGTCGCATGCGCCCAGACGATCGAGTTTCGCACGTCCAACTGCCCGCCGTCACTGGCCAGCAGTCCATCCGACCCCTGATCAGCGGTATTCTCACAGGCGGACAGGTTGATCGCGAGCAGCGTGGAGAATCCCGACGCGCTGACGCCGCCGCCGCGCGCGGCGGCATTGCGATAAACCGCGCTGTTCACGACCGTCAGCCGCGCGCTGTCATACGTGTACAAGCCACCGCCGTTCGTCGTGGCGGCGTTTTCGCGAAACACGCTGTTTACGACACGGCCATTGCTGTCGCGGAACAACCCAAGCCCGCCGCCATGCCGCGCGGCCGCGTTGAGTTCAAAGACGCAACGATGGAACACTGGCGTCGAGTCGTTCGTGGCGACCGCTCCGCCCCCTTGCAAGTCGCTGGTGTTCGCCTGGAACAGACAATCGCGGAAGCGTGGGGCGCTCGTGTGGGTCGAATAGGCGCCGCCGCCATACCGCGAAGCCCGATTGTCAGCGAACACGCAGTTGGTGATTACCGGCGCCGCCGCGCCGCCTATCCACACTCCGCCGCCCGTGTCGGTCGCGACATTTCGAGAAAATGCGCAATCCGACACCGTCGCGCCGTCGCTTAGCGCGATGGCGCCGCCGTCCGACGCCGTGTTGTCGGCGAACGTCAACCCGGTCAAGCTCGGCGCGCCGACTTCGACCAACATGCCGCCGCCCGCGCTGCCGGCTGAGTTCTCCTCAAACACACATTCGGCAAACGTCGATCCCGTCGCGCCGTCCGCGATCCACACGCCCGCGCCGTCGCTCAGGCATGCGTTGCGGCGAAACGCGCAGTCCCGGACCTGCACGTTCGCGTTCAGGACGAACAGGCCGCCGCCGTCGCGCGCTGAGCCGGAGCCGTTTGCGCGACCACTCCTGATTTCGAACCCGTCAAGCGTGGCGTTCGAGAGATTCGTCGCCGCCACGACGTGATATGCGTTGTCGGCGTAGAACCCGCCCGCGTCATCGTTGTTGAGGTCGCCGTTGAGGACCGTCACATTCGTGGCCGGGTCGCGTTGGTCGCGCTGCGTTTCATCGCCGGCAAATCCACCGTACAGCGAAACGCCGTTTCGCAGCGCGAACGTCGATGCCCGTCCGGCGCCGCCGGGGCGATAAACGCCCGTCGCGACCCAAACCTCATCGCCGACCTCCGCAAGCGCCAACGCGGTCTGCAGGGAGGGCAACGCCCGGGCCCAGGAAGTTCCATCCATGTCGGCGGAATCCCCGGTTTGACCGGCGTCAACGTAAATGACGTCCGCTAAGAGGGTTGGCGCCAATGCGCTCAGGGCCAGGGCGGCCCACACGGCCCGCTGACGAATCATCGCAGCGTCTCCTTCCCCTTCCGCCGCGATGTGGAATCATCGCTTGGCGGATCATCCCCCAACGCGGATTGTTCAATTGGAAGGTCGGAAAAAGCGCAAACTTCGCGGGAAGTACGACTATCTACGCCAAGAAGCGATAACAACTACCGTGCCGCAGTGGCCTGGATGGCAAACACGACATCAATCTCGGTCGTTGCGTTCATCGGCAATTCAGCCACGCCGACCGCCGCTCGGGCGTGGCGGCCGAGTCCGCCGAACACTTCGACTAGAAACTCGGAAGCCCCGTTTGCGACTTTGTGCTGGTCCGTGAATCCCTCGGCTGACGCGACGAACAGCGTCACTTTCAGCACGCGGGTTATCGCGTCGATCCCGCCGGCGGCCTCAGCGCCGACCGCCAGCGCGTTGATCGCGCACAGCCGCGCCGCCGCTTGCGCTTCCTCCAGCGAGCGCTCGCGACCGACCTTGCCGGTGTATCTCACAACGCCGTTTTCGAGCGGGATCTGACCGCTTGTGAAGACCAGCCCATCGTGCCGGACAAACGGCACATATGCGGCAACCGGCTTCGGCGGCGTCGGCAATACAATGCACATTCGCTTCAAGGACTCTGACGCGCTCATTCGAAGTCCTCGTCGTCAGCGGACAGCGCGTTGATCGCGCCGGCATCGTCGAACGCTGCCGAGCCACTATCGTGAGCAACGCCGTTTGTCCGATCCGTCGGCCGCATCACCGGAATGTCCTCAGGCGATACGGTTACCGGCTCGGACGCGGATTCGTCGGCCGCCTCCCAATCCGCCTCATCCAACATGAACAGATAGATCTCGCCGAAAACAACCTCCTGCTCAGCCCGAATGCGTTGCTCGCGAATCAACTCCAGAATCGCCAGAAACGTCCCGACCATTTCCGCCCGATCCGCCAGCGGCGTGAACAAGGCTTCGAACCGGCTCGGTCCGCCCGCTTCGAGGCGCCCCAGCACGCGCTCCATATATGCGGCGATCGGGGTGTCATCGAGCCGCACCTGATGTGATCGCGGCCGCGATCCGATCGACTCCATCACGCGCTGAAAGGCGGTGAGCAGGTCCCAGACCTCGACCTCTTCCAGCTCGACGCCGCGCAGATCGTCCGGCAAATCCGCCGGCCGTCGAACAAATCGCCGGGTATGCTCTTCCGCCGCTTCGGACAGCGCCTTTGCCGCGTCTTTGAATCGCTTGTACTCGAGTAATTGCCGCACGAGCACGACGCGCGGATCGTCGTCATCGTCCAACGCCTCGATCGGCGGTGTCGGCAGCAGCGCCCGCGACTTCAGTTCGACGAGCGTTGCGGCCAAGACGAGAAACTCGCCAGCGACGTTCGGATCAAGCGCCTCCAACATGCGCACGTGCGCGAGGTACTGATCTGCGACCAGCGTGATCGTCACGTCCTGAATGTCGAGTTCATCGCGGCGGATCAGGTACAGCAGCAGATCGAGCGGCCCGGTGAACACGTCGATATCAACGCGGTACGCGTCCGCGCCGATCGGCGCATCGGCATTTTCGCCGATGTGAGGCCGCTGAATGTCGGTTTCAGTCTCTGCCATAGCCGCCGGTCTGCGATCCTATGTCGACGCTTTCACAATTCCGCACGCGGCCCGCACTTCGGCCATCACGTCGATGGCCACGGCCCGCGCCTGCCGCGCTCCTTCGCGGAGTATATCCTCAACGTCATCGGGCCGTGCCGCCCAATCCGCCCGAATCGCCCGGCGCGACCCGAACCGCTCCTCATACAACTCGGCCAACCGCTTTTTCGCTTCGCCATAGCCCATGCCGCCGGCGGTGTAGCGGTCCCGCCACTCGGCGACCTCCGCCGGCTCGGCCATCAGCTTCAACAGGGCGAATACGTTGCAGGTATCGGGGTCTTTCGGCTCATCAACGCCCTTGGAGTCCGTCACAATCGACATGATCCGTTTTCGCGCCGGCTTTTCTTCGCCGAAGATGTCGATCATGTTGCCGTAGCTCTTGCTCATCTTCTGGCCATCGACGCCCGGCACAATCGGCGCTTCGCCCAGCATTGGCTCGGGGCGCTTGAGCGCCTCGCACTTGTAGGTGTTGTTGAAGTACGCGGCCATGTCCTGCGCCATTTCGATGTGCTGCAACTGGTCTTTGCCGACCGGCACTCTGTCGCTGCGATAGATCAGGATGTCCGCCGCCATCAGCAGGGGATAGCTGAACAGCCCCATGGACGCGGCGATGCCGCGCGCGACCTTGTCCTTATACGACGTGGCGCGCTCCAGCAGGCCCTTGCCTGTTACGGTCGCCAGAATCCATGCGAGTTCGGTCACCTCCGGCACGTCGCTCTGGCGGAAGAGCTTGACCCGTTTCGGATCAAGCCCCATCGCCAGGTAATCGATCGCGACATCGGCGGTCAGCCCGCGCAGCCGCTCCGCGTCCTGAATCGTGTTCAGGCTGTGGTAGTTGGCGATGAAGTAGAAACAGTCGTGCTGCTCCTGGAGCCGTATGTGCTCGCGCATCGCTCCGTAGAAATTGCCCAGGTGCAGCTTGCCCGACGGTTGGATTCCCGACAAAACGCGCATATGCCGCGTCGCTCCCGGTCTGGTTCATTTGAGGCGCCTTCGCCGCGCGGTCCGACGCGACTGCCAAAATACAGTAGAACCGGTCGTGGCTACCGGCACAAACCCCTTCCCGCCGTTGGGCCGCCCGCCTATCCTGATAGGATCGACTTGTCCCACGCAATAAGGGGGCGCCATGCGGCAGGTAATGGTTGTCGACATGCTGGAGGGCTTCACGCGTGAAGGTCCGCTCGCCAGCCCGCGCGTCGACGCGCTGGTGGCGAAACAGGCCGCCTTCTTGCGGGCGCTTCCGCCCGAGAGCCTCGTCGTTTTCTTGTCTGACGCACATTCGCCGGACGATTTCGAGTTCCGCCGCTTTCCGCCACACTGCCTGCGCGGCGATCGTCAGGCCAGAATCCGCCCGGAACTGCTCGAGGCCACAAAAGAAGCGCACGCCCGGGTCGAAATCGTCGAGAAGACGACGTTCAGCGGCTTTTTCCGAACCCGTCTAGATGAAGTCGTCTCCGCCGCGCCGAGTGACGAGTGGATTGTCATCGGCTGTGTGACCGACTGCTGTGTCGAAGCGAACGTTGCCGAGTTGACCTATCGTGGCAAGTCGGTCGTTGTGATCCGTGAACTGGTCGATACGTGGCACACGTCAGCCATCGACGCCGAAACCCATCGACTGCCCGCCGCGTTCCTGCACGACGCCACCGCGATCAACGAAGAGTGGTTCACCCGACGCCTGCCGGCGATATGGGGGGCGCGCGTGGTGAATGGCTGGGCCGAGGCGCTCTGAGCCACATTCGCAAAAGGTCCACGGGCGCGCCATAATCCGCAAATGCCGCAGCTTCCAATCAGTGACGAGTATTTCAATCGATCCGCCGCCGTCGTGGTGGATAGCGACTACCACCACAAACGCGTGCGGTACTGCGTGTTCTGCCGTGACTCCGGCGTACTATGCGGCGTCAACCGTGCGCTTACCTGGATACGCCAGCAATGCCTGGGTCCGCTGACCGTTTACGCCAAGGATGACGGCGATCGTTTTGAGCCGTACGAGGCGGTCATGGTGATCGAAGGCATGTACGGCGAACTGGTCAACCTCGAAACGACTTACCTGGGCATGCTTGCTTTCAGCCGCGCAGCCACCGAGATGGCGCGCATCACCGAAGCCGCCGGCGATATCCCGGTTGTCGACATGGCCGCGCGGCATTACCCATACGAGATCATCGAGCAGACGGCCTATGCGGCGGCGATCGGCGGCGCGAAGGGGACCAGCACGCTGGCCGGCCATCGTTACGTCATGCGCTGGCTTGGCTCCGGCAATCCCGACGAAATCCGCGTCGGCTCGTCCGTGCACGAATACAAGCTCTACGGAAGTATTCCGCACTGCCTGAACGCGGTTTATGAAGGCAGCAGCATTCGCGCAGCGGAAGCGTACGTGCAGCGGTTTCCGCAGATCCCGCTCACCGTCCTGATTGACTTTGAAGGCCGCGAACTCGACGTCTGCCGCGAAGCCGCGGCCCGATTCGGCGACAAGCTCTTCGCCGTCCGCCTCGACACACATGGCGGCCGCATTCATCAGGGCGGCCACGCCGAACCGACGAAGGAATTCACCGAGCGCGTGCTCGCAGACGCTCCTGATCCGGCCGCCGCCCGCGCCGCGCTGGATCGCTACGGCTTCGGCCCGGGGGTCACGATCGAGTCCGTGTTCAACACGCGGGAAGCGCTCGACAAAGCCGGCGCTGCCCACACTCGTATCCTCGTCACCAGCGGCTTCGACGCGCAAAAAGTGACGGCTTTCAGAAACTGCCGCGCGCCGTTCGACGGCGTCGGGACAGGTAGCTGGGTCGGCTTTCTCGTCTTCACCAGCGACATTACGCACGTTCTTGAAAACGGCGAATGGCGCGACCGGTGCAAAGCGGGTCGCGGCGAGCAGATTAAGGTTCCCCACTTCTCCACTCCGATCATACGCCAGTAAGTCGAACGGTCCGCCCAGGCGAGCGCGGATCAACTCGGCAATCATTGCGCGGGCGCCAGCCACGACGAGGCCGCCGCCCAACCTGTCTGTCAGCCGCGGGCGAGCGCCCCGGAGATTGCACTGGCGTAAGCGTCAAGACCTCTGATTGGGAGAATCACTGCATGTTGAAGAACAGGATGTTCTGGGCCAGCGTATCAATGGGCCTGCTGCTGGCGAGCGGCATGGGCGGCTGTCCCGGCTTGTTCGAGAGCCTCTTCGGCACGAACACGGACAACACCAACAACACTGACAGCAACAACGTCGACATCAACAACAACGACACGACCGACGCCAACAGCACCGTCAACGATAACAACAACAATGACAATCTGGGGCTGGACTTCGTGCTGACCAAGATTCGCACGCACGTGCAGGGTCACATGGCCGTTGGTGATGATTTGATCGCCTTCGCCGCCGTCACTGACTCCGGCGGCCCGGACGGCGTCGCCTTTATCATCCCGTCCGAAGGCGATACGACCGCCCGCGAGATTCCGGGTGGCGCTGACTTCGCCGAGAACAGCTTCGCCGTTTCGAAGAACGGCAAGATCTGGCTGATCAACAACTTCGTCGTCACGATCTATGACACGGTCAAGGACACCAGCACTGTCCTCGACACGAATGACATCCGCCCGGTCAACATTCCGGTCGACCCCGAGGCCGCCGGCCATACGCAGTCGAGCGGCAACTACTTCGTGACGCGCAACGACGCCGGCATCGTCACCGATGGCGCCATCGTCAAGGTCATCGACGTCAGCAGCGACACGCCCGACATCATCTCGTTCCCGAAGAATCCGGGCGGCGTCACCTCGGGCTTCCAGGTGCCGATGGTCGGCATCGACGCCACGACCATGCAGGTTGTTGCGGTCGCGAATGACATCTTCTACGTCTACGACATGACCGATCCGAACGCCGATCCGGCCGAGTTCGACGTTTCGGCTCTCGGCGGTATCGACACCGACACGCAGTTCAAGTTCGACGGCATGCACATCCTGTATCACGATGACAGCACCAAGCCGGTCGCGATGCTGCTCGACATCTCAACCGCCGGAAACAAACCGGTCGAGCTCGACAACAACCCGGCCAGCGGCGCGATCGAACTCGTCGACGGTCGCTTTGCGTTCTTCACGCAGGAGAGCCTGGGCAGCGACTACCAGTCGGCGATCGGCACGGCCTCGGCCGCTCCGTCCTCAACGATCGCCGCCGATGACAATCCGATTGACGGCTCAACCACCAACAACGGCTACTTCGGCTGGGGTCAGACCCTCGCCATCGAGTTGAATGCCGCCGTCTGGTGGATGGCCGGTGACGACAACGTCGGTTCGGGCAGCTATCTCCAGCGCAGCACCGGCGGCGCGTTCTCGACCATCGCCGATCCGGAAGGCGCCGATGATTACGGCCTGCCCGCCAGCGACGTGAACGTCAGCGAGAACACGCTGAGCTTCAAGTATGGCGTCGACACCGAGACGTACGTCGGGTACGCGATCCTGAACTAGGGTCAGGCGTTCGAAGTCAATCTCAGCGGGCCGGTGGGCGACAATCCACCGGCCCGTTTGCTGTTTGCCCTCAAGTCGCTTCAGAACTCTCGAAACCCGGATCGGGCCCTGTCTCGGCGAAACTCAATCGCTAAGATAGGCCCCATGCCAACTCCAGAACTCAACGCGACATTGGTCAAGCGTGAAGACCTCAACGAGTACCTGATGGTCTTCAAGGCCCGTTTTAGTGACGGCCCTGTGCCCGAATTCAAACCCGGACAGTTCGCGATGATCGGTCTGCCGCCCGATCCGAACCGCGTCATTCTCGGCAAGGACGGCAAGCCGAAGAAGCAGCCCGCCCTCGTCCGGCGGGCGTACTCCATCGCGTCGGCCGGCAACAACGCCGATCACCTCGAGTTCTTCGTGATTCTCGTAGAGGACGGCGAGTTGACGCCGGTGATGTGGAAACTCCAGGAAAACAGCCCACTTTGGATCGACAAGAAGATCCGCGGCGACTTCACGTTGGACGACGTGCCGGAAGGCAAGGACCTGTTGTTCATCGCGACCGGTACCGGTCTCGCCCCGTTCCTGTCGATGCTGCGGACTTTCGGGCCGCACCGCTGGCGCCGCGTCGCGATCATTCACGGCGTTCGTGTGTCGCCCGACCTCGGCTATCGCACGATGCTGGAGCAATTCGCCAAAGAAAACCCGTGGTTCCGGTATATCCCGTCCGTCACGCGCGAGCCCGAAGATTCCCCCTATGACGGGCCCCGCGGCCGGGTTCCGCTCCTGCTTACGCCGGATCGGTTCGAGTCCCTCGCCGGCTTTCCGCTCGATCCGAACGACGCGCACGTGTTTCTGTGCGGCAATCCGGCTATGATTACGGATGTCGAGGCGGATCTCGTCAAACGCGGTTTCTCGCCGCATTCTCGATCGAAGCCGGACGGAAACATCCACTACGAACGCTACTGGTAGCGACCCATCGCCATGTCCGAGCTGACCCGCACAACGACGCTGTTGCTGGAAGGTCTGCTCGATCCCAACAATCGTGAAGCCTGGCGGACGCTGCATGACCGCTGCCGCCCCATGCTGATGGCATACGGGCGCCGCCGCGGCTTGCAGGACGCTGATGCCGAGGACGCCGCCCAGGAAGCCCTGGCGGATTTCGCGCGGGCATATCAGGCCGGGCAGTATGAGCGCGAGCGCGGCCCGCTGCGGCATTGGCTGGCCGGTTTCGCCGCCCGCCGCGTCGCGAAGGTCGGCTCGGCCCGCCGCGCCCCGGGTCTCGACCACCCCGACAAAACGCAGGTCCTCGCCGGCGCCGCGGATACCGACTCCGGCTCACTCGATCAGGTCTGGGAGGAAGAGTGGGAGCGCCACGTGTTGCAGATGTGCCTGTCGCAGGTGCGCATGGAGGCCGATCCCAAGCACGTTGAGGCCTTCGAAATGTACGCGCTGGGCGGCTGTTCGGTAGCGGAAACCGCCCAGGCCGTCGGCGTAAGCGAAAATGTTGTCTACATCGCGAAGACTCGAATCCTCAGCCGCCTGCGCGCGCTGCGCGAGGAACTGGAAGCCTTGTGGTGAAAGACGGGTTCGGCGAAACAACGCCCGGGTGCCTGAATCCCGGCGAGATCGACCGTCTTGCGCGAGAAGCGACGGTCGGCGGACTTGCGCCGGATGCCGATGCGCATGTCAGCCAATGCGACAGTTGTCGCGCGCTGCTCACTGAGGCGATCGAGAACGAGCGAGCTTTGGCTCGCCTGCGCGATTCCGATGGCGCCGCGAAAGGGCCGGTCGACACGGGCGCGGTGGCGATTCCAGGTTTCGAGATCATCAACATCGTCAATCGCGGCGGACAGGGGATTGTCTATGAGGCAACGCAGACGTCCACGGGCCGGCGCGTAGCGATAAAAGTCATGCGCGAAGGGCCGTTCGCGTCCGACGCCGACCGCGTGCGATTCGAACGCGAAGCCCGCCTGCTGGCGCGCCTGAAACACCCCAATATTGTCACGATTCACGACACGGGCGTTGCGGCGGGCGTGCACTTCGTCGTGATGGACTTTATCGACGGGCCGACCTTCGAGTCACACATCGACGCACTGTGGCGATGGCGCGCCGACGCGGGGGCCCGTCGCGACCCGCGCCCCCTACGCGATGCGCTCGATGTCTTCGCCACGATCTGCGAGGCCGTCAACGCCGCCCACGTGCGCGGCGTGATCCATCGCGACATCAAGCCCAGCAATATCCGGCTCGATCAGGCCGGCGTGCCCCACGTGCTCGACTTCGGGCTGGCCAAGACAGCTGACGCTGATGATTCCGGAATCTCCATGAGCGGCAGTTTTGTCGGTTCGCTGCCGTGGGCCGCGCCGGAGCAGGCGTCCGGCCGGGTGCATGCCATTGATGTGCGCACCGACGTGTATGCCCTCGGCGTCGTGCTCTACCAGCTGCTGACCGGTGAGTTTCCATACGCCGTCTCAGGCGCGATGCGCGACACGCTCGACAACATCATCAACATCGAACCTCGCCGCCCGAGCGCGATAGCCGGCCGCGCCTCCCGCATTGATGACGAACTCGACACGATCACGCTGCGCTGCCTCACCAAAGACCCGGCGCAACGCTACCAGACGGCCGGCGATCTTGCGCGCGATATTCGCCGCTACCTCGCAGGCGAGCCGATTGAAGCAAAGCGCGATTCGCTCGCGTATGTCGTCCGCAAACAGCTGCGCCGCTATCGCATCGTTGTCGGCACAGGCGTCGCCTTCCTGCTCGTCGTGCTGGCGGGGCTGTTCGTGTCGATCTCGCAGTGGCGCCAGGCCGTAACCGCCCGCGAACACGCGGAAAAGCAAACCGCCCGCGCTCAGGCCGAGGCGAAGAAAGCTGACGCCGTCAACGACTTCCTCGGGCAGATGCTCGCCGCTGTCGAGCCGGACAACGCCCTCGGCAATCGTGACATCACGATCCGCGAAGCGCTCGACCTCGCGGCCGACCAGCTCGATGCCGGTCAGCTCGCCGATCAGCCGGAAGTCGAAGCGGCGGTGCGCGACACGCTCGGAACAACGTATAGCGCATTGGGCGAGTTCGAAGCAGCCCGGCGTCATCTGGATCGCGCCGTGGCCCTCGCGCGCGACTTTCCCGATCAACCTCGTCAGGAACTTGCGGTCTTCCTGAATAGCCGGGGCACATTGCTGCAGGGAATGGGTTTGCCCGAGCCGTCGGAGTCGGACTTTCGTGAATCGCTTACGTTGGCCCAGACAATGGGACTCGAGCCGCGCTCGCTCGCCCTTTGCCACAACAACCTCGCGATGCTGCTGGCCCAAACCGGCAGGTTGGACGAAGCCTACACCGAACTCAGCGCGGCTCACGAGTTGATGCAACGTCTTGGCGGCGAGGCCGTGATGGACGCGACCATGCTCCTCGGCAACATGGCCGTGCTGAACCTCGAGCGCGGCGACGCCGAGGCGGCGCTGCTACAACTCGAAGAGAACGTCGCGACATGGAGGGAGCTCCTCCCGCCCAACCATCCGACATTGTTGGAAGCCCTCTCAAACCTCGCCTCCGCGCACAGAATCGTCGGAAACTACGATGAGGCGGAGCGCCGTTTCTCGGAGTGCATGGAAATCGGCCGCGAAGTCTATGGCGATCGCCACCCGATCATCGGCGTCGATCTGAACAATCTCGGCCTGACGCGGAGCGAAGCCGGGCGATTCGCGGAAGCCGAAGTCGCGTTTCGACAGGCCTGGGACATCCAGCAGGAGGCCCTGTCGCCCGGCCATATCGATCGCGGCAAGACGCTCGGAAACCTGGCGGACGCCGTTGCCGAGCAGGGACGACTGGAAGAAGGGTTGGCGTACTATGAGCAGTGCGCGACCGAGTCGAAGGATCTCAACCCGTTGATAGAGGCCGGCTGCAACATTGGCCGCGCCGAAATCCTCTTGAAGCTAGAGCGCTTCGAGGAAGCCGCGACGCTTGCAGAGCCCGCCGCCCGCGCCCTGCAGACAATGCCTGGGGTGGCCGATGGCCTCAAGCAGCGATCGAGAGCCGTCGCGGCCGCCGCGCTGCGCTCCATCGGCCGCGATGAAGACGCGGCGGAGTTCGAAACGCCCTAACGCGCGGGCAACCCGGACACCGAGAAACGTTCCCGGCCTTCCGGAAGCAGGCTTGCGCTTGCCTGTAACGCCATCATCGCCTCATACGCGCCCTGAACGAGTAATCGATCCCCCGCGCGCAATTCCACATCCGGCGCCGGGAACAGCTTGAGGTCACTGTCCGAGCGCTGAAACTCCACGACGCTGAAGCCGAGGTCGGCCAGAATGGCTCCGACGGTCCGGCCGTGCAACGGCCCGCTCTCGCGCACCAACCAGCGCTGCATGATGACGAGTTGATCGTTCAATATGACCGGATGCAGAATGTCATGTCCAAGCGCCGTAATCGCGAACAACGGCGCGGATATCGCCGACTGCGACATCGCGATGTGGATATTGAACCCATCGCGAATCTTGTCCGCCATGTTCTGATCAAACATGCGCAGCACAACTCGAATCTTCGGCGACAACCGTCGCGCGTCGAGCGCCATTTCCAGATTCGCCAGATCGTCATTTGTGCACAACACAACACTTCGCGCTTTCGCAACGTTCGCTTCGATCATTAACTCGTCGCGGCGGCCGTCGCCGACGAGCACCGGCGATCCCTCACGCCGCACTTCCTCGAGGAATTGCGCCTGCGGATCGCGCTCGATCACGACGACCGGCATTCCCAGCCGGCGTAGCATCTGAAACGTGCGCAGCCCCAGCTTGCCCATTCCGATCAGCACCACGTGGTCCGTCATTGCGCTTGCCATGGCCAGACACCAGCTCCTCTCGAATCGTCGTCGATCCCGCAGCACCAGCGAAAAGTCGATGATCGCCTCAACGATGACCGTCAACCCGACAATCGGCAGCAGAAAGAACATCGCGCGCAACGCCGGGTGCTTCGGAAACTCCTCCGGCGGTTCGCCGAAGATCAGGCTCCACGCGCAGTACACGGATTTGAACAGGTCGCCGTTCTTGTCGGGCTCGAACACGCGAAATGCCAGCCCGCCGACGATGAGCACCGAGAACAGAATCGCCAGCCGCACGCGGAAATGCCGCCAGCAAACGCCGAGAAAGCACCATTCGCGCCACCAGCGACTGTTTTCCGGCCGCCGTGGCACGCCGATCTTCAGTTTGTCGATCCGCAATGATGGCATGCGCTCACGCGTCCCGCGGTTACAGTAGAGCGGAGAGTCTATGTCGCCGCGGCGCTGTCCGCCACGCTGCGCGAGCGCCCAAGGGGGATGCGAATGAGACGGTTCACGGCTTTGGCGTTGCTGGCCCCGCTCCTCGTCGCTAGTTCGGCGTCGGGCGGCGAGAGCGAAATCCGGTCGAACATCCGCGCGTTTTTTGAGACGGACGATGTCGCGAAGCGGCAGGAATCCGCCGCCCGTATCGAATCCGATCCGGCGTTTGACCGCGCGAAAATGAGCGATTGGCTGCATACCGCCGGCTTGATTCCCGCCCGTGAACCCGGCGTCAGCGAAATCACCGTCCCGCTGCGAGATCACTCTTCACGCAGAGTCCTGCTGCGCCTGCCGAGCGGCTACACGGCCGATCGCGCGTGGCCGCTGATCTATGCCTTGCACGGCCAGGGCGGGCGAGCCGAACAGATCATGCAATACGTCGAGCACATTCTCGGCGATGACCTGGAACAGTTCGTCATCGCCGCGCCGGATCAATACGACGAAGTCGTGATTCACCACACGCGCTGGCCGCCCACCGGCGAGCACCCGGCGCTGCTCGGCGCGATCCGCCGCGCAATCAATGTGAACAGTGGTCGCGTTTACTGCCTCGGTTACTCGCGCGGTGGTCACACGAGTTGGACATTGGGGGTCTTGCATGCCGACCAGTTCGCCGGCGTAGTGCCGCTGGCGGGGACGTTCCTGCTGGAACAGATCGACGGTTTGTGGGATCGCTTCCTGCCCAGTCTCGCACATACGCGCGTGCTGTGCGTGTGGGGCGCGCTGGACCTTCGTGACGACGGCGGCCAGACCAGCGGCGACGGCGGAATCGCGGGCCTTAATCGCAAACTCCGTAACGCGTGCGCTTCGGAACATATTCCGGCGACGTTGATCGAACTGCCCGATGCCGACCACTTCAACGTCCTGCCGCCGGCGGACAAGTTGCGCGAGTTGCTGAAGACCGAGCGCGAGCACGCGCCGGAGACGATTACGCATCGGTTCCGCCATCCGTATCAGGCGCGGGCGTATTGGCTCGAAGGGCACGACTGGACCGGACGCATGTGGGATGACCAACCCCTGACGCTGAAGCTGCGCGCCGGCGAAAGCGAACTGGCCCCGGATCAACTCCGCGCGGCGACCATCCGCGCCTATTCCGCGACGCTTGGTGAACTGTCGGGCGAGCGGAAAGGCCAGTCGATCCGCGTGTCGCGCCGCAATGTGAAAGAACTTACGGTCTGGTTGTTCGACGGCATGATCGACTGGGGCGAGCCGGTCGAGTTGAACGTCAGCGGCCGCGTGGCGTTCAAGGACAAGCTGACGCCGAGCGTCTTTGTGTGCCTGTCGCAGGCCGCGCGGACGTACGACTTCGACCGCCTGTGCTGGGCGGGGCTGCGCTACAGCCGCAGCCGCGCGAAGCCGGTGACGGCGGAGACGGACTTCCCGGATCCGTTCGGCGAGTGAGCAACGGTTACGGGCCGGCCGCGTGGAGGCGCTGCGAAGCGCCGAGGCTGTCTGGAAAAACAAGCGGCGCGACGGGCGGGCTGTGCAGGAGAATGGAAATGCGCCCGTCGCGCGCTGTCTCGCGGCGCCCCTCCGGTCGTCGCGATGGGCGGCATGTTCCGCGCGCTGCGCTAAGCCCTCATGCAGGCGGCGCGAATAGCCGCTTAGTTGACCCGGACCGCCCCCTTGGACAGGGCCGCGTCCTGTTTGTAATCTACGCTCTCGACACGCCTTGCGCTCGACCGTCAACCGGCGATCGGTCGACGCCCGACTCGCCATGAGGTCCCGATCCATGCGATACCGTCATTCCCTCGGCTGGCTCGCATTCGCATTGTCGTCTTCCGCGATTGCCCAAGACCATCCGCGCCTGCTCATTCAGGCCGACGACGTGCCGCGCCTGCGGCATGAGTGCGGCGTCGAGCAATTGGAAGGGCGCGACGCCGGCGGGTTCGGAGCAGGCGCCGAGGCGTTTCGCGCCCTACGCGCTTATTTCACGACCCGCCTGTCGATCGGCGACGACATCGGCGAGATCGGAGCCCTCCCGGGCGAACTGGCGGCGGCGGCGTTTTTGCACGTCATCGAGCCCGCCGACTCCGCCGACATCGGCCGTATTCGGCTCCTAAACAACGTGTTGCGCCAGTCGCTGCTGCTGGCGGATGATCCGCTCGAGCATGTGATTGCGCTGGACTGGTGCTGGGACGCCCTCGAACCGGAAACGCGCCAGTTGTTTCTGGATCAGATTCGCGAAAGGGCGGCATATCTGGCCGCGTCCGACAGCCCGGCTGACCCGCAGGCGTTTCGAACGAAACTCCTGACGCTCGCGGCCGTCCTCGCCATCGATGACAACGACGTCGCGAGCCCATCATGGTTGGTCATGCGGCGCGAGGCACTTGAGGCCGCCCGCAAGTACTTCGAGGTCGCATTCCCGGCGTACATCGAAATGCGGGGCTTGGTCCCGGGCAGCCCGAGCGCCGCGGCGGACGAAGAACTCTGCATCGTGCTCGCGATCGAACTCGCTGACAGGCTTGATCCCGAACTCGGATGGAAGAAGTTCGGGCCGCATGTCGCGCGCCTGATGGAACACTACCTGCTCGTAGGTGGCGTGGATGCTTCCGTCACGCGGCAGTTTCTCCACGACGACGCGGGTGAAGCCCCGCTTACGCCTGTTCCAGCGTGGCGCCGCATGTGGCCTTTGACGGCGCAACTGCTCGCGGCCCGAACGCGCGCTCCATCGGCGGCCACCATGGCGTTTCGGGTCAACAGCCTGGCGGTGCGCGGCGGATCGGAGGTTGATCGCCTATGGCGATGGGCGCGCTTGGCGCTGCCGAGCGACGCGCCGTTGCTGGACATGTCGCGCATCCCCGCCGCCCGAAACCTCGACGGCGCCATTGTCTTTCGCGGGGCGGCGGAATACGGATCGCCGGTGATCTGGGTCGATTCGGCGTCGTTTCACCTTCGCCGCCGACAGCATTTCGACGCGGGAAATACGCTGTTGCGCGCGTTCGGGGCGGACCTGCTTGTCGACGCCGGTGACAATATTCGCGACGAGGCCGTCGCGGACAAGCGTGGCGAACAGCACTTGGGCGATCGCGATCGCGGGTTCGAGTTCGAACAGTTCTATAACGCCACGATCGCTCACAACTGCATGTTGTTCCAGGATCCGGCCCGGGCGTATCACTGGGAGGATCATGTCTATGAACCGATGGGGGGGCAGCGACCGCACGAGGGGCCGTGCGAGGAGTTTCCGCGCACGCTGGAAGATCACGACCGCCGGGTTGCGCGGCTGCTCGCCTTCGGCGCCGGGCCGGATGTCGGATACGCGGCGCTGGACCTCAAATCGGCGTACGACGATCGAACGGTCGAGTCCTACACCCGAGAGTACGTCTATGTTCTCGACCGCGCTCTGATCATCATTGATCGCACGCTCGCGTCGAAACCGCGCGTGACGCCCGCCATCGTCTGGAACATCCCTACGCAACCGACGATCGGCCTCGCCCATCTCGCGACGGCGGAACGGCTCGCAGGGAATGCGGATGACGCCGGCGTCTGGGACATCGGCGGATCGCACTGGTTGCGCTGGACGAACGCCGCCGCCTCGTTGTGGCTGAAGCGCCTCGCGCCCGCCGAAGGGCGGATCACGGTGGTCGGTGGTCCCGCCCGCGAAATCGAGATTCAGCAAGGCCCGTTCGCCGGCCGCAAGTACCGGGGCGGCGGTCCCGACACGTTTGAGCGCCTGATCAGCCTGTCGCGGTTCGGCTCGCCGCGCAACGCCTGGTATCGACTTGGCGGGCCGACCGTGTTGGGCTCCGAAGTGGGGCGGCAGAAACAGTGGGGGCGCATCGAGATCGAAGGCTCCGACCGCGTCCGCCGTAACGTGTTTGTCACGGTGCTGATTACAGATCGAGCCGCCGTCACGCGCGAACCCGAAGTCGCGTTCGAGATGGATGATGATCAACTCACGATCAACCTCGACCTTGACGGCCGCGCCGCATTGATCCGGGCGCCGGCGGATCTGCGCATCGGCGGCGTAGTGAGCTTCGCGGCCCGGCCGACCGAGCCGTTCCGCCTGCCCGAACGCGTCATGCCGAACCCGGCATGGCCGACCGCAAAGTGACCCGGTCGTCGCGAGCGGGGATTGGCCGCATAATGCGCTTGTGATGCGATGGTTCCGACTACCAACTCGTTCCGCCGTATTCGGCATCCTGATGGCGGCGTCCGCGGTCGCCGCAGTGCTCCCCGCGCGCTGGACAGCATGGGCCCGCGCCGCGCTGACGCCGTTGCATTTCGCGCAGGAGGGCCTGACGGATGTCGGGGTTGTCGTCGCGACGCCGGAGGGGCGCCACAAGCTGACGACGGAGGAAATGATCGAGGCGCTGACCGAGCGCGAGGAACTCCGCCGTCAGAACCTGGCGCTGACGGCGACGCTGGAGCAACTGCGCGAGCGCGTTGACGAGTTGTCCGACATTCGCGAGCAGATTCAGGACCATGCCCGCTTTACGATCGCACGCGTTATCTCCTGCACGGCTTCGCCCAATGAAATGGTGCTCCGCATCGATCAGGGCCAGAACGCCCGCGTGCAAAAGGGCGATTGGGTGGCGGCCGGCGTCGCGCCGGAGCGGCGGGGCGAATTGTCGGGGCGCGATCTGCTGATGCGGTCGTGGCTCGTGGGGCGCGTGATCGAAGTCGGCCTCTATCACAGCCTGGTTCGCTGCGCGACTGACGCGCGGTTTGAGGACATCAGCGTGCGCGTGGCGCGCAAAAAGCCCGACGGCGGGTGGGACATCCTCGATCGCCCGCTGTATCTCGCCGGTCGCGGGAATGGCCGCATGGCGCTGATCGAGGCCGATGAGAATTTCTATGAGGAGGGATATCGGCTTGTGATCGCGCCAATCGGCGGACATTACCCGGCGATGACACCACTCGGCGAACTGGTGCGCGCGCAGCGGACGGAGTCTTCGCCGCTGCACTACGACATTGAGGCGCTGCCGATCGGCACCGCGCGCGACCTGCGATGGGTTTATGTCGTCTCGCTATCCGCAGCGGCGCCTGACTGAGCCATCCAATGTCGATCCGACGCGCCGACAAATGCCCGGCTTGTGGAGAGCCGCTCGCCCCGACCGCGACAACGGCGAAGTGTCCTGAGTGCGCGTTCGAATACGACGCCAACACACTCATCTTCGAGGCGGACACGGTCAGCCTCACGCCAAACGCGATCGCCAAACTCGTCTTGGTGATCGGCTTGGCGCTGTTCGCCGCGTGGGATTTCTGGCGCGCCAAGACGACCGGCGACTGGTCGCGCGATCGCGGGCTCGGCATCGGTTTGGCGCTGGCGATCGCGGCGCTAGTGGCGTATTCGCTTTATCTGCGACAGACACGTCCGCACTTTGTCGCGGTCACGAATCGCGGGATCGACCTGCAAACGGGCAATGTCCATACGGTTGTTCCGTGGCGTGAAGTAGTCAGCGTGGACCGCCATGGCGCGACCGCGACGCTGCACACGTCCCGGCATGATCGCGGGTTGCTGCTCGCGCCGGCGCTCGGCAAGCGATCGGATGTCGACGCGTTTATTGAAACGGTGCGCGCCGTGACTCCGATTTGACACTCCAAGGTCTAGCGCGGCACACCTAATCCCCGTCCAGCAGATTGCCCAACCCGCCCAGCACGCTGCCCTCGCCCTTGCCGCCGCTCGATGCCGCCATCATGCGCCCGGCCAGCCGCGAGAACGGCAGTGATTGCAGCCACACATTGCCCGGGCCGGTGAGTTCGGCGAAGAAGAGCCCCTCGCCGCCGAACAGCGCGTTCTTGAATCCGCCGACAA
>JAGQOO010000429.1 GCA_020427345.1 Phycisphaerales bacterium | reverse complement strand
CGGTTGCCTTGGCGATGGCGCCCTTCATGCCTTTCGGACCCTCGGTCAGGACCAGCTCGGCGCCAAGCAACGCCAGCATCTGGCGGCGCTCGATCGACATGGTCTCGGGCATGGTGAGGATGAGGCGGTAGCCCTTGGCGGCGGCGGCGAAGGCCAGCGCGATGCCGGTATTGCCCGACGTCGGCTCGACCAGCACGGTCTTGCCGGGCGTGATCGTGCCGGCGGCTTCCAGCGCCTCGATCATGGCGACGCCGATGCGGTCCTTCACCGAGGCGATGGGGTTGAAGAATTCCAGCTTGGCGACGAGCTTCGCCTTGATGCCCTTCTCGGCGGCGAACTTGTCGAGACGCACCAGCGGCGTGTCGCCGATGGTCTGGGTGATGGAGTCGTAGATGCGGCCGCGGCCGGGCTTGTGAGCGGACATGATGCCCTCCTGAGGATCGTTTCGCCGGAAGGATAGGCCAGAGCGCGCAAAAAACCAGCGCTGACAGATGCGAATCAGAGGATGTATTGGAACAGGATTCTCATGAAGGCGCATTTCATGGAACACA
>JAGQOO010000428.1 GCA_020427345.1 Phycisphaerales bacterium | reverse complement strand
GGGTGCTTTGATGGTATTCGGACTTAACAAACTATTTTCGCCGATGGTGCGACTGGCCGGCGACATCGGCAAGCTCGAAGCGGGCGCTGGCGGGAAGATTTCGGTTGAGCCGAGCGATAGCGCAGAATCCGCCGCCATCGCCGACGCGGTGAACGGCTTGCTGAAACGCAACGCCGACCTGCTCGAACGCGAGCGGCAGTTTCTGCAGACCGCCAGCCACGAGCTGCATACGCCGTTGACGGTGATTTCGGGTGCGCTGGAAGTGCTGCAGTCGGAGCCGGCCGACAGCACCCGACGCGAGCAGGCGCTGCGACGGGTGGCCGAAACTGCGCAGCAATCGATGCACCTGGTGACCGCCCTGATGCTGCTCGGTGAATCGCCCGACGCCCTGATGGACGATGCCTCCACCGTAGACCTCTGCCCGATGCTGCGGGCCCAATTGGCGCAGGTGGCCGAACTGGCCGCCGAGCGCGACCTCAGCTTTGAGCTGGCGTTGGCGGATGCCGAGCAGCACCCGGTTACCGTGCCGGCGCAGGCCTTGGAACTGCTCG
>JAGQOO010000427.1 GCA_020427345.1 Phycisphaerales bacterium | reverse complement strand
CTCATGCTGTAAACGTCGTTGGTTTCGATGCTTGCCAGACCATCAAGCGTCAAGACGCCGTCCTCCAGCGTCCGCTCGGCCCCGCCGCCCGTTGTGACCCGATGCCAACCCTCGTCCTCGGGAAAATCGTTCCCCTCGTACGCGATCCGGTACGGCTCCGCCGCTGCCGGCGAGGCCGCCAGCGCGGCGACGACAAACGCAATCCCGATTCGAATACGCATCACTCCTCCATCATCATTGGGCCACAGGCACTGCTAGCCACATAGGCATGCTTACGGCTGCGCCGAAAGCATGGCACCCCGGCGTCCGGATGGTCAATCAGGATCGTAAAGTCGCCGGTAGCGTTCGGATCGATCGTAATGCGATCGATGTTCCCGTTACCTTCGACTCCATTTGCGTCCTTCGCGAAAAAGTGAAAGTCACGCCCCGCGCCATCGAGAATCGTAATAGTCCCGAGGACATCGTTCTTCGAGTAATGGACATTTAGCACTGGCGCTGTTGGTGAGTTCCCGTCTGACCATTCAACGATTTCCTGGCCCCACGCGCCGGGAG
>JAGQOO010000426.1 GCA_020427345.1 Phycisphaerales bacterium | reverse complement strand
GCATCTACTCCGCCTCGGGCAAGCTCGGCCGCGAGCGGAGCCTGATCGCCACGCGGCCTGTGCGCCATCCGCATCATTCGATCTCCATTCCCGCGCTCGTGGGCGGGGGGACGATCCCGCAGGCCGGCGAGGTGTCCTTCTCCCACCACGGCGTGCTTTTCCTCGACGAGTTCCCGGAGTTCAGCCGCAACGTGCTCGAATCGCTGCGGCAGGTGCTCGAGGACGGGGTCGTCACGATCGCCCGGGCGCATAGCGCGGTCGAGTTCCCGGCGAACTTCATGCTCGTCGCGGCGATGAATCCCTGCCCGTGCGGGTATTTCACCGACCCGCGCAAGCCGTGCAAATGCTCGGCGCCGCAGATCGATCGCTACTTGTCGCGCGTGTCAGGCCCGCTGCTCGAGCGCATCGATATCCACGTCGAGGTCCCCGCCGTCCCGATCGCCGCGCTGCGCGACGTGCAGTCCGGGACGGACAGCGAGACGATGCGCGGCGACGTACTCCGCGCGCTGGCGGTGCAGCGCGAGCGGTTCGGCGCGGATACGACCGTGACAAACG
>JAGQOO010000425.1 GCA_020427345.1 Phycisphaerales bacterium | reverse complement strand
CCAGCACCGAAGCAGGCATCGGCCATCATTCCCATTGGATCCGCCAGCAGCACTTTTTTGGCAAAGCCGACCTTGAATCGGGTGATGCCAGTGACGAATCCCTCGATGGTGTGCTCCCGCGAGCGCAACTGCTCAGCCACGCTGCCGTAGCGGACGATGGGGCCGGCGACCAGTTGCGGAAACATGCTCACGTAGCAGGCAAAATCGATAAACGATGGAGCAGGCCGCGCATGACCGCGATAGAGGTCGATGCTGTAGCTCATCGATTGAAACGTGTAGAAGGAAATACCAACCGGCAGCACGATGTTACGAACGAACTCAGGCGCTTCAAATGCACCCAGCCCCAGCGACTCAGCGACCATACTGGCACTGCCGACAGCAAAGCCGCAGTATTTGAAAAACCCGAGCACCGCCAGATTTCCCACCACCGACACCCACAGTGCCGTTTTCCTTTGAGCCTGCGAAGCCCCCTCCTTCGCGATGGCCATTCCGCAAAGATAGTCCACCACCGTGGACGCCAGCATCAACAGCATGAACCAGGGATTCCACCAGCCGT
>JAGQOO010000424.1 GCA_020427345.1 Phycisphaerales bacterium | reverse complement strand
GGCTCCGATCTGCCACGTCCTTCTGAAGGAGGGCTTCGGCATTGAGGAAGGCCTCATGACCACCATCCACTCCTACACCGCCACGCAGAAGACCGTGGACGGCCCATCGAAGAAGGACTGGAAGGGTGGCCGCAGCGCCGCGATCAACATTATCCCGAGCGCCACGGGTGCCGCCAAGGCCGTCGGTCTCGCGATTCCGGAGATCAAGGGCAAGCTGACCGGCATGGCCTTCCGCGTTCCGACGCCGACCGTCTCCGCCGTGGACCTCACCGTGAAGACCGTGAAGGAAACCAGCTACGCCGAGATCAGCGCCGCGATGAAGAAGGCCAGCGAGACCTACCTCAAGGGCGTCCTCTCCTGGACGAGCGACGAAGTGGTCAGCACCGACTTCATCCACGACCAGAGCAGCTCCATCTTCGACGCCGGTTCCGGCATCGAGCTGAACAGCAAGTTCTTCAAGCTCGTGAGCTGGTACGACAACGAGTGGGGTTACTCCAACCGAGTCGTCGATCTCGTGAAATACATTGTGAGCAAAGGCCTGTAATCCGAAACGAAC
>JAGQOO010000423.1 GCA_020427345.1 Phycisphaerales bacterium | reverse complement strand
GGCTCTCCGCAACGACCTGGGACGCGTGCAAGACCTGGGCGTACGAGTGACCAGGATAGGCGCGTTCGACGCTAGTGCAGCAGCTGAAAAGGGCCGCCATGACCGCGATCGGGACGAGGGAGATTCGATTCATGGGGGCGTAGCGTGACACCTGGCCTGCGGCCGGTCAAGCCTCCGGCGACGGGATCATTCGCCGCTCTCGGCGACCGCTCGTTCGGTCACCCGCTCGTCGGCGAGCCGCGTCGGTGCCTCCACCTGTACCTGAAGCGGTCCGCGGAAGTGCAGGTCGCGCTGCGGGAAGGCGATCTCGATGCCCGCATCGCGGAAGGCCTGATCGATGCCGCGGTTGAGCTCGTGCCGCACGGAAAGCATGTCGCCCACGTTCTCCACGAACACCCTCATGCTCATGTCGAGGCAGTTGTCCCCGAAGCCGGTCAGGACCGCGGTGGGCGCCGGATCCCGAAGCACCCGCGGATTGCGCCGTGCCACCTCGAGCAGGAGACGCTCCGCCAGCGCCGTGTCCGATCCGTAGGCGATGCCCACCGGAAGCACGAGCCGGGTGC
>JAGQOO010000422.1 GCA_020427345.1 Phycisphaerales bacterium | reverse complement strand
CCGGTGCTCAGCGCCGAAGAGGCGAAGCGGCTCGGCGTCGAGCTCGTGAGCTTCGACGAGCTGCTCACGCGCGCCGACCTCATCTCGATTCACACGCCGCTCGTCCCGAGCACGAAGTACCTCTTCAACGACGCGGCCTTCGCGAAGATGAAGAAGAACGCGCTCCTCATGAACGCGGCGCGTGGCGGCATCGTCGAGGAGGCCGCCCTCGTGCGCGCGCTCGAGAGCAAGAAGATTCGCGGCGCCGCGCTCGACGTGTTCGAGAAGGAACCGCTGGCCGCCGATCACCCGCTGCTGAAGCTCGACAACGTCGTGCTCGCGCCGCACCTCGGCGCGTCGACCGACGAAGCGCAGGAGCGCGTCGGCGTGCAGATCGCGCATCAGATCGTCGCCTACCTCAAGCACGGCACGATCGAGAACGGCGTGAACGTGCCCTCGCTCTCGGGGGATGCCGCGCAGAAGCTCGCGCCGCACCTCGAGGTGGCGCGTCGCCTGGGTCGCCTGCTCGCGCAGCTCGCGGGCGGCGCGCGTGAGATTCGCGTGACCGCCTACGGCGAGCTCGCGG
>JAGQOO010000421.1 GCA_020427345.1 Phycisphaerales bacterium | reverse complement strand
GAGCGCAGGATCTCGCGCACGAGCGCCTCGGGCTCCGGCCGGCGCAGCCGCACGGGCACGCCGTGCACGGCGAGCGTCGTCTCGCCGAACACCGCGACGTCGATGCCGATCGCGCGCAGCTCGTCGAGGTGCGGCTCGATGCGGCGGATCTCGTCGCGGCTGACCTCCACGAGCTCCGGCACGAGGAAGCGCTGCATCTCGGGGACGCCGCTCTCGACGTCGCGCTTGAGCGCCTCGAAGTTGATGCGCTCGTGCAGCGCGTGCTGGTCGATGATCTCGAAGCCGCCCTCCTCGTCGTGCACCTCGCGGATGAGGTACGTGCGCGCGACCTGCAGGACGGGCGCCGTCGGGTCGTGGTCGGCGGGGACGGAGGGCGGCGCCTCGCGCGCCTCCGCGCGGTGCGGCGGCGGGGCGAACGGCTTGCCGGGCACCTCGTAGACCTCGAGCGGCTCGCGCGTGCGGCCGGTCCCCGGAGCCGGGGACGGAGCGCGCGTCGGGAACAGCGGCCCGACGCCTCCGGCGCGCCGCTGCTCGCGGCGCCGCATCGTCTCCACCAGGCTCTCGCCCGGC
>JAGQOO010000420.1 GCA_020427345.1 Phycisphaerales bacterium | reverse complement strand
TACTCGTCCGCCCGACGTGGCGATCGTCGCCAGCGCGTACAACCGCACGATCACCGACCACATGCTCGAAGGGGCGGTCCGAGAATACGAGGCGGCGGGGGGCAAGGCCGGCGACCTGGCGATCATCGAGGCGCCGGGCGCGTACGAACTGCCGCTGCTCGCGATGGAGGCCGCGCTCATCAAGGGCGTGCGGGGCGTTGTCGCCCTTGGGTGCGTGGTGCGGGGCGAGACCGACCACGACCGGTACATCGCCGAGGCCATCACGCGCGGGCTCATGGACGTGGCGCTCGACACCGGCGTGCCGGTCGGCTTCGGCGTGCTGACGGTCAACACGGTCGAGCAGGCGGTCGCCCGCAGCGGCGGGCGGGACGGGACCGGGACCGGCAACAAGGGCAACGAGGCCATGCGGGCGGTGCTCGAGAGCATCGCGGCCATCGACGCGATCGCCGAGGCGGGCGAGAGCGGGCGCCTGCGTGGTCTACGCTTGGCCCTCGCCGGGATGGCCGGGGACAAGGCGGCGCGGGGGACGGGGCGTGGCGGCGCTCGCGCAACCACGAGGAAGAAGGCCGGGG
>JAGQOO010000041.1 GCA_020427345.1 Phycisphaerales bacterium | reverse complement strand
TTCGACTTCATGCTGACGCGCGAGATGCCCGAGCGGCTGATCGGCGACAAGGCGTATGACAGCGACGCGCTGGATGAAGAACTGGCCGCGCAGGGCGTCGAACTGATCTCGCCGCACCGGCGTAACCGCAAGCCCGAGAACCACACCCAGGACGGCCGCGCGCTGCGTCGCTACAAACGCCGCTGGACCGTCGAACGCACCATCGCCTGGATCCAGAACTTCCGCCGCCTGTGCATCCGCTGGGAAAAGTCCACCATGCTCTACCAGGGATTCCTACACCTCGGATGCGCGCTGCTCCTGCTCAAAGGGGTTTTGGGATAGGTTGTAAGCTCCTTCGTAGAGGCGGAGATCGGTGATGTGCCGGTAAGTGTCCGCTTCGCTTTGGACAGCCTGGCCTTCGAGTCCTTGACGTATGCCGAATTCTTGGCCAGTGCAGATTCAGCGGCTTCGACTGCATCGAGAAAAGGTCGCGCATCCGGATTACCTTCGATCTTCGCCATGCATTTTGCCTCATCCGGGGGCCAAGCCTATTTGACTGTTGCGTCTCACGGAATGTGTGATTGGCCAACGACGGGTGGCCCTCATCACGACATTCTGCACGATGGCTTCGACAGCGTAGGGGGGGGGGCAGCCCTAACCATCCCAGCCCGTGCGATTCGACTGTTCTTCGCCGTTCTTGTCACCCCGCCTAGAACGTGGCGGCCTGTTCGCCCAGATGGCCTATCAGTGCGGAATGCCGGAACTGACGATCTCCCCGGCAATCCGCCCGAAAGCACCGAACGTTGGCGCTCGTCCTCCATTGGCGCAGGGCCTTATCGAGCGTAGTCAGCCTTCAGAGTGCTCCTAAGTGTATCTAAGTTGAGCCTCGGTACAAGATGGTGTTTGGGAACGCGGTCGAGGGGACAAGCTGCGACAGGGCGCCGTCTCTCACCAGGGGCGTGACTGCGTCGGGGAACCTACTGTGTCATGGTCGAACCACCGAAAAGAGCCATACGCCTCGGAGTAGCCCGCCCAGGCTCCGGAGGTGGAGACTCTCGTATTCGAGCTCTCGCGAGCCGCCTCGCCAACTGGTCGTCCGGCCGTCCTCATTCGAACAACAACGCCTCGATGCGCGCCGCAATCTCGCCCGCCGGCGCATCATCCCGATTGGCCAGGACCGCGATGAATGCGTCGCGTTCCGGGTACCGCCGCACATCTGCACAGAACCCGCGCACGCTTCCACTGTGTTTATGTACCAGTTGGCCCTGAACGTCGCGCTCGACGAACCAACCGAGCGCATAGCCGCCGAGACCGCGTTCGAAGAGTGTTGATTTCGCCGCCTCGCTGAGGACTGCAGTACCCGCAAGCGCGCGATCCCAGCGCCACAAATCCCACACGTTGGTCACGACGCCACCCATTCCGCGATACTGGAAGCCGTAGCTTCCGTATGGATGTTCGAGCGCGGAGCGCGCGCGGCTTGCGCCGCTCCCTACCGCGACTTCCGCGCCCGCCGGCGCCGGATCGCCGGTGAAGCAGGTCAACGTCATCCCGGCCGGCTTGAACAACTGCTCTCGACAGAACTCGGTGTACTCGACGCCGGAGGCGCGGCGGACAATCTCGCTCAGCAGCGCGTACCCCTGATTCCAATACTCCCAGTGTGTCCCCGGCGCGTGAACGGGCCCGCCTTTCAGGAAAAAGGGCTGGACCCACTCAATGTCGTCGCCGCTCCCTGTTGAATTGGTTCCGGGAATTCCGGAGGTGTGCCGCAGCAGGTGCTCGACCGTAATCGCCCGGCAATCCTCGGGAACCCCTGGCAAGTAGGTGGATATCGAGTCATCGAGTCGGACCTTGCCCTCGTCAACGAGCCACATGATCGCGGCGGCGGTGAACTGCTTGGTAACGGACGCGATCTCGAATAACGTCGCCGGCGTGTTGGACGACTGATGCGCCAGGTCGGCGTTTCCGACGGCCACCGCGCAAACGACCTCGCCGTCGATCGCGGTCAGGACCGCGCCGCTGAAGCCGCGCGACTCGGCCTCTGCGACCAGTTCATTGATCGCTTTCCCCGTCGCGCCGACGATTACGACGACGCTGTCGTCGATAGGCGGTCTGCCTTCAGCAGAAGCCGAAGCGGGTTTCGGGGTCGGGCGGCTTGTCGCGCCGACTGCCAGCGCACCGGGCGCCTTCGATGCCGATCCGCTTTTCTGGACTCGGCGGTACGTCCGCGTCAAGATCGACAGTGTGTCGGGCGCGCCATCGGCGTCTTTGTGGACCGCCACCGTGTATGTAGCGTGCCCGTCATCGAACATGAGACCACCCTCGGGGTCTTGGACGATGATTGCATGCGTCACGGGGCCGTTGGGAGGCGACCAGTGAATCTGGGCGCGAAGTTCCTCGCCCGCCGGTTCGATGAGCAGCGTGGCGCCCGCCTGATCGACATAGCGGCCAGCGATTGCCTTCTGGAGCGAGGGTTCGACGGGGCCCAAGTGTGATCGCGCTTGCTGACCGTCTTGGCCTGATCGAGCGTCGGACTGCGCTGAACCCAGCGACTCCGATTCGTAATGGCGAATCCAAGCCTCGATTCGCATGAGCAATCGCTTGGCGGCGACTGCTTCAATGCTCTGCGCCCCAAACTCTTCGCTTCGCAATGCGATTGCGCGTTCCGCCTCCGATTTGGCACGCTCGAAGTCGCCAATCCTTGTCGACACGGCTGCCAGCGCGAATCGGACGTTTGCTTCAAGCCCGGGAACCTCGGAAAAGCAGCGGGCCAGGTCCTGCTCAGCGGCGGCCCGCGCGGCGCGAACGACCTTGTTTCGATCCGGCTCGATGTTCGCCGCCGGGTCGAGCATTGGACAAATCGCATCCATGGTCGCTGCCACTGCCGTAAGTAACTCGGCTTTTCGTCGCTCAGCCTGCGCGGCCTGCCGCCACAGCGCGAGCGAAGTGACCATCGCGACCAGGCACACACCCAACAGCACAACCGCAGTCACAACCGGAACGCGGTGGCGCCGCAACTGCTTCTTCAGCACGTACCAACCGCTGTCCCGCTTCGCTTCGATAGGCTCGCCGGACCGGTAATGCGCAACGTCGCGCCGCAACTCGCCGACGCTCTGGTAGCGCCGCTCGCGCTCCTTAGCCAGGGCGCGCAACACGATTGACTCCACTTCCTCGTCGATCGGACAATGCCCGCCGCGCGCAGTCGGCGTCGATCCTCGGCTGACACCCGCGTCCGGCTTCCAACTCCGGCTGGGCGGTGTGGGCGGCGTCTCGGTGATGTGGCGAAGCGCCTGAATCATCTCGCCGGCGACCGGATACGGATAACACCCGGTCAGCAGTTCGTACAAAATGACGCCCAACGCGTATACATCCGTCCGCGTATCGATCTCCTCCGCATTGCCGCGCGCCTGCTCGGGGCTCATGTACGGCAATGTGCCTACGATAGACTGGCTGAGCGACACGACTGACTGGTCCGGCCCGGCGAGCAATCGCGCAAGACCGAAGTCCATCAGCTTCGGTTGAGCATCTCCGTCCACCAGAATGTTCGTCGGCTTCAGATCGCGGTGAATGACGCCCTTCTGGTGGGCATACTGAACGGCGTCGCACACCTTCGCGAACAACTCAAGCGTGTCCTCAAGCGTCAGATGCTGCTCGCGCGCGTATCGGTGAAGTGGAACACCCCGCACGTAGTCCATGACGTAGTAGTGCCGCCCGTCCGGCGTGACGCCCGAATCGAAAATCCCAATGACATTCGGATGTTTCAGTTGGGCGATCAGTTCAACTTCGCGCTCAAACCTGCGTTGCGCGGCTTTGGAGGCGTATGGTCCCTCCAGCAGCACTTTGATCGCCACTTTTCGTTTTGTAGAACGTTGCAGCGCCTGATATACGACGCCTTGGCCGCCGCGACTGAGTTCGCACAACAGTTCGTAGCCGACAATCGTGGGGCCCGAGACTGGCGGCGCTTCGTCGGGGGCCGGCGTATTCTGTGTCTGGTCAGCGCGGTCGTCCGGCTCCAGAAAGCGTGAGCCAATCTCCGCGTCGTGCCGCAACAGCTGCTCCACTTCGGCGCGAAGCGCAGCGTCCCCGCCGCTCGCCTCGATGAGATACGCGCCGCGTTCATCAGCGGGTAGCTGCACGGCCCGCGCGAACAACTCCTGGGCGCGCTTGAACAATTCAGCTTCCATCTGCGTGTTCTCCGGGACTCGGCGGCCAAGCCGCTCCACCCAGATGTGCGCCGTCGGCGCGCGCGGAGCGCACAGAAAATCGCAGGATTATTCGGATTGATTGCCGCCAGCTGCGGGCAGTGGGCCCGCCGGCAGCGGCACGGCGGGGGCGAAGCGCCACTCAGGCGGCGAACCCACCAGGCGCCAGCTGTAATCGGTTGACCAGTCGTGGTCCGACTTCATCGTGGGGTCGAAGGTTGCGTTCGACACGTTTGCAAGATCCCAATCCCCGAACCCGGGCCGATCACCCCCTGAAGGACTGGGGACAAAATCATAGCGCATCGCATTGACGCCCCATCGAGGCTCCGACTCCTCAGTCGCGACGATCGGCACGATCCACAACGTGACAGGGCCACTCCCCACCGGCCAGCCGTCCAGCCTGATCGCGGCGTCCACCTTTCCCGGCAGGACGTTGAGCCGGAATAGTCTCCTGGGTGAACCGCCTGCGGGTTGGATCCAGAGATATCCCCGCAAATGCGCCGCAAACTCGCCCGCCATGACAAGTTCCAACCGATGCGGTCGCCAGTCGCCACACCAGCCTAGGCCTGGAACATAGTCCGTGAAAGACCCGCAATAAGCGGGGGTTTCGTGCGCGATCCAAAGGAAGTTGGGGGGCCACTGAGGCCCAGAGTCCGCGACTTCGCGGAGCTTGAGCCGAACCGGTCCACGTGAATCATCCTTCCATTCCGCGACACTCAGATTCACAATGCCTTCTGACTGCGCCGGCGGAGTCACCTCGAACGAGACCGTCTTCGAGTCCGTCTTGTCGTACAGCAGCTTGCCGTCCCGAAACAGCCCCAGCCGCTGCGTCACCTGAACGCTGTGATCGCCCGGCGATAGATTCGGTAGGGCGATATCTGGAGGATGCCTTTGCGGCCAGGCGCCCGAAACGGTCGTCTCATGCTCGATTTGAAACGGGCGCGGTTCGACGATCCGCTCCAGCAACTGGCCGTCCACAAGCACTTCCCAGCCCAGCTCCATGATCCGAAAACCGGCGGATCTCGTCTTCGGGACGCGGAACTCGAAGCCCCGCCACACCTGGAGCCGTGGCATCCCGGGACCGCCATCCACCGGCAGGCGCCCGTACTGGACGAGGGCTCCCTTCACCTCGACGCGAAGGGTCGTGCGTACCACGCGATCGAGAAATGCCCGGACGCTTCCCTTGCTGAGTCGCCCGGCGATGAGTCGATCGTAGAGTCTGGCGGTGGCCCAGTTCGGCGATTTGTCCTGAAACACGACCAGCGCCCGCGCCGGCGCGAGGTTCAACCAGTCGACGCGCGACGCCGCCCGATAGCCGGCGAACAACCCGCCGAGGATCCCGGCAAAGCTCATCGCGACCATGACGCGTCGCGCGCGGAGACTGCCTTTGGGCGCCGGAAGCAACCGTTCGGCGGTCACGCTCGCGCCGCACTCGGAACATACGCCCGGGTCCATCGGGTAGCCGCACCGGAAGCAGTATCCCTGCGGCGCATACGCGTTGGCGGAGTCACTCCGTGTCCGCCGACCAATCCGCCCCCAGCACAGGGCGTGTAACGACACGCCGGTCCACACAGCGAATCGGATCGACGCCAGCAGCGCCAGCGGGCCGAGCACGACCCACCATAGCGGCACGACGACACTTCTATCTGGCGCAAAATAGTTGATGACCCACGGAATTGGCGGCGGGATTGGCGGAAAGGGACATTCATCTTCCGCATGCGCCTCCTGAACCGTGAGCCCCGCGAAGTGCGGCTCCGGGTAGCCCGGCCACCGCACTTCGAAGCCGCCGTGTCGTAGTCCAACGCGTAACGTCCCGTCGGCGGACCAGTACGCGACCGTGTATTCCGCGCTGATCATCAGCAGGATCGCCCCGCACAGCGCCAGCCCGACCAAAGAACGCCGTAGCCACTTCATCGGAAGATCCCGTGTGAAGCGGGCGCAAGCGGACGAGGACACCGTTTTAGTCGCACGCCGTACCAAAGACGGAGAGGAGGCCAGCCAAGTCGGCCAGGTCGACTGCGCCGTTGTTGTCAATGTCGGCGACCGGCTGCGCGCAAAGGTTGCCGGACTCTCCAAACACCATGAGCACGCCTGCCAGGTCATCGAGCCCCACGATTCGGTCGCCGGTTAGGTCCCCCGGACACGGGGTCGCTCCACATGTCGACCAAAGGCGCGCGCTCATTTCAGCGCCGCCTGCGGTGAGTAGGCGCTGGTTGTCGTGGGACAGCCTCGCGTCGTAGATGGGAGCCACGGGCTCGTGGGCTTGGAAGTATGTGTCGACGCACGCCCATGTTTCTACGCGCCACACTTTGACCGTGCCGTCCTCTCCGGCGGTCACGAGCAGGTCGCCGGTCGCCGAGAACGACACGGCGTTCATCCTGCCCGCAAACCCATCGAGAGTTCGAATGCACTCTCCGGTCTCAGCACACCAGATTTTGACCGTGTAGTCGTTACTCGCCGTCGCGACCAACGCGCAGTTCGGCGACATCGCGGCATCATTGACCTCGGCGCCATGGCCCATGAAAGTCCGGAACGGGAGGCCATCGGAGACTCTTGAGAGCTTGGCGGTCCCGTCCGAACTGGCGGTGAGGATGACTGTCCCACCGCATACGAAATCTACGTCATTTACAGACAATCCGTGAGCCCGAATAGGGCGGAGCGGCATTCCCGTCAACGCGTCCCAAAGCACACAGTGGTCGGTTTCGTCATATCCGTAACCGGCGACGACAACGAGTGATCCGTCCGGCGCCACGTCCACCGCCCATACGGCGCCTGCGTGCGGAAAGGCATACAACTCCGATTTGGTTGCGGCGTTCCAGATTCGAGCTGTGCTATCGAATCCTCCGGCGGTCACAATACGCGCGCCATCTTCGGAGAACCTGAGATCAACTACGCGATCCGTGTGTCCGACAAGCGGGGCGCCGACTTCAGCGCCGGTCATTGGGTCGAAGAATCGCACCGTCTTGTCCCAGGCTCCAGTGGCGACAACCGAGTCATCCGGAGCCCAGTTGGCACGGATGATGTCGTCGGGTGGGAATGTAAGGAGCGAACCCGACGGGCACGCGTTGGCTACTGATGCGAACACAGGGGCGAGCAGCGACGCGAGAAAAACAACGCCAAGAATTCGGGATGTTCTCATCACGGACCTCCAGTTGTTTTCTTGAACCTGGCACGCGCACGGGCCAGCGGCCAACGCGTTCACGTGCCGTGATGGGGGCGGGCGACACGGATCGTTCACCCCAATCTACAGTGCGCCGGCTGGGAACGCTGAGCGCATGGAAAGTCCGAATTTGTTGGGGGGCCATCGAGCGGGCGAGTCGAAGGACCGGGCTATTTCTTCTCGGGGTGGCGGTCGGGAATTGGCAGTCCGGCTACAAAGTCCCTCGTGGCCAGTCCGCGGATCGCCTCCGGTAGCGTCGGATCATCCCGCATCAGGTCCACCACCTCGTCCACGGTCTTCATTGTGCGGAGGAGGCGTCGGGCTTCGCTGGCGGCCCGCATCGCGTTGGCTCGGTCGATCATTGCGTTACGCTCGGCCACAGTCCGGTTGCTCGGGTCGCCCAAGACCGTCGGGGCTTCCCAGAGTCGGACAACATTGTCACCGCCCAGCCCGCCGGTCGACCCGGAAGCCAGCCAGCGCCCGTTTGGATCAAAGGTGAGACACGACGCGTGGTAGGGGTGGCCGTGAAGTGTCGCGACCTCTGTCTTGGTGTTGAGGTCCCACACGCGGAGTGGCTCGAACTCGGCGCTGGAGACGAGGCGTGGCTCTTTCGGATGAAACGCCAACGCCGTCACGCTATGGCTGTGACCTTCAAGCGTGCCGAACAGTCGCAATGTGACGTCGTGTCCGCCATTGGACACCTCGAACAGCAGAATGTCGCCGCCGCGCGTCCCGACGGCAAGAAGGCCAGCAGAACCGCCACGCGGTTCACGGTAGGCCAACCGGGCGGACTTGGATTTGCTTTCTTCAAACGGGGTCTTGAACTTCGTCCCGTTGGTGACGTCGAGGACGAAAAACGACTGTGTCGGATCGGCCCCGCCCTCCGGGACGACGCTCACCGCAACCCAGCGCGCATTCGGATCCAGCGCCACGATCGAATAGACGTTTCCGCCCGCTCCTTCCAGATCGAGAGTGTTCGGTTCGCCCCAACCATCGGCGCCGCGATTCCAAACGAGCAGCTTGGCGGCGTGTTTCAGCCCAACGACAAGTCGACGAAACTGCCCATTGGCGTCGACTCGCGAGTGTGCGATCCAACTAAACACACCGGCGTCTGGCTCCGCGCAAACCGAGGTAGTCTGAGGGGCGCCTTCGGAAAGCGTCACAATCGCGACTTCACTCGGCCCTTTCGGATCGGAGTAAGTCACGACGGCTTCGACCAAGTCGCTGGCGACGCGCAACATCGCCATGTCCGTCGGATATCGCTGTAGCTTCCACGATCGCCGCGGCACACACGTTTTCGGATCCCATTCGATCAGGTTCGCCGCGCCGTCGACAGCAAACAGCGCGCCGCACGTAAAATGCACTGCCTGAACGCTCGACGTATGGCCGCGCAACACCGGCACATCCTCAGTGTCCGGCGCCCAGAGCTTCACCGCTCCGTCACTCGACATGCTCGCAAGCAGACCATCCCGCAGCGCCTGAACACGATAGACGGCGGTTTCATGCCCACGAAGAGTATTGACGCGCGCGCGGATCGGTGTCGGCGCCTCCCGGTCCTCGATGTTCTCCACATCCCACACGTGAATCGTGCGTTCAAGATCGCCGACAAATAGGCGCCGCCCCCACGGGTCAAAGCAGACGCATTTCGCGCCGCCGCCGTGGCCGCGCAATACGTCAAAGGGCTCCAAGTTGATTGAATCCGCGTCCTGCGGCTTCGGGAGTTGGCTCAGGTCCCACAGCCGCACGGTTTCGTCCATCGAGGCAGAAGCCAGGATGCGCCCCGAGCCCGACGGGGCGAACGCCAGATCCATCACGTGGTGTGTGTGAGCCTGCAGCGTAACCCCCCGAAGCGACTCCCCGATATCAGCCCACTCGGGACAGTAGAGAACGTGGATTTCGTTGTCCTCAAGTTTCGCAGTCGCAATTAGCCCACCGTCAGCGCTCCACGCAATGCTCTCGTTCTTCGAAGTTGGTGTGGCCACTCGTTTATAGTCGTGCGGGTTCATTTCGACGTTCGCCAGGTTCCACAACAGAATCTCACCGGGCTTCCCGTCTTCAGTCCGCCTGCCGTCGATCGCGAGAATCGGCTGCTTGGGGTGGAACGCCAGCGTTCCCATCGAGTCCGCCGGGAGGTCAAGGTTCGCCGTGGGGTCGCCTACAAGATTGGCGCCACGCCAGATTCGAACACAGCGGTCTGGGCCACCTTCACGCGGGCTGGCGGCCAGGAACGTGCCGTCATGGCTCCACGCGACCGCCTTGCACGGGCGGCGCTTGTCAGCAAGTATTGTTTCCGAATCGTTGTCCGTAGCTTCGAAATCAGCAATTGCCAGCGAGCCGTCCGGGCGCGCAATCGCCACGCGCGTGCCGTTCGGCTCGACCGCGAAGCCGATCTCGCCAGGGGTCAGCAGGGTGTCGCCTTTGTTTCGCGTCGACAGGCTTTGATCCACCCGACTCGCTAGATGCCGGATCTCCCAAGGCGTCGTCTCCTCGCCGAGTTCCTCAAGGAGTGCTTTAGTCTTTTCGATCAGCTTCTTCGCCGTTGCCGGATCGTTTGAGCTAAGTGCGGCGTCGACCGCCAGTAGTTTCGCCGTCCGTGATTCCCTTGCGAGGCGCGTGGCGCGATCGGCCTCTTTCTTCGCCCGATCGGTCGCACTCTGCGCCAGTGCGGCTGCACTCTGCGCCTCGCCCCACGCTCTCCACACCACCACCGTCACACTCGCCAGCGCCAACACGAGCAATGACGCGGCGATCGTCGTCGCCTGCCACGGTCGTCGCTGGATGTACCTGCCGATTCGGTCCGCCGGGCCGGGCACGCTCGCGCTGACCGGGTCACCGTTCAGATAGGCGCGCAGGTCTTTGGCGAACGCGGCGGCGGATTCGTAACGCCGCTCCGGCGACTTCTCTAGCGCCTTGAGCAAGATCGCCTCGATATCGCCGCGCAGCCGCCGGTCGATCGTGCTCGGCCGTCGCGGCTCGTCCTGCTGGATCGCCCGGTAGGCGTCAATGCCGGACGTGTCGTATGGAGCGCGACCCGTCAGCAGTTCATACAACACGAATCCCAGCGAATAGATGTCGGATCGCGCGTCGATCTGCCTCCGGTCGCCGGTGACCTGCTCAGGGCTCATGTATCGAAGGGTGCCGATCAGGTCCCCGGTTCGCGTCTGCTGGGTCATCATGATGTCCGCGTCGCTGGTCGCGGCGATGCCGAAATCGATGATCTTCGGTTCGCCGTCGCCTCCGACAAGGATGTTCGCGGGCTTCAGGTCGCGGTGAATGACGCCTTTCTGATGACCGTGGTGTACCGCGTCGCACACCTTGATGAACAGCTCAAGCAACTGCGGAACCGTCAGCTCGCGCTCCGTGGCGTAGTCGCGCAGCTTCTTTGCGCCGGGGACGAGCTCCATCGCGAAGAATGGAATCGGGCCATCATCCGCCTCGTGCACGCCCGCTTCGTACACCTGGGCGATGTTCGGATGCTGCAGCCGGCCGAGAATCTCGGATTCGAGCCGGAAGCGCGCGAGGGCCGAAGGCGCGCTGAGACCCGGGTGCACGATCTTGAGCGCGACGGATCGCGAAGGGCGCTCCTGCGTGGCTTCGAATACGCAACCCATCCCGCCGTGGCCAAGCGCCCGCACGATCGCATAGCGGCCGACTTTGCGATTGATGAGACGGGTTGCCCAGCCCGGCGCGCGGGCGCCGAGAGGACCGTGGTCTGTCGGCGAAGGTTCGGTGGGCGGCGGATCAAGAAAACGCGCGCCCGGGCCCGCGTCGCGCGCAAGCAGCGCCTCCACTTCAGCGCGGAGGTCATCATCGCCGCCGCAGGCGTCGCGCAGCAGCGCGTCACGCTCGCTTGGCGCCGCTTCGACGATCTGTTCGAAGATGTCCTTTATTCGACGCCACTTCGGGTCCACCGTGGCCCTCCGAGATGATCGGCCACACTTAGCGCGGCGTCGGGAGTCGCGGCCGATTTGGCTCGCAACATGGCCCGGCCTTACGAATGAGGCGCTATTCCGACGACAACCACCTCATGAGTTGGGCCCTGATCCGTCGCCAATCCAGATCGATCTTCCTTGCTGAGCAGTCAAGCGCCTCGGCAATCTGATCGTTCGTTAGCCCGCAAAAGGAGCGCAACCTGGCAATCTCGGCATCATCGGGGTCGAGCTCCGCCAGCCTACGCAGCGCTTCGTCAAGGTCGATCGCCAAGTCGGGATCATGAAACACGTCAGCGATGTCGGTCAACTCCTCGGCCTTACGCCCGCCGCCGCGCTTGCGTCTCCCGCGCTTGCGCCCTTGATCCACGAGAAACCGGTGCATGGCCTTTCCGGCGCTGGCAAAGAACTGTCGCCGGCTTTCCCACTTCACGGACTTGGCCCCACCATCGAGCCGAAGGTAGGCCTCCTGGATCAGAACCGTGGTCTGCAGGTCGCCGCGCTGACCCTCGCGGGACAACAGCGCCTTGGCGATCCGCCGCAACTCCGCCTGCGCATCCCGCCACGCGCGCGCCCGCGCAGCCGCGTCACCATCCGCCGCGGCGGAAAGAAACGCGGTCAGTTGCGTGACCGCCTCCGAGGGAGCGGCCTCGTCCGGAACTGCCTTTTGGGGCGGATGCTCAGGCCTGGCGTCGACGGGGTCCGGCCTGTCATCGGCGCCGCGATCCGAGGTTTCCGACATGGCACATCCTCCCCTGACGCTCTTGGTTGCGTATGCGCAGGGCCGGAAATGGTGGTCGGTTACTGCCGGTGTGGCCCAGCGCAATACCAATGATAGGCGGCGTCAGCCGTCTGGGGCAACCTAGGATGGCCGCGTCTCTAAGCCCGCGCGCCCGCGATCGAGTGGATTTTTCAGACAAGTTGTGCGCTCCGGCCCCGGGTTCGGCGCACGTAACTCCGGTTGGCGACTTCCTGACGTGCGGGAAAGGGTTCGGCGTGGCCGGGCTGCGAGCGCCAATCTGATCCCTTATGCGGAGGCATTCCTGATGAAATCCCTGTTAGGCGGATTCGCGTTGGCTGTGGCGTTTATCGCAAACGGAGCACCTGATGTTGTGGCTGGGTGTCCGACGGACTTGATCCTTGACGTACCAGCCATTGGTGTGACCTGCGCATCTTGGGCTCCAGACGGATCTTTTGTGGCGGTCGGGTTCGTTGATGGAAGGGTGCGGCTATTCAACGCCGAAACCGGCGACCAGATTGGATCGGACTTCGTGGGGCATGAGGATCGGGTGGTAGCGATCGCGATCTCAACGGATGGGTCCCTGATGGTCACGGCCGGGGCGATGGACAATACGGCGAGGCTATGGCAGATCCCATCAGGTACTGTGTCTCAGACCTTCCTGCACTCGGGCGCAGTTTGGACGGTCGACATTTCGGCGGCCGGCACGCTCGTTGTCGTCGGCGGGTATGGAACCCAGAACAGCGGAAACTGCTGCACGGTTTGGAGCGTGCTCGCCGGAGTGCCGGTAACGCCCGTTGCCGCACAGAACGAGGTGAATTCGGCGCGGTTCGTCTGCGACGGGGCCTGGATCCTCACGACTAGCTCGGACCAGACCGCCGCACTCACCGAAGTAGCGACCGGGTCCACATTCGCGGTGTTCGTCGGTCATTCGGCGCCCGTCAACGATGCCGCGATGTCGCCGGACTGCTCATTGGTCGCTACGGCTGGCCATGACGCTGTCAAGGTCTGGGATGTCGAGACCTTGCAGTGTGTTAGTACTCTTGATGGCGGCGGCGCCAACAGCGTGGCATTCTCGCCGGACGGAAACTACCTCGCTGCGGGGGGAATGGACGGGACCCCGAAGCTGTGGCACGTCGGTTCATGGTGCCGGGTGCATACCTACTTTGGTGCTCACCTGCCGGGCGGGCCAATCTACGATGCCGCACTGTCACCAGATGGCGCCCTGCTACTGACCGCCGGTGGCGCGGATCGAACAGCGCGCATCTGGACTACGGAGTGCCGACTCGACGGCGACCTCAACAGCGACGGGCAGGTAGCGCTCCCCGACTTGGCGGGCCTGCTAGCGAACTTTGGCCAGCCCACAGCCTGCCCGACCGACGGCGACCTCGACGGCGACGGTCAGGTGGGTCTCCCGGACTTGGCAGGCCTGCTCGCGAGCTTCGGATGTTCCTGTCCGCTCTAGAGCGGTTACTGATGAAGCCGTCTTCGTGCAGTGCGCCTCATCATCTAATGCGGCGTACCGCACGTGTTCACGAGATGGCTGGTAACTGAGGCGGCGTATGTTGCTCCGTCAGGGACGGCGCCGCGCCTGGGCGCTCGATCAGCATGCGGTAGTCAACGGTATCCAGCCCCGCGCGCCCCCTCAAAATCGACGTCAACTCCTGCAACTCGCGAACCGCCTGGAACAGGCAACTGTTTGAGGTGACCCAGCGAAACGCGGTCGAGTCTCCAGGTTTGCGGGAAACGAGCGCCCACTCCGGCGTGATCGCATAGAGGTCCTGCGAAACCGCGACCGTTCGCGTCAGCAGTTCCGTCACCTGTTCCGCCCGTTTTCGTGGTCGTCCCGCCATGATTCCTCAGAAACTCGTGAGCTTCAGCGATGGACCCTTGCGGCTGGCGCGACGGTGGGGGTCTGGTTCAGATTTCGCAGCGCTTTGACATCCCATGGGGCCCCCTTTTTTTGTGGCGGACTTGTGTCTGAGCCACCCGAAAGACACTCCAAAGCCAGTCCAAACCCAGTTTGCAAGTTCGGCCGTAACTCCTTCTCTCGCACACATTAGCCGCCACCATGACCGCTTTGTCGCTTAGAGTCAGGGTCCTTCCCAAGCTGGACGTCGTCGGTTCGAATCCGATCGCCCGCTTTCAACCGGAAGTGACTGAAAGGCCTGAGCTTACGAGCTTGGGCCTTTTTCGTTCCGGTCGCCCGAATCGAATGCCAGCCCCGCAAGTCGGTCAGTATTTGGTCAGTCGGGTTCATCATCAGGATGCGACCGCCTGTTCGAGCACCCGCCGGGCCTCGTCCATCAGCTCCGGCTGCACCTTCACGTAGAACCGTCGGGTCGTGCGAATGTCGCTGTGCCCGGCCAGCTCTTGGACGACGTGCATCGGCATCGATCGCGACAGGTTCGTGCAGTAGCTGCGACGCAGGTCGTGCAGGCTGCACGGGGGGAGTCCGGCACGACGACGGATTCAGGATCTCGCTGATGCGAAGCCCGCAGCAGTAGGCCAGGGCAATGGTCCCTTGCCAGCGGAGCGACGGTGTCGCTGCCAGCAGTGCCTGAAACTCCATCGGAGTGACGTGATGCCACGGCATCTCGCCAACTTTGGTCGAACGCATGCCGGCGAACGGGTTCGATTTGACGAACTGACAATCGACCGCCTCGCGGAAGAAGCGGCGACACTCACGCAGCACCTTGTTCGGTAACTCACGCCCCGCTTGTTCAGAGCAGGCCGAACAAGAATGTCAAGAGCTGGGCGAAGAAGATGTACAACGGCCAGCAGCACGATACAGGTGTCGAGCCAGCTTCGATGCGAGAGATAGAGCAGCCGCACGATGCCGACGAATACGAACGGGATCGCGATCGCTAGGCGACGGTTGGCCGCCTCGATGTACTCGTACTGGCCGGACCAGACCAGGTTGTAGCCGGCGGGGATGTTCACCCGCTCTGAGACGAGGCGCTTCGCGCGCTCGACCCAGCCGCCGATGTCAGACGTGGTCAGATCGACGTAAATCCACGCCGTCTTGCGGGCGTTTTCGCTCTTGATCATTGGCGGGCCGGGCTCGATGCGGATGTCCGCGAGTTGCGCCAAGGGCACCTGAGCGCCGCCGGGCGTCGCGACCAACGTGCGGCGCAGGGCGGGGATGTTGTCGCGCAGCTCCCGGAAACGCCCTCATGAAATCGAACCGCTTGCAACCTGCAGGTCCGTTGGCGCATTCTGGGGCGAGGTTACGTTTGTGGCACCTTAGGAGCCGCACGAAAAACGGAACGAGTCATCAAGGTCTTCCGGTAACACCAATGTGTGGATGCCTTGTGCAGTGGACTCGCCGCAAATCTCCGTTCGCGCGGCGCCGTCATTGACATACTGGTCCGCGTACTCCGCACTAAACACCGGCTTGCCCGCTTCGATGAACGGCTGCAACGCGTCGCACTCATCGAATTCATGGCACTGCTCGTTCACGGCGAAGTCAAAATCGTCAACAAGCTGTCGTATCTGCTCCAAGTCGTTCTTCAGGCCGACCGCCAGGCCGCGCTTGTGCGCCTCGCGCGCGATGAACCGGTTGTAGTCCAATTGATCCGCGGCCGTCACATCCACGCCCGATCCATCAACAAACGCTGTCACATTGTCCGGCTCGACGCCGTCAAAGCCCTTGGCCGCCGCCAGGTCCAGCCGCGCCAGCATGATCCGACGCACGTTCTGCGACCGAACATCCAGCCAGCGCTCATCGGCAAAGCCATCCAACGGATCACCGAGATCACCATCTTGGAACTCAACTGCGTCGTCACGAAAATCCTCGTACGATCCGGCCGAGAAATACGCGATCACGATTCGTCCATCCGCGTGCAGTTGATCGACCAGGGACTCCGGTGTGTCAAACAGGTCAATGTCGTACACGTCGACCTTGTAGCTTGTGTTGAGGCCGTTCGCGCCGGCCTGCAATTGCCATTGCCAAGTCGCATTCGCGCTGATCTTCACCCACGACGTGTTGCCCGGCAGGTTGGGGTCGCCGGTCGTTCCTGTGTTTGGGGTCGGGCAACCGGCGACCGTCGCCAGCGATGCCGCGAGTAGCAGGACCAAGCCAGCATTCCGCCAACGCCGCAAGACGCTGACGAAACCAGTTTCGGATTTCTGACCCGTGAGCACCTGAGAAGCCCCTGTACCGAGTAAGCGTTGTCGCCCGCGCTCGCGCGGCGTCCGCACAGTCTATTCGAACGCGTCGGAAGGGGGGCTGGCGGACAAGGCTGTGACGCTAGCCCTGCCGGCTGACCCGAACGGGCCGGCGTGCGCCGCAGCATTGGCGCTTGGGCGCGACCTGCCTGCTACGGGGGGGCAGTTAGGCCCCTTCCCGGTGGTTGTCTCCCCGACTCTGAAAGGGCTATCGAGTCGAACGCGAAACCACTCGCCGAACTCAATGTGATCTGTCAGGGCCCGCCACACCCGCGCGACAGGCGCAGCAAGGTCAACGACCTTCTCAATTCGATCCTGGTTCTCGTGGCCGTCCATCAGGCGCCTCCTGGTTGCGTATCCGCCGTTGCCATCGTTTGAATGCGAGGTTCTAAGATACTCAACGCAAGTCCATTCAGCAGAATGCACAGTAGTCCGATAATCATGGCTCCCCCGCCTACCGTTGCCAATGATAGCAACCGAGTTTGTCACGACGGCCGACATCTCATATGCTTTCAACTCAATGCAATTTTGAAGGGGCCGAGTGGGCGCTGACCTCACGCTCGAAGACGAGATCGTCATCTCATTACGCCGCATTATCCGCGGTGTGGACCTGCATTCGCGAGCGCTGATCCAGTCGGTGGGCCTGACTTGGCCGCAATTGGCCGTGTTGCGCACAGCGCGAAGGGTCGGACCGAGTTCCGTCACCGCGTTGGCGCGCGCGGTCCGTCTGAGTCAGGGAGCTGTCACTGGCATCCTGCAGCGCCTGGAGCGCATGGGCTTTATCGAGCGTCAGCGGAGTGCGGACGACCGCCGGGCGTTTGAGATTCGCGTCACGCCTGAGGGCCACGCGATCATCGAGCGGTCACCTTCATTGTTGCAGGATCGGTTTCTCGCCGAGTTGGGCAAACTGAGGGACTGGGAGAGACATCAGACGCTGGCGGCGCTGCAGCGTGTCGCGGAGATGATGGACGTCGAAAGCCTCGAGGCTTCGCCATATCTCGTCGCCGGGCCACTTGACGTGGCTCCGAGCGAAGACGCGCTCAGCCGCCCGATGTGAATCGACGCGGGAAAACCGCCGGCGACCGAACGGAGACAGAATGCCATCACGAACGCCTTCACAGCCACGCCCCATCCGCAAAACCAACGGAACGATCATCCCACCGACCCCTACGAAATTCAAACTCGCGATGCCGGCGCCAACCGTATCGCTCACACAGGACGCTGAGTGGTGCGTCGTACACCTCGACGGGGAATGGCGGCAAATCCGCTTTCACGACTACGCCACGCTTTTCTCAATCCCGGGCCTGTATGAAGAAGTGATCTACCGCGCTTTGCATTGCGAGTCGCCCGCGGTCGTTGTCGGCCTGTTGGCGGACCATCTGGAATCCGTTGACGAGGACATCAAGGATATGCGGGTGCTCGACCTCGGCGCGGGGAACGGCATCGTCGGCCAACGCCTGCGCCGTTTCGGGGCGGAGCGCATCGTGGGCGTCGACATTATCGACGAGGCCCGCGAAGCCGCCGAACGCGATCGCCCCGCCGCCTATGACCATTACGTCGTAGCGGACTTGACGGATTTGACGGACGCGAAGCGGGCCGAGTTGCGCGAGCAACGCCTGAATTGCCTGGTGTGCGTCGCCGCGCTCGGCTTCGGCGACATCCCGCCCGAGGCGTTCACCGGCGCGCTGGACCTGATCGCGGACGACGGCTGGATCGCGTTCAATATCAAAGAGGATTTTCTGGAAAGCGACGACGATACTGGCTTTGCCGGCCTGCTGCGGAAGATGGAGCGTGACGGCGAACTGAAGATCGAACGCCGACGCCGCTACCGCCACCGGCTGGGGACCGACCTGCAGCCGCTGCACTACGTAGCGATGATCGCGCGGAAGATGGGCTAGGGCCCAGGGCTGTGGTCCTAATCTCTTTGCCACGAATACCGGAGGGCGTCGGCCGAATGGCCGGCGTTCTTGTTATCATTGGTCGGTCGAAAATCCGTTGAACCCGATCCCGATCGCAGCCAATGGAGCCCCCACTGCCACCGAGTCGGTAGCGTCCAACCCCCATTTATGGGACAATCCGCTCTCTCATTGACCGCATTTTGTGCTGGCGTTTCTGCCGGCTCGCGATCAGAATATTAAGGGATGGTTAGCATGCGTGTGCGACGGACGCCTTTTCGATTCGGTGTGGAGGCGGTGATGGCGGCGTCGGTGCTTGCGGCGGGAGGATGCACCAAGGGGAATCTGATCGGGAATTGGGAGATGACCCGGTGCGTGCCGAATCGAGAGGTGTTTTCTATCGAGCGCATCGAGTTTGCCGATGGCGGCGCATACGAGGCCAATATCTGTCTTGACGGGCGGCGGGCGGAAGAAGCGGGTCGGTACGACTTTGACGGGTTTTACCTGTACCTGATGCCCAGCGGCGGCGGTCGCCGAAAGTTCGACGCCTTTCGCGTCGGATCATCGCTGGAAATCGGGGACGGCAAAGAGCGCCGCGCTTACTTGCGCAGGAGGTAATCATGAGCACAACTGCCCGACTGGTTCGACGTCGCGTCGTGTTCGGCGGACGCGTGCAAGGCGTGTTCTTCCGAGCGACCGCGCAACGCATCTCCGCCCGATTTGATGTCGTCGGCTATGTCCAGAATCTACCCGACGGCAGCGTCCGCCTCGAAGCGCAAGGCGGAAATGAGGATATCTCCGCATTCCTCGAAGCCATCTGCGCTCACTTTGGCGCCAACATCAGCGACAAGCGCGAAGAGACGATCCCCACGCGCGATGACGAGAAGACGTTCGTTATCTGCTGAGCGCGGAATACTCACGACGCGGATCGCCGGCTTGGCCCCGAACATCCCGTCGGCCGACTCACTGAATGGGTTGATTGCCAAGCTTGCGCCGTCTAGTATCTATCTAAGAGTCCTTGAGCATGCATTCATGAGCCGATTCTGGACAAAGCTATCCCGCACGGTCGTCGCCCTTTCCATGCTGGCGGCGGCGATGGCGGCATTTGTCCATGTCGAACACGGGCATGCCGGCGACCATCCCGATGCGTCTGATTGCCCAATTTGTATCGCGATTCACTCGGCGGCCGCACTGGACCT
>JAGQOO010000419.1 GCA_020427345.1 Phycisphaerales bacterium | reverse complement strand
CTTGGCGAGGTCTTCGTTGACGTCGAAGTTGGACCGGTTAGCGCCGCTGTAGTCGAGGACGCAGACGACCCAGGCGTTCCGCTCGTTCCTGCCGCCCTTGGTGGCGTAGGCGGCGGGCAGGCGCTCGTCGTTGTCCTCGACGTACATCCGCCAACCGAGCATGAGCTGCTTGGTATTGTTGAGGCAGGCAATGCCCTGCGCCTTGCTCTTCGCCTTGGCCAGGGCCGGCAGGAGCATGGACGCCAGAATCGCGATGATGGCAATCACCACGAGCAATTCGATCAGCGTGAAACCGCGGCGCGCGGCAGCGTTTTTCGGAAGATTCATGGTCAGATTCTCAGCCGGTCCCGGAGCGTGATCCGGGTGCGTTCACGGAGCGAAACGTGCGCCGGGGATCCGACCGATGCAAGACGTAGTCTTCGGGGGAGCGGACCTAAGTACCGAAAAAAACCCTGTGCGTTTGGGGGCTCAGGGGCTTGGCCGGGAGGCTGCACATTGGCGGGCCATGCGCGGGAAGCCGCTTCGCCCGGCTGATGGCGATGAAGCCAGTGAAGGCTTCCGATGAGGAGAATGGTGGTTT
>JAGQOO010000418.1 GCA_020427345.1 Phycisphaerales bacterium | reverse complement strand
CGCAACACCTGGAAGCGCCCGGAAGATTACGACGAGAAGGCGCGCGATCTGGCCAACCAGTTCATCGAAAACTTCAAGCAGTACGAAGAGGGAACCAGCGCCGAAATCAAGGCCGCCGGCCCGCAGGTGCAACCGGCCAAGGTGGCCAACCTACAGCAGATCAAGAAATAATCCCGGGCCGGAATCCGCTCCCGAGCGGTTTCCGGCCTTTTTTTGTCTTCCTCACACCTTCAAAACACAAATGGAAACCCTGCCCCGTATCGCCATCACCATGGGGGATCCCGCCGGCATCGGTCCGGAGGTGATCGTCAAAGCCCTGGCCCGGGGCCTGGAACACTGCCGCCCGGTCATCATCGGAGACGCCGCCACGCTTGCCGCGGCGGCCCAACGGTTCGCCACGCCGGAAGTTCTGCACAACGCCGAGGTGGTCGACCTTGCAAACGTACCGTCCGACCTGCCGCAGGGCCGGGCTTCCAAACCGGGCGGCGCGGCGTCGGTCGACTACATCAAACGCGCCGTCGACCTGGCGATGGGGCAGACGGTCGAGGCCATGGTCACCGCCCCCATCAACAAGGAAGCG
>JAGQOO010000417.1 GCA_020427345.1 Phycisphaerales bacterium | reverse complement strand
GCGCCTGGCAACTCCATTGGCAGCATGACTGTGAACGGCAATTTCACTCTTGGCCCTGGCGCCGTGTTTCAGGTTGAGCTGGACGCTACCCCAAACAACAGCGACAAGGTCTTCGTCGTAGGTGGTACCGTGAACATCACCGGCGCCACACTGCAAGTGCTGGCACAGAACGGCGCCTATAATCCTAGTACGGACTATGTCATCATCGACAATGATGGAAACGATGCCGTAAACGGGACGTTTGGTTCTGTCTCGACAAATTTTGCATTTTTGACGCCGATCGTGGCCTACGATGGCGGCGACGGCAACGACGTGGTGCTGACATTGCTGCGCACGGTGGTGCCACCAGATAGCGGCGGTGGCAGTAGCGGTGGCGGCAGCGGCGGCGAACCTAACTATTTGAGCTTATGCTCGGTGGCCCAAACGCGGAATCAGTGCAACGTGGCCGAGGCGCTGGATAAGTTCCCCTTCGCGAATTCGCTATTCTTATCGGTCCTGACGCAGACGGTTGATGGAGCGCGGCAAGCCTTCGATGCGCTGTCTGGCGAGGTGCACGCGACGGTGGCGGGTACGCTTGTGGACGACAG
>JAGQOO010000416.1 GCA_020427345.1 Phycisphaerales bacterium | reverse complement strand
GTTCCAGGCCATGTGGGCGGCGATCAGCCACGGCCGCCCCTGGAAGGGTACGCTGTACAACCGCCGACGCGACGGGACAGAGTATGTCGAGCTCGCGGTGCTGTCACCGATCCGCGGTGCAGACGGGCGCATTACCCACTACGTTGCGGCCAAGGAGGACATCACCGAGAAACAGCGTGTCGCCGAAGAGCTGAACCAGTACCGTAATCATCTGGAGGAACTGGTGCAGGAACGCACGACTGAACTGGCCGATGCCCGTCAACGCGCCGATGCCGCGAACGAGGCCAAGAGTGCGTTCCTGGCCAACATGAGCCATGAGATCCGCACGCCGATGAATGGCGTGGTCGGCCTGCTCGATGTACTCGAAAACAGCGGGTTATCCGTTCGCCAGGCCGGCCTGGTCGACACCATCCGGCAGTCAGCCGCGACACTGCTCGCCATCATCGATGATGTACTGGACCTGTCGAAGATCGAGGCAGGCCGGATGGAACTCGAGAAGCGACCTGTATCGCTTGCCGAACTGGTTGAAAGCGTATGCGGCTCGCTGGCTGCCTCCGCGTCTCAACGCGACGTTGAGTTGTATGTTTTC
>JAGQOO010000415.1 GCA_020427345.1 Phycisphaerales bacterium | reverse complement strand
AAGAAGGAGCGGACCAAGCCGACGCCCAACGGCATGCAGACGACGCCGGCGGCGACGCACTCCGCGTAGCGCAGGGGCGAATCGCCGGCAAGTCTCAACACACTTCGACGCGGGCGCTGACGAAGATGTCGGCGTCCGCGTCTCGTTCACACAGAAGGTGGCGGTCCGGTTTGTCATTCTTGAAATGAGAAGTGGCGTCCCGGGTTCAATTCTGGAACGAGGGTGGCGGTCCCCGTGTGCCACTGCCGTCTCGGCAGTGGTCGATAGCGCTGGGGCGACAGCACAAGCAAATGGACATGCTCCGGCATGACGACGTAGCGCGGGTGCGCGGGCGCCCCATCCTGAAGCGCAGCGAAAGGATGGGGGACTAAGGCAAGTCGCTCAAACTGACAGTAGGCTCGACGAACCGAGCGATCACGCGATCGGAAAACCACCGTCCCAATCCATCGCGATCTTTGACGCGTCGCCGCGCTCGTAGAATCGAAACGAACTCCACAACCACTGATCCGGTCGCTCGACCAGTCCGCGTCGAACCGGATTCGCGGGAATGTAGTTCAGCTTTTCGATAACTCCGGCTTCCGAAGTGATGTTG
>JAGQOO010000414.1 GCA_020427345.1 Phycisphaerales bacterium | reverse complement strand
CGGTGGGCACGCACGAGCTTCTGCGCTTCCTCGGCCAGAAGCTGCCGGGGCGCGGCGTGCTGCAGACGGCGGCCAAGCTCGGCGTGCCGGTCTACATCCCCGCCTTCACCGACTCGGAGCTGGGGCTCGACTTCGCGGTGCACCTCGAGGCGCGCCGACGGCTGGGCCGCCAAGTGCGGCTCTACGACGGCTTTCGCGACCTGGTTCACTTTCGCGAGATGTGCGCTGGCGTGATCGCCGATGGGCGCAAGCTCGGCATCTTCACCGTCGGCGGCGGCGTGCCACGCAACTGGGCGCAGCAGGTCGGTCCCTACGCCGACATTCGCCACAAGCGCATGCAGCTCGAAGGTGAAGGCGAAGCCGTGCGCTACTGCTACGGCATCCGCATCTGCCCCGACCCCGTGCACTACGGTCACCTCTCGGGCTGCACCTACTCGGAGGGCGTCAGCTGGGGCAAGTTCATCCCCCGCAGCGAGGGCGGCCGCTACGCCGAGATCCTGCTCGACGCCACCGTGGGCTGGCCCCTGCTTGCCCAGGCCCTCATCGACCGAGACCTCTAGCGGGGAGACCTCTAGCGGGGTCACTCTCTCCTCCGT
>JAGQOO010000413.1 GCA_020427345.1 Phycisphaerales bacterium | reverse complement strand
GTAGATCGAGGTCTCGAGGATGTCGACCAGATGGTCGAGATGGATCGGCGCGTCGGGCGGGAAGTCCTCGGGGATCACCGTGATCGTCGCGCCGGCGGACTTGCCGATGCCCTGCGCGAGGTGGCCCGCCTGCCGACCCATCGCGACGACGAAGAACCAGCGCTTGGTGGTCAACGCGTCGGTCATCAGGTTGCTGACCTGCTCGGCGCCGACGTGGCGCGCCGTCTGGTAGCCGAACGTCGGCACGTCACCCGGCAGCGGCAGGTCGTTGTCGATCGTCTTCGGCACGTGCGCCACGCGCAGCCTGCTCTTCGCAGCGTTGGCCGCGTTGGCGACGACGGCGGCCGAGTAGCCGGTGTCGTCGCCGCCGATCGTCAACAGCGCGTCGAGGCCGAGCTGCTGCAGCGCCTGCACGGTCGCCTCGAGCTTCTCCGGCTGCTTGGTCGGGTTGGCCCGCGAGGTGAAGAGCACCGAGCCGCCCTGCAGGTGGATGCGGCTGACGTCGTCCACCGTGAACCGCACGACGTGCGACGTCTCGCCCTCCATCAGCCGCGAGAACCCGTCCGGGATCCCGTAGACCTCCCAGCCGGAGTTGATC
>JAGQOO010000412.1 GCA_020427345.1 Phycisphaerales bacterium | reverse complement strand
TGTGGCGTTCACCCTCGGTCCGGTGCGGTACGACCTGCCGCTGCACGACATGACCGGCGCCAACACCTGGGTGCCGGACCTGATGCGCTGGATCGACGGCCAGAACCGCCTGCCGTTCGGCGGCGGCATCACCCAGACGCAGTCGCAGGCGCTCGACCGTGGCATCCTGCGCGCGCGGGCCAAGCTGCAGCGCGCCGCGGCGCTCGACGTCAGCAGCAACGCCGTGCGCGTCACCAACCTGACCGGCCACAAGCTGATCACGGGCTACCCCGAAGGCCGGCGCATGTGGCTGCGCACGATCTGGAAGGACGAGGCCGGCAACGTGCTGCGCGACGACGGTGAATACGGCAGCTTCAGCGCCACCGTCGGCAGCAACAACTACACGGTCAACTCGATCCTCGACCCGAACGCGCGCGTCTATCAGGCCAAGTTCGGCATCAGCCAGGACTGGGCCTACCGGCTGTTGACCCTCGGCGTCGACCCCAACCTGCCGCTGGGCTTCGACCGCACGACCGGCGCGGTGACGATGACCCTGATCCAGCTGGCCTCGCAGCCGCCGGGCACCGAGATGGAGACCTTCCACTTCGTGCTCAACAAC
>JAGQOO010000411.1 GCA_020427345.1 Phycisphaerales bacterium | reverse complement strand
AAGGTCGCCCTGGCCGAAGCGCTCAAGGATCGCGACACCGGTGAACGCTTCCGCAAGATGTTCTTCAACGAAGCGCACACCGCCGGCATGCTGCGCCACCCCAACATCCTCGACATCTTCGATGCCGGCGTCGACGGCGAGATGTGTTACATCGTCATGGAGCTGGTCGCCTCGGGCACGACGGTGCGCAACTTCTGCCGTCCCGACCGCCTGCTGCCCCTGCACCAGGCGGCCGAGATCGTCTTCAAGTGTGCCAAGGCGCTGGATTATGCGCACCGGCAGGGCGTGATCCATCGCGACATCAAGCCGTCCAATATCCTGCTGACCGACGACATGGACGTGAAAATCGCCGATTTCAGCATCGCCCATGCCGCGCGTACCGACACCACCCAGACGATGCCGATGGGGTTCGTGGGGTCGCCGCGCTATATGTCGCCGGAACAGGTACACGAAGACATCATCACCAACCAGACCGACCTCTTCTCGCTCGGCATCGTCGCCTACGAGCTCGTCACCGGTCACCACCCGTTCGGCGGCGAAAGCTTCTCGGCGCTGGTGCACAAGATCGTCAACGAGGAACCGACGCCGATGCGCCAGTAC
>JAGQOO010000410.1 GCA_020427345.1 Phycisphaerales bacterium | reverse complement strand
CGGTCCTCGGCCGAGCTCACCGAGGACTGTCTCGGGCGAATGCGGCGTCGCGACTCCGAATGGAACGCGTTCCTCACCGTGGACGATGCCGCGGCCCGGGCGGCGGCGGCCGCCGCGGACGCCCGACGTGCCGACGCCCGTCCCCTCGGCCCGCTCGACGGCGTGCCCGTGGCCGTGAAGGACAATCTCGTCACGGCCGGTCTGCGCACGACATGTGCCTCGCGCTATCTCGCGGACTACGTTCCGCCGCGCGATGCCACGGTCGTGGCGCGCCTGCGCGCGGCCGGCGCCGTGATTCTCGGCAAGGCGAATCTCGACGAGTTCGCGATGGGCAGCTCGAACGAGCACTCGGCGTTCGGCGCGGTGCGGAACCCCCACGATCCGTCCCGCGTACCGGGCGGCTCCTCCGGCGGCTCGTGCGCGGCGGTGGCGGGCGCGCTCGCGCCCCTCGCGATCGGGAGCGACACCGGCGGATCCGTGCGTCTCCCCGCGTCGTTCTGCGGCGTGGTCGGCGTCAAGCCGACGTACGGTCGCGTGTCGCGGTCGGGGCTNGTGGCGTTCGGGTCGTCGCTGGATCAGCCCGGTCCGGTGGCGCGCGACG
>JAGQOO010000040.1 GCA_020427345.1 Phycisphaerales bacterium | reverse complement strand
AACTCAAAAGTCTGCTATCGGTGTTATCGGCTGTGCGGTACCAATCATATCACCCGCCACGATAAATTCTACCCCAATTAACAGGTTTGGTGTAAAAACAGGAAAGCCTCCGGCGGGAACAGGGTGCGTCACGGGCTATCACTTGTGCAATCAGTCTTGGCCGCCCACTAGCGGTGGCGTCTGAATTGTCTGTGGAAAATCTGTCGGCGGGGAAAAATTTGCCCATCCGGGTCCCAAACACGCCGGAAATATTACCCAAATTAGTGGGTCAGGGGGCCAGGTTCCCGTTTCCGCGGAATGGATCCGCCTTCCGAACCAGCAGATAGTTCTTCCCGCGATAGCGTTGAACTTCGCCCGTCACGATGAAATCGGCCACGCCGGAGGAAAACAGCCGCTCCATGAATTCGCGGGTCTGGTTCGGGAGCAGCTCGATCACTTCCAACCCCGCCTCCGCCGCATCCAAGAAATGGAACTCAGCGCGGTCGCTCAGAACCTCCAGCCGACCCTGCCGCATCACGAGCATCTGGCCCTCAAGCAGCAGGGTCTTGTCGCCCTCTTGCGCGGTTTGGATTTCCTGCCCCGTACTCGCGTCCCGCCGAAGGATCGGCCGCCGCGACTGATCGCGCAACAGCCCCTGCAAAACACGCTCTTGGGCGTCATTCGGCAGTCGCGGTTCTAGCGCGGACTCGCCCGAATCGTCCGACGCGCCCGCCTTCGCCGCGCCGGTTTGTTCTCCCTCGGGCTTTTCCGCGCTTCCAGGTTTCTGGTCGGCGGCCTTCTCGGCGTCACCAGGCTTGGCCTGATCGGCAGAAGGGGCGTCCTTGTTGGACTGTGGCGTCGGCGATTCCTGCGCACTCAATAGCGCCACAAACCCGAAAACGAACGCCAAGGCGATGCGTGACATGCGCGGGATCCTCCGTAGCGCGGCCGAGACCAAAACCTAACCGATAATCGGCAATATGGGAAAGTCCTCAGTCGCGGACGTGTTTGTCTATGGCGCCGGCGGCCTCGGATCGCTGGCGACCGACATTTTGCTGCAGGATCGGCGCTATCGCCCCGTCGCCGCCCTGGATTCTGAACCCGCCCGACACGGCGCCGACCTCGACGGCATTCCCATCATCGGCGGCCTGGAGCAGGTCGACGCGCTGACCAAACGCGGCGTAGGTCTCGGGCTCGTCGCGATCGGCTTCAACCCCGAGCGCGTCCGTATCGCCGACGAGTTACTGTGCCGGGGTGTCAGGCTGATCTCTGCGATTCATCCGCTCGCGAGCATTGCGCAGAGCGCTTCGCTCGGCCCGCACGTCATCATCGGCGCCAGGGCAACCGTCTGCGTCCACGCCCGCATCCAGCGCGACTGCGTGATTTCCGCCGCCGCCATCATTGAGCACGACAATCACCTCGCCCGCGGCGTTTTTGTTCACCCGGCGGCAAAGCTGGCCGGTGGTGTCACTGTAGATGAGTTGGCGACCATCGGCATCGGCGCCTGCGTGATCCCCGGCCGTCGAATCGGTCGCTCCGCGCGCATCGAGCCCGGCGCCGTCGTCATTCGCGACGTGATTCCTGGCGAAACCGTCTCGGGGATTCCGGCTCAACCCTCACACCCCTCGAAGCCGCGCTTCCAACCCAACCCTGTCGATCTCCCCCAGCGCGCCGCCGCGGTAAAATAAGCCAAACGACCGGCGAGCCCGAAAATGGCGACGCGGCGCAACACCGCAATGGAGATTGTCATGGCCATTCGTCAGTTATTGATGTCGATCAGCGTCATCGCGGCAGCGACCGGGTTGGCCGGATGCGAATCCAAGCCCAAAGACGGGGCGGCAGCGAGCGGCCAGAACATGGACTTTCTTGACACTGAGGAAGACGCCGATGCGCGCCTGATGAACAGCCTCGGCTATGTCAACAAAGATGCCGACGAGGGCAACCAGCCGAAGCACACGCACACCGCCCCGCACCAAGGCGCACTCTTTCAGCTCGGTGACCATTTCGCCAACATCGAACTCACCCTGGCGCCGGGCGAAGGACTCGTGACCCTGTACGCGCTCGACGCGCACGCAGAGAACGCCGTTCGTCTGAGTCATGAATCTCTGGAATTGACGGTCACAACCATAGACGGCGCCAAACGGGCCGAGCCACTTGTGCTGACTCTTGCGCCCTACGAAAACGCCCTGACCGGCGAAAAGCCCGGAGACAGCAGCGAATTCCGAGCAAGCTCAGCCGATCTCACAAGCGCCAAGCAGTTCAGTGGGGTGTTGAAGATGGTGACAATCAAAGGCGAGACATACAACGACCTGCCGGTGCATTGGCCGGCAAAGTAACGCCCAAACTGCGCCCGAGAAGCCCCTGCCGGCTCAGGGCGCGAAGAAGTCCTCGTCGGGATCCGCCGGCGGCTCTCCCGGTTGCGGCGCGCCCAGCCGATCGCGCAGCGCCACCAGGGCCGCGGCGTTGGGGAATAGCGGATTCGGCAGCGCTTCGTTCAACAGCGTAACTGCCTGCTCGCGATGTTCATCAGCCGAGTCGATTCGCGCGAGCGCCACATGGGCCAGCGCCCGGCCCGCCTTCGCCGACCATGTGTCCCCCTCGAGCCCCTGCAGCGCGTCGTTCAGCGCCGTCAGCGCCTCCGAACGCGCGGTCTCGATCGCTTCGGTCGTTGTTTCCGGCACAGAACTCGTCGCGCCGGGAATGGCGGCCAGCAGTTGCTCGAACGTGCCCTGCAGATTCGTCAGCCGCGCGGCGCGTTCCACGAGTAGTCGCCCGACACGCAACTTCGCGTACGCTGCCGTCGTTTTCGGGATCGACTGCAGTCCGCTGTCGCGCGAGATCATCGAAAGACGCGGGTTCTTGCCCTGACTGTCGTACTCCCGCCGCGTCTCGGACGCATCGGACATCACCTTCGCCGCCGCCGAGGCCGAGCTATCAAAGCTGCGCACCGCCGCACGGGCGGCGTCGATGGCCTTCGATTCCGCGTCCATCGTCTGCGTCGCGAGTTGGGTCAACCGCTCAACCTGCTGGTCGATCTCCGCTTTGCGAGCGTCGGCAAGCTTGTTCAGCGCTTCGGCGTCCTTTTCACTGTTGGAGGCGAGTTGATCGTATTCGTTGATGGCGTCCGTAATACGCTTGCGCCCGTTGTCGAAAGCCGACACGCGCGCTTCAGCGAGTTCGAGCTCGCGCTCCGCGACACGCAAACCGTCCACGGCCTCACCCGAGAAATCAGCCGTCATCAGATCGGGACCATCAAACTCCGCATTGGCCGCCCCGCCGAGCGTCAACTCCTCATGACGCCGCTGCAAGTCACGCTGCCGTCCGACGATTTCCCGCCGCTTGTTCGCATACGAGTTGAACGACGTGTCGTTTCGCGCCTCAAACCCGGCGTCATCCAACTCGATCAACGCAGTCTGCAGCGCGCTCAACTCCTCATCAATCTGCGCGACTTCGTTGCGCATCCCCTCGACACGCGCCTTCAACGCGTCGCGATCCGCCGTGGCGGTTCGCAGGTCCGATTCCGTCTCGGTCAATTGTGTTTTCAAGTCGCCGATGCGCACGGCCTCGGTGTCGGCGGCCTCGGCGCGGGCGTGCAGTTCCCGCCATACTGACGCGTTCTCAATCACCGCCGCCTGCAACGGCGTCATCGTCGCGCGCATCAGCCGAGCCTGGTCCTGCATGCGCGACGATTCCGTCATCTGCGCCACGCCATTGATATAGGCCGACGCGACCGTCCCCCCGCCCGGAGCGCCCTTCAGCGCGCCGCTCAGCAGGGTCGCGTTTTCTTTCGTCGCCCAATCCTCGAACCCGCTGATGCTCTTGGCGACATCACTTGGCCCGGCGCCCGCCGGCATCGCTTCAGACGCCGGATAATGGAATTCCTTTTGAATCGCCTGATCCGAAGCCCGCACCTCCTGGGCGACTTTCTGCAGCCGTGATCGGGCGTCTTCAAATCGGTCAGGCGCCGACTGCACGATGCGGCTCGCCTCGGCGCTGTTCAACGAACTCGCCCCAATGCGCTGCTCCGCAACCGGCAGCATCGGCCGGTAGTTGACGAGATCGCGCCCGATCCGCGCCGCCTCGCGGTCCGCCTCGCTCACGCCGCGCCCGGGCAGCATCGTCGGCGCCAGAAGACTGCCACCAACAATGACAATCGCGAGAGCCGTTCCAATCGCAACTGATCGATTCACGTAAATCTCCCCGCGCGGCGCCGCAGGCCCGCGTGGCTTCGCCCAAAATCAAGGATCGGTACAGTAACCCCGTCAGCGGGGGCGATCAATTCGCCACAGCGTCGGCCATCTGGCGCCAATTCTCACGCTCAATCGCCCGCAACCGACCCCCTGCGTCCACGACCAGCACCAGTCCGGCTGATGTGACGCCCCACTCCTGCGCTAATGCCCCGAACAGTCCGGCCTCATCACACAGCACCGGACATGCGATGCCACTCGTGTCCAAAGCGGCCTTGGCGTCGTCGCGCCGCAGCCCGACATGAACGCCGATCAGCCGCATGTTTCGCGCCTTGCACAACGTCGCGGCATCCCGCAATCGAGCCATCGACTCAGAATTCGCCACGCTGAAGAAAACAACCAGCGTCGACTGCCCCGCCCAACTCCCCGAATCCACCGGCTCGCCACTGATGGAGGTCCCCCGGATCACAATCGGCCGCCCCAGCCGCGCCTCGCGCCCCAGCCGAGCCGCCAGAATCCGCGTCAACATGTGCGCGGGGTGGTGTTCCTTGAGCAGCTCCACCAGTTCGGCCCGCGTCAGTCGCCCCGGGCCGGCGTCCTCCTCGAACAACGCCCACACCAGCCCGGGTGTATGCCGACTCTTCGGGAACTTCCTCACAAACTCCGCCGCGGCGCCCGAAAATGGCGACGTCGCCTCCAAAGGCCCCGGCAGCGCCCGGGTGGCCTCCCGGTCCAACTCGACGCGGTCCAGCACCATTTTCCAGTACGCCGCCTCAGATGCTTGAACGCCTTCCGAGGCGGGTTTCTGACACGCGCGCCGAAGTTCCGAGAAGTCGCCATCCATTGCGCCGAGTTCGAACATCAGATCGAACGCAAGCCGGGTCGCGGCGTCAGCGTTGCGACCGCCGGGGTAGTAGGTGCGGTAGTCGCGCACCGCCTCGAGCAAGGCGACCCGCGGCCCCCGGGCTACCGCCTCGCTCGAGAGCGCGGCCCGTCGCGCGACGATCGTCTGCCACAGCTCAGCGTCAGGCCCGGACGGCGACTGCCCAACCGCTGTGACGGCAGCAAGCAGCAGCAATGGCAAGAACCGCTTTACCACAGCGCCCAATCCCCGGCATAGATGACGTAGATATACAAGAACAGGTTCGTCAGCCCGTGCGTGATCATCATCATTAGCAGACTCTTCTTCCACACCATGACGGCATTGAAGAACAGCCAACACGGAATGCTGACGGCCCACGTGTCCGGATGCTGAATCGTCGAAATCAGGCTTGTGCCGATGAAGCTGAACCACGTGAACGCCCCGAGCGGCTCCTTCTCAAACTCCGCCCAGCTAATCAGTGCGCGCAGCAGGAAGCCGCGCCAGAACAACTCCTCGACCACCGCAACCGTCGTGACCGCAACTCCAATTTTGGTGACGACATTCAGCCAGGCGACCGCCGCCGATAGACCCGCGAAGGGGCTCAACTCTGTGGGATCATCCGGCGTGCCGGGAAACAGCGGCAATCGTTGCGGCAAGCCAAGCGTCTCAACGAAGAAATGGTGTCCCGCGGCCCAGCCCGCCGCCGCAACCAGCGCCGCGCCGATCGCAAGCGGGATATGCGGCTTGCCCAGCGCCGGCAGGTGGCGCCGCCACATCCAGACAATGACCAACGGGCCTACGCCGCGCAGGAGATTCGCTGTCCATTGCCACTCGACCGGAACCCAATCGCGCACCGCCAGCAGAAGCAGGTACGCCAGATATGGCCCCATCAGGACAAAGTCGGGGCGCTCGCGCCCAAGCGTGTCGATACGGCTGGCAAGCCCAGGAGATTCACCCGCCGACACGTCTACGCTTTCGCGACCGGCGCCCGCGGGCGCTCGAATTGGGCTTTGTGAAAACTGTTGTTAATCGGGATCGGATAGTCGCCTGAGAAGCACGCGTCGCAATACGCCTGCGACTCGCGCACACAATTCAGCATCGCCTCGCGCGACAGGTATGCCAGCGAATCAACGCCGAGGAACTGCCCGATCTCCTCAATCGTATGCTGCGCCGCGACAAGCTCTTCTCGCTGAGGAAAATCGATCCCGTAGTGGCACGGATGCCGGATCGGCGGACTCGCCACGCGCAGGTGAATCTCCTTCGCGCCTGCGTCGCGCAGCGACTGCATTTTCGCGCGCGTCGTCGTGCCGCGCACGACCGAATCCTCCACCACGACTAATCGCTTGCCGGCCACGCTGCCCCGAATCGGGTTCAGCTTCAGCCGCACGGTCAGGTCGCGAATCGCCTGCGTCGGCTGAATGAACGAACGACCCACGTAGTGGTTCGTTGTAAAGCCGCGCCCGATCGGAACCCCCGACACCTCGTGATAACCCAGCGCCGCACACCGCGCGCAATTCGGAACCGGGATTACAAGGTCGGCGTCAACCGGCGCCTCGCGCGCCAGCGCCGCCCCGAGCGCCTTTCGCACAAGATGGACGTTCTCGCCAAAAATGTCGCTCGCCGGATCGGCGAAGTAGATCAGTTCAAACACACATTGCGCGCATCGGGCCGCGGGGGGCGCAAACCGTCGCGATGACAGCTTGCCCGGCGTCAGCGTAATGATCTCGCCAGGGGCCACATCGCGGACATACTCCGCCTGCACAATGTCCAGTGCGCATGTCTCGCTGGCGACGATCCAATCCGCGCCGACTCGACCAATGCACAACGGCCGATTCCCCGTCGGATCGCGGGCCGCCTCGATCCGGTCCGGCCACATCGCCAGCAGGCAGTATGACCCGCGCAAATCCCGCAACGCCGCCGCGAACGGATCGTCCTGATCGCGATACTTCGGGTCGGCCAGCATGTGCAGGATCACTTCCGTGTCCGATGTCGCCGTGAAGATGTGTCCGCGGTGCTCATAGTCATCCCGCAGGCCGCCCGCGTTCACCAGGTTGCCGTTGTGGCAGATCGCGACCGGGCCCGAAGCGGTCTGAGCCACCAACGGCTGAACATTGTCCGACTTGCATGAGCCTGTTGTCGAATACCGCACATGCCCGATCGCCATCGGATGCCGCAGCGATTCAAGGTCATGTCGGCTGATCGCGTCCGTCACCAGCCCCATGCCGCCGCGCCGATGGATCTCGCGCCCGTCGGCGGCACAAATGCCGGCCGCCTCCTGGCCGCGATGCTGCTGGGCGTACAGGCCTAGATACGTCAACTCGGCCGCCGCCTCAGGCCCCGCGATCGCGAACAAACCGCAGTAATGTTTGATTTCTTGCAATCGCGCTCCTCGGGCACTCTGCTTCGAAAGACGCTTTGCTATCTTAGTCGTTCGACGGGCCTTGGACACGGCCGGGCAATCCACATCGCTCGAACAATGGCCTGCCCGTCAGTCCCTTCACGAAATGTATGCGACGCGCAGCAACTCGCTGGCGGCAAAAGCCCGCGGACGGCTTCTCCCGACTTCCGTAAGCACACCGATCTCCACCAGCTTGTCGACATCGCCCTTGGCGGTCACGTAATGCACGTCGCATCGACGTTGGATGTCGGGTATCGAGAGGATGGGGTTTGAGAACAGCATCGTGATAATCTGGTGCATGCGCGGGCTCATTGAACCTGCAGTCGCGAGATAGTGGGCTCTGACTTTCCAGAGGGCATCGCATGTACGAATCGCCGCTTCGGCCTGCTGTTTCGTGCCCTCAAGACAAAACTCGATCCATTCCGACCATTCACCATGCGTACTGACGCGAAACAACCGCTCGATGTACTGCGAACGGTTTTCATCAAAAAACTCGCTCATGTACAGCCACGGCTTCGACAGGTTTAGCCACGCGGTCGTGGTTAGCGCGAGCAGGAGGCGGCCCACGCGCCCGTTGCCATCTTCGAACGGGTGAATGGCCTCAAACTGGTAATGGGCCACATACGCTCGCACAAGGGCCTGCCCAAGCAGCCCGCCGGGGTCATGCTCGCCCGCAAGAAACTCCTCAAGGTTAACCAGGCAACCATCAAGGTCCGCAACTGGCGGAGGGGTGAAGCGGCCAGCCTCCCCAACAACGTGATTTTGAACGCCGCGAAAGTGGCCCGGACGCTTGTCACGGCCCCGTGGGCTTGTATCCATCAAGATCCGATGAAGTGTCTTCATCGTTTCACGGTCGAGGCGCGCGCCATCTCTACGATAAATACGAAACCCGGCGCGCAACGCTTTGTAGTACGCGAACACCTCCAGCCAGTCTTGCTCCTGCCGGCCTTTGGGCTCACTCTCAAACCCGTCGAGCGCCTCATACAACAACAATTGCTCGGGGCTGACTACTGTCCCCTCGATCCGGCTTGACCGCAGCGCCTCCCGACGCTGCAACGGCCGCAACAAGAGTGTCGGGCTCGGAAGTGTCCGCCCTATGCCATCCAGCCTAAGCACTTCACCCGTCGCCTTGGTCACCAGTGGCCATAGCTTCGGATCGAGCGCTCCTTCCGACGGCGGCAACGCCGCTGGCACAAAGGCGTATTCATCACCACTGATGGTGGTTATCGGAACCACGCGGCCTGTTTTGAATTCCGTGAACAACTCGGCACGCACCGTGAACCGCCTCAACTTCAGAAACTGAAACCCAACCACCCAACAAACTCAGTTTATCGCAAAAAATGAGCCCCAACCAATACCCATTTCAGTATCCTCTCAGAAATGAACGGGTTGAGGTGGCGTGAGCGCCACCCCCCAATGCAATCCCTGCTCCCCATTTGCCATTTGACCACTTCCGGCTTGTCCCGATAATGCCGCTCATCTTCTGGGGCGCGGGTGATCGATGCGAACAAGTAGAAATCCACTTGGGGTGCGTGGCCGGGCCGCGCGATGGAGAATTGCGGCGCTGGTCGCGGTTTCCGCGTTCCTCCCGACGGCTTTTGGCCAGATCGAATCCGACGAGCCGCTACTCCCCCAGTCCATCAGCGAGAACGACATCGTCATGGAGGCCCGCATCGCCCGACAGGGCCACCAGGGCGAGTCGATTCTGCTCCAATTCGATGACGGCTTCGTGTTGACCATGGGCCGGCGCGAATTGTCGGCCGCCCGCGCTTTGGTTTGGATCGACCCCGACCTGTCGGAGGAAGGCCGCAAGTTCTATGACCTCACAGTCTTCCTCACTGGCTATGCTCGCGTCAAAGAACCCGGCGGGGCGATCACCGAAGACGAAACACTCCTCGTCACCAATCTGCGCACCTACGGCCGCGTCACGAAGCGCCACGATGCGGTGATTGACGAGCCCGTTGACCAGTGGCCCCTCTACGAGGCGGCGATAGCGGAGCGGGAGCGCGCCCGCGAGCGAGCCGAGGTGTTCGCCTCGCCCCAAGTCGCCGAAGCGACGACCCCCGCGCGAGAGGCCAAAGAACGAACTGGCCCGGCACGAATCATCCGTTACAACCTGCCGATCCTCGAAACCGCGGTCACGCCCGGCGGCGAGCAGGTCATCGTCGGCTCCGGCCGAGTCTATTTCTCGCACGCCGGCGGGCCGAACGCCGCCACGCTCGAGATCCTCGCCGACAACGCCGTCGTGTTTCCGGCCGAGGGCGCGAGCCTGCGCCTCGTCGCTCCCGGCGCCAAGCCCGACCGGGACAGTACGGCCGAAGGCGCCGCCGACCCGACAACCGGCGAGCCAAGCCCTAGACCAAGATTCGCGCCAGCCAATGAGGACAACCGGCCATCCGTCTCGGTTCAGTCCGGGCTGACTCCGCAGATGTCGTCCGGAATTCGCGGCGTGTATCTGGAGGGCGACGTAGTGATGGCGGTCGGCTCTCGCTTCGTCCGCGCCGAGCGTCTCTATTACGACTTCGAGCGCGAGCAGGCGCTGATTCTTGACGCGGTGCTGCACACCGAAATCCCGGAACGAAATGTGCCTTTGTATGTGCGGGCCGAACAGATCCGACAATTGTCGCCGAATGAGTTCACCGCCGACAACGCCCGTGTGACGACCAGCGAGTTCTTCACACCAAGCTATCACGTCGGGGCCGAACGGATTGTGCTGCGCGATGTCACGCCGCGCGACAATGCCGGCCGCGCCCTCGCGCCGCTTGCCGGCGTCTATGAAATGACGAACAGCACGCTGAATGTCGAGAACACGCCCATCCTCTACTGGCCATACTCGACCGGGCGACTCGAACAAACCGAAACCCTCATCCGCCGCACGAGGATTGGCCGCAGCGACACGTTCGGCGCCGAATTCGAAACGACCTGGTACCTGTTCCCGCTTCTTGGCGTTCCAACGCCCCCCGGCGTGGACGGCTCATTTCGGCTTGATTACTTCACGAAGCGCGGGCCGGGGACCGGCGTCGATCTCGACTACCGCCGCGACGACTACTTCGGTCTGCTGCGCAGCTACATCATCAGCGACGACGGCAAAGACAACCTGGGGCCGTTCCGCGACAGCGAGCCTGACACAACCACGCGCGGCCGCTTCCTGACGCGCCATCGACAGTATCTGCCCGACGACTGGGAACTGACACTCGAACTCAGTTACGCCAGCGATCCGACGTTTCTTGAGGAATACCGCAAGTCGGAGTGGTTCGAAGGCAAAGAGCAGGAAACACTGCTCTATCTGAAGCGCGCTCGCGACGTTGAGGCGATTACCTTTCTCGCGAACTGGCGCCTGCTCGACTTCGTGAACCAGACCGAGCACCTCCCCGAAATCGTCTATCGACGTATCGGCGACACATTCGCTGATCCACTCGTGCTGTACCACGAGTCCCGCATCGGCGGCGTGCGATATCGACCCGATGACCGCCGGCTGTTCGACTCAAACCGATATGACAACACAAGCGAGACCGATCTGACCTTCCGCGCCGACGTGCGCCAGGAAGCTGAACTACCAATCAAGCTTGATGGCTTGAACGTTGTCCCGTTCGCCACCGGACGGCTGTCGTTCTGGGACAGCAACGCCTTCGACGAATCCTCCGAATTCCGCAATCTCGGAGTCGTCGGCGTGCGCGGGGGGACCAGTTTTTCGCGCGTGTTCGAGGACGCCCGCTCGCAGCTCTTTGACGTGTCAAAACTCCGTCACATAGTCACCCCTCACTTCACCGCGTTCGCGATCGGAAGCAATGTCGCGGCCCGCGACCTGACCCCTTTCGACCAAGGCGTTGAGACGCTCGACCCGTTCTACGGCGGCGCTGTCGGCGTGCGTCAGACATGGCAGACCAAGCGCGGGGCGGGCGACCTGCGCCGCACCGTCGATCTGTTCAGTCTCGACCTCGAAGTCGGCGCATTCGGCGACACGCCGGGCGACACGCCTGTCGGCTGGTTGAACCCCATTCGTCCGGAAGACAGTCGCGCTCGCAACTACTTTTCCGGCGAAATGGTCTATCGCATGAGCGACACAACCAGTCTGCTCTATGACTTCAATTACGATCTGAACGACGGAGCCTTCGACCGGCACAACCTGTCGGTTGCCGTTGAACGACTCCCTCGCACCGCCTACATCTTCGGTGTCCGACACGCCGCGGATATCGACCTGACGCTCGTCGGCGGCGGCGCGAATTACCGCGTCAACGAGCGCCATATCTTCGCCGTTCGCACATGGTTTGACGTGGAGCGCGGCGAACTCGGCGAACTCACGATCGCGTACGTGCGCAAACTGCCGCGCTGGTACCTGGCCATCAACGTCGACATCGACGAAGTCTTTGACGACACGAAAGTAACGGTTTCGATCTGGCCGGAGGGTATTCCCGAGTGGACGCTCGGCTCGCGCCGCTTCACGGGACTTGCTACATCAACCGGTATTCGTCCCTGACGCTGCGCGAATCGCTGAGCCGCGTATACTAGGAGCGTATGCCCGACCGCGACGCCGACGCCACCTTCGTGTTTCATCGTGTCCGACCGCGCCTCCAACTGGCGCGCAGCGTGCTTCTGGCCGTTCTGGCGCTCGCAACACCGCTTGTCCTCGCACAGGACCCGCAAACGCCGATGCCGGCGCAGCCCGCGCAGCAACAGCCCGCGGCGGACAGGCCTGCAAGTCAGCCCACTGCCGACCAGGCTCAGCCCGAACAACCGCCGACAACCGAGGCCCCTACACCCGCCGCGACAATCGGCCCCGAGGGACCGACTGAACTCTCAGCTGATGTCATCCAAGCCCGCATAACAGAGGTCGAAGCGTCCAAGGACTTGCCCGAAGCCGTCCGCGTCGAACTGCTCGGATTGCTCCGCCAGACGATCGAGTCCCTGAGAAAGGTCGATTCCTATCAAGCCCGAACCGCGGAATACCGCCAAGGGCGAGAGCAGGCGCCGGATCAACTCAAAGAGTGGCGCGCGAAGCTCCAGGAGCCGATTCCACCGCCGACCACAGCTGACATCCCCGCCGACGCGAAGTCCGATTTCTTCTCGCAGAAAGTGACCGAGGCGGAAACCGCGCTGGCGACGAAGCGCGCCAGCGAGCAGCAAGTGGTCGACGACGAGCGCCAGCGCGCCGCCCGCCGCACTGCGATCCCGAACGAACTAACGCGACTGAACGGCGAAATCGAGAAAACGCAGACCGACATCGCGGCCGCGCCGCCGGCCGGCGAGGATCAGCGGGTCACAACGGCCCGCCGTAACATGCTGAAGGCCAAGCGGGCTGCGCTGGAAGCGGAAAGCAACACCTATAAGGAAGAACTGCGGTTCTACGAGGCCCGCAGTGAAACGCTCACCGCCCGCCGCGATGTAGCCCAGGCGGAACGCGCCGCCGCGGAAGCCCGCGCCAAGTTCTGGCGCGAACAATTGAACGCCGCCCGCCAGAAGGAAATCGAGGACCAGCAGAAGGCCGCGGAACAGGAACTGGCCAACGCGCCGGCGGCCATCCGAAAACTCGCAGAAGAGAACGCCGCGCTCGCCGAGCAGCGCGCCACGCTGAACAAGAAAATCGAAAACGCGCAGGCCAAGCTCCCCGGCGTGCGCGATGAACTCCGCAAGCTGGAGTCGGATCAACGCGACTTCGAAAGCCAGGTCGCCACGCCGGGAATGACCGACATTGACTTCATCGGTCCAAGGCTGCGCGGAGCGCGCGAGCGCCTGGATCGGCTGCAAAACGCCGAGCTCGATCGCGAGCGCACGCGTCGCAATCTCGCGACCACGCAGGTTGAAATGGCGCGCCTTCGCGATTCACAGCAGCGCCTCGACATTGACGAGGCCGTCGCGGAAGTCATGGCGGATATCCCTGAGGACAGCCCGCGGAGAACGGCCGATGAAAAGCGTGCCCGAGATGCGCTCGCCAATCGCCGCGACGCGCTCCTCGCCTTGGAGCGAGATTACGAGGCCTATCACACCGATCTAATCGACCTGTACTTTGCGGAAGATCAGCTCGCCAAGAAAGTCGACAGTTTTTCGCGCCTGATCGACCGTTATGCGCTGTGGACCCGCAGCGTCGCCCCGATTCACGAGACTCGCCTGCCCGACGACTTTCAGGAGCTGCGGAAGGCCCCATGGCGCGTCGTGAACTCCCTCCGTTTGGATGTTGTGGAGTCGCCGGTAATCGCCGGGCTCGCGCTGGCGTTCTTCTGCGCGCTGCTCGTCGGGCGCATCGTCGCTGTCAAACGGCTTCCCGAAATCGCGGATCGCGTCGGCAGAGCGAGATCTGACTCGTTCCGGCTGTCCGTGCTCGCCCTGTTCGACACGATCATGCTCGCCGCCCCTGTTCCGTTTCTGCTGCTATTGCTGGGCTGGCGATTGTCGCAGGCGACCTTTGAGTCCGATGCCGAGGGCTATGCGATGACGCAAGCCGCCGGCGCCGGCCTTTTCGCCGCCGGACTGATCGCGTTCCCAACGTTGTTCTTCCGCCACATGTGTCGCACGCGCGGGCTGGGCGTGGTTCACTTCCGTTGGAATCGTGCGAACGCGACTTTGCTCGCGCGCCATCTGCGCGTGGCGACTATCGTGCTACCCGTCGGCGCATTTGTCGCCAGTGCCTGCAACGCCATGCCTGATGACAATTGGAACGCGACGATTGGCCGTCCGGCCATGTGTGTGATGTTCCTGTTCGGCGCATTCTGCGCCTGGCGCCTGCTGCATCCGGATCATGGCGCCGTCGCGCTGCGCCTGCAGCGCGCTCGCGCTGGCTGGGTCTATTTGTCGCGTTACCTGTGGTTCCCGACGCTGGTGCTGGCCCCGATTGGCCTGACGGTCGCGTCACTGATCGGGTATCACTACGCCGCCTCAGAAATCGCGTACCGGATCGCGATTTCGCTGGTTGTCCTTTTAGCCGTGTCGCTGTTTAAGTCACTTGCGATCCGCTGGCTGTTCATCGCCCAGCGTCGCATCGCCCTCGGCCGCGCCGAAAAGAAACAGGCCGCCGCCCGCGAACGCGAAGGCGAAGTGTCCGCCGAAGAAATCGCGGCGATCGAGGAAACAGAACTCAATCTCGTCACAATCGGCGCGCAGGCGCGACAAACCCTGAATAGCGCCATTGTGTTGACGATGGTGCTCGGCCTCTGGGGTGTGTGGGGCGCCATGCTCCCGGCCCTTGAGTTCCTCGACAACATCACGCTATGGACCTACGTCACAGATGCCGCAGCAGCCACGGGCGGAGCCGATGTCGTGCAAACTGTGCAGCGCGTCACGCTCAACAGCCTGTTGTTCAGCATCATTGTTCTGGGCGCAACCTACGTCTTGTCGCGCAACATCCCGGGCCTGCTCGAAATCACGATCCTGAACCGCTTGCCGCTCGACACCGGCGGTCGATTCGCAATCTCCGCGCTGGCGAGATACACCATCGGCGTTGTCGGCCTGCTCGTCGGCTTCATGGCCCTCGGCTTCCAGTGGTCGAAACTGCAATGGCTGGTCGCGGCGCTATCCGTCGGCCTTGGCTTTGGCTTGCAGGAAATCGTCGCCAACTTCGTCTCCGGCCTGATCATCCTGTTCGAGCGCCCGATCCGCGTCGGCGACACGGTCACGGTCGGAGACACGAGCGGCACCGTCACCAAGATCCGCATCCGCGCCACGACCGTCATGGACTGGGATCGCAAGGAACTGATCATCCCGAACAAGGACCTTGTCACCGGACAGATTGTCAACTGGACGCTCAGCGATACCGTCACGCGCGTAATCGTCCCGGTCGGAATCGCCTATGGCTCCGATATCGCCCTGGCCCGAAAACTGCTTCTCGAGGCGGCCGACGAGTGCCCGCTCCTCATTGAAGAACCGCCGCCACGCGCGCTGTTCCGCGGATTCGGCGACAGCACTCTTAACTTCGATGTGCGCGCCTACATCCGCTCGCTCGATGACTTGCTGGCGTCTCAGGATGCGCTGCTGACGGCGATCGACGAGAAATTCCGCAAGGCGAAAATCGAGATCGCCTTCCCGCAGCGCGACCTGCATATTCGCTCGGGCTTGGAGCCCCTCCTGCAAGCCCAGGCGATCTCGCGCCAAGCGGCCCCGCTAAGCACGCCCTCGGAATGACCGCGACCGAGCATTCGCGATTTGCGATTCGCCCGAAGGGGCGTCAAACTGACGGGTTATGCCAATTGACTCGCCCCTGATCGCAAACCCGCTCGCCGACCTGCCCAGGCTGCTCGATTTCGACCGCCTCCCCGGGACCATCAAGGCGGATTACACCGACTTCATCGTCGAGGAGATCCCCCTCTACCCGGCATCCGGCAGCGGCACGCACACGTACTTCCTGCTCGAAAAGACCGGGCTCAGCACAATGAACGCCTTGGGTGACATCGCCCGGGCCCTCAATGTGAAACGCCGCGATATCGGTTACGCCGGTCTGAAGGACGCCCGGGCGGTGACCCGTCAGTGGATGTCGGTCGAGCACATGAACCCGCGCGATGTGCAAAAACTCGATATCCCGCGCATGCGCGTACTGAAAGTCGAAAAGCACAGCAACAAGCTGAAGCTCGGGCACCTGAGCGGAAACCGCTTCACGATTCGCGTCCGCGACACGCACCCTGAGCGCCTCGCGCAATTGCAGGATGCGCTCCGCAAGCTCGCCCAACTTGGCGTGCCGAATTACTTCGGCCAACAGCGCTTCGGCGGACGCGGCGACACGTGGGCGGTCGGCCGCGCGATCGCCGTTGGCGAGATGCAGGCGGCGTTGGACCTGATTCTCGGTCGACCGGGCCCCTATGACCACGGTGAAATCCTGCGCGGCAGACAGTTGTACGAGGCCGGACGCTACCAGGACGCCCTTCGCCGCTGGCCGGGCATGTTTCGCAACGAACGCCGGGCCCTGAAGGCGCTCGCGCAATCCCGCGGCTCGGTCAAGCGCGGCTTCTACGCGATCGACCTGCAACTGCGCCGGTTTTACATCTCGGCGTATCAATCTCACTTGTTCAACCAGGTCGTCGCGCGGCGCATGCCGCACGGCCTCGACAAACTGATGGGCGGCGACCTGGCCTTTCGCCACGCGGGCCATGCGGTTTTTCTGGTCGACGACGCCGCGGTCGAACAGCCGCGCGCGGACGCGTTCGAAATCAGCCCGACCGGCCCGCTTTTCGGTTATCGAATGACGCAGCCCACTGGCGAGCCGGCGGCAATGGAAGCCGCCGCGCTCGCGGCGGAGGACCTGCGACCGGACGCCTTCGAAAACGGTCACTCGCGCGTGCAGGGGTCGCGCAGGCCGATGCGCTTTCCGCTCGAAGACGCCGACGCCCGGCTTGGCGCGGATCATCGTGGGGCCTATCTTGAACTCGCCTTCGTGCTGCCGCGTGGCTGCTACGCGACTTCGTTGCTGCGTGAACTGTTCCGCGACGAAGTGGGCGCATCAGGGAACGGCGAACGTCACGCGCTCGAAGACTCGGACTAACACAGAAGCTCTCGGCGGCGCCGCATAGGCGCCATTTGGGCGTTACACATATGAACGAACACCTTCCGTCCTGGGACGGCCTGCTGGGGCATGTCCGCGGCGAGTACGCGCCGCTGTGGCGCAGCTGGTTTGAGCAGCTTCCCCCCGCCACCTTTGACCGGGGCGAACTCCGCATCGAGGCGAACGACCCCGCCCAGGCCCGGTACTTACGCGAGCGCTGCCTGGAGGCGTTTCGAGCCGCGGCAATGGCCCAAACCGGTCGGCTGGTCGCCGTGCGGGTCGTGTGCCCGCGCGAACCGCTCCGCTCCGCCGGCGTCGGCGCCGGGCTGACCCAACTCGCGCTCAGCCCCGACTATACGTTCGATCAATTTGTGATCGGGCCTTCGAACCGAATGGCCGCGGCGGCGTGCCGGGCCGTAATCTCCCAACCGGGAACACTTTACAACCCGCTTTTCGTGCACGGCGAGTCCGGGCTCGGGAAGTCACATCTGCTCCAGGCCACATCCTCGGCGATCGAGGCCGCGACCGGCGGCCATGTGATATATGTATCATGTGAGACTTTTGTTAATGATTTTGTAAGAGCAATTGAGTCTGGTGGGCTGCAGGCGTTTCGTGAGGACGCCCGCGAAGCCAGCGCGCTGGTCATCGACGACATCCAGTTCCTTGCCGATCGCGAATCAAGCCAGGAAGAGCTCTTCCACACATTCAATGCCCTGTTTCAGGCTCGACGCCAGATCATCCTGTCAGCCGACTCGCCACCCAATGACATCCCGTCGCTGGAAGATCGGCTCGTGTCCCGATTCAATTGGGGGTTGGTCGCGCGCATCGACCCGCCCGATCGCGAAACCCGCGTCGCGATTCTCCAGAAGAAGGCTCGCCTGCGCGGCTGGGATATTCCCGACTTGATTCTCGACTTCATCGGCGAGCACGTGGCGTCGAACATCCGCGTGCTGGAAGGGGCGCTCAACAAGCTGATGTCCGAGGTGCAGATCGGCGACCAGCCAATGAACATCGAAACCGCGAAACTCGCCATTGATGGGTTCAAGGAAGCGCCGCCCAAGCCGATCACCGCCAATGACATCATGGAGGTCGTTTGCGGCTACTTCGGCGTAAAATTGCCGGATCTTGTCGGCCGGCGTCGAACGCGGGCCATCAGTTATCCGCGCCAAGTCGGCATGTACCTGTGCCGCGAACTAACGCCGCTAAGCTTGGAGGAAGTCGGCGGCCACTTCGGCGGGCGTGATCACACTACCGTGCTACATGCCGAAAAGGCGATCCAGGGTGAGGTGCAGCTGGAGAAGTCGACCGCCCAGTTGGTCGAGGAACTGCGCCGACGAATTGTGGATTCCAGACGAGGACGAGACTAGCGGTGTTTCACGTGAAACGCGGGCACAACCCCTGTTCGCGTTTCACGTGAAACAAACCACCTATTCCAAGCGCGGATTAATGCCCAGCCGCTCGGCAATCGCTTCAAACTCTTCCAACGAGTTATAGAACACCTGAATCCTCCCCGCGTTGCGCCGCCGGCCACCGCTGATGCGGACTTTCACACCGAGCGCCTTTTGGAAAGCCTCTTCGACCGCTCGCAGATTGGTGTCGCCGACGGGTCCTTTTTCAACCGATTTCGCCTCCCGCTGATCGTCGCGCTGTGCCCCTGCCAGTTCTTCGACCTGTCGCACGGACAGCCGTTGGCGGGCCGCCATGCGCGCCAGAGCCAGGCGCCGATGCGCCTCGGTAACGCCGGCGATCGCACGCGCTTGCCCCATTTGCAGCTCGCCAGACGCCACCAGTTCCCGGATTTCGGGTTCGAGTCTGAGTAGCCGGATATAGTTCGCCACGTTCGCCCGGCTTTCTCCGAGCTTGGTCGCCAGCGCCTCAACCGTGCCGCCAAAACTGTCCAAATATCCCTGATACGCCGTGGCTCGTTCGAGCGGGCCGAGGTCTTCACGCTGCAAGTTCTCAATCAGCGCGATTTCCAGAGACTCGACGTCACTAATGTCGCGAATCAGGCATGGCACGTTTGCGAGACCGGCTTCCTTCGCGGCACGCCAGCGGCGCTCGCCGGCGACCAGTTCGTAACGCCCTGCGCCAACGGCTCGTACGATCAGGGGCTGGATGACCCCGGACTGGCGGATCGAGCTTGCCATCTCCGAAAGGGCGGTCTGGTCAAAGATTGCGCGCGGCTGGCGTGGATTCGGCGTGATGGCGCCGACTGGCACATGTGATAGGCCGTCGCTGATGGGCAGTTTCTGCGAAGTGACGGCTGGCGCCGGATCGGCAGGCTTGCGGGCCGCGATGATCGTGCTGAGACCTCGGCCTAGGCGCGACGCGGTCGGTTGCTTGGACACGGATACCTCCCTGCAGGCGTTTCTGGCATCCTAGCGGGG
>JAGQOO010000409.1 GCA_020427345.1 Phycisphaerales bacterium | reverse complement strand
GGTCGGCTCAGGTGGCGCGCCGGGGGGCCGGACGAACCCCGTCAACAAGCGCCCGGAAACCACAGTTGCCAACAGCAACTACGCTCTCGCCGCCTAGTTCGCGGCGCGGCCCCTCCTCTCTGCCCACCAGGGGAGTACGGCCGCCATACGGTGGGCTGGTCGAGGTGCCGCCGCGGGTCGGCAGCTTGACGAGACTCAACCCGCTGGCCTTCGGCGAAGCCTGTCCCGGGCGTTTCCGCGGGTAAGACACCAAGTACAAGGACTACGCGCGTAGAGGCTCGGGTCGGCCCTTCTCGGGACGGGGGTTCGATTCCCCCCGCCTCCACCACCCTCGAGGCCACGCGTCATCGTCGGCGCTGTGCAAGCAACGCGAAACGGCCCGCCAGGCATCACGCCCGGCGGGCCGTCGTCGTATCCAAGGCGTAGGAACCGACCGGTTCGCTAGCGCTTGACCGTTCAGCCAAAGGGCGCGGTCTCGGTCTTCTCGACCGGCTGGCCCGCGCGCACCGCGGCGATGGCGTCCTTGAGCCAGTCCTCGCGCTCCTCGCCTTCCATCACGTCGTAGAGGTCGTTGTCCAGGCCACCGCGGTAGCGGACGACGC
>JAGQOO010000408.1 GCA_020427345.1 Phycisphaerales bacterium | reverse complement strand
CGCGGCGGTCGCGGCCGGGCGGCCACCACCTTCAAGGAAGAGGATTTTGTCGACAAGCTGTTTGTCGCCAGCACTCACGACACCATCCTTTGCTTCTCCAACTACGGCAAGGTGTACTGGAAGAAAGTCTACGAGCTGCCGCAGGCCAGCCGGACCGCGCGCGGTCGTCCCATCGTCAACCTGCTACCGCTGGAAGAGGGCGAGCGGATCAACGCGGTATTGGCGGTGCGCGAGTTCAGCGACGATCATGACGTGTTTTTCGCCACCGCCAACGGCACGGTCAAGAAGACGCCGCTATCGGCCTATTCCCGGCCGCGTCCCAGCGGCATCATCGCAATCGACCTGCGCGAGGGCGACCAGTTGGTGAACGTGGCGCTGACCCATGGTCAGAGCGATGTGATGCTGTTCACCGATGCCGGCAAGGTGCTGCGGTTCCCCGAGACCGAGGTACGCGACATGGGCCGCTCCGCCTGTGGGGTGCGCGGTATTCGTTTGGGCGACGGGCAGAAGGTCATCGCCCTGATCGTGGTGGGCGAGGGCACGGTGTTGACCGTCACCGAAAACGGTTTTGGCAAGCGCACGCCAGTCGATGATTATCCGCGCCGAGG
>JAGQOO010000407.1 GCA_020427345.1 Phycisphaerales bacterium | reverse complement strand
CACTTTGGCCGCTGTGCTGTTCAACTTGCCGGTGGAAACCATCGGCAGCCGTTTTGGCGATCTGCCGAGCGCACTGCCGGTCTTCTCTCTGCCTCAGTTCGACCTGGATCGCATGCGCGTTCTGCTGCCGGCAGCTTTCACGATCGCATTTCTGGCCGGCATCGAATCCCTGCTGTCTGCGGTGGTGGCCGACGGCATGACCGGTCAGCGCCATCGCTCCAATGCCGAACTCGTTGCCCAGGGCGTGGCCAATACCGCCTCCGCGCTGTTCGGCGGGCTGCCGGCCACCGGCGCCATCGCCCGCACGGCCACCAATGTCCGCGCCGGGGGGCGCACGCCCATCGCCGGCATGCTGCACGCGGTGTTCGTGCTGGTGTTCATGCTGCTGCTGGCGCCGATCATGCGTTACGTGCCGTTGGCGGCGCTGGCGGCGGTGCTGGTACTGGTGGCCTGGGGCATGAGCGAGATCGAACGCTTCAAGCACCTGCTGCAGGCACCCATCGGCGATCGGCTGCTGCTGTTGCTGACCTTCGGGCTGACCGTGATGGTCGATCTGACCGTGGCCATCCAGACCGGCCTGGTGGTCGCCTCCTTCCTGTTCATGCATC
>JAGQOO010000406.1 GCA_020427345.1 Phycisphaerales bacterium | reverse complement strand
GATGCGCGGCGGCCGCATCGTCCAGCAGGGCACGATCGACGAACTCGTCAACGCGCCGGCCGACGACTTCGTCACGCAGTTCATCAAGGCGCAACGCAGCCCGCTCGCCTGGCTCGAGGAGGCGACGACATGACCCGTCTGCTCGCCATCACCCTGACGCTCGCCCTCGTCGCGCTAGCCTTCAGCGGCGCCGCACCGGCGGTTGCGCAAGACACGCCGGCTGCCGGTGCGACCCCGCCGACCATCACGGTCGGCTCGAAGGCGTTCACCGAATCCGTCATCCTCGGCGAACTCGTCGTCCAACTCGCCGAGCATGCCGGCGCGATCGCCGAGCACCGCGCTCAAATCGGCGGCACGCCGCTATGCTGGCAGGCGCTGCTGCGCGGCGAGATCGACATCTACCCCGAGTACACAGGCACGATCACCGGCGAGATCCTCGCCGACGCGAACTTGCGCCACTTCGACGACATCCGCGTCGCGCTCGCCAAACAGGGCATCGGCATCTCGCACCCGCTCGGCTTCAACAACACCTACGCGCTGGGCATGCCCAACGCGCGCGCCAAGCAGCTCGGCATCCGCACGATCAGCGACCTGCGCGCGCATCCCGAT
>JAGQOO010000405.1 GCA_020427345.1 Phycisphaerales bacterium | reverse complement strand
CCTGTGCGTATGAGCCGTCGCGGCTGCCCGCGAAGTCGTACATGGACCGGTTTGTCAATCCGGCGCGGACGATGCGGGCGGAGCGCGAGGCGCACGAGGCGCGGGCTGCGAAGGCGGGGTCGTCGATCCCGTCGAGCCCGCAGCGGGACGTGCTGCGGTTTCTGCTCGATCGGGCGCCGTTGGCGGAGTGGCAGCGGGATGTGCTGTCGATCGTTCGGGACGAGAGCTACTACTTTGCGCCGCAGGCGATGACGAAGGTGATGAACGAGGGTTGGGCGACGTACTGGCACTCGAAGCTGATGACGGGGCACTTCCTCGAGGCGAAGGAGATCGTGGATTACGCGGAGCAGCACTCTGGTGTGGTGCACATGCCGGCGGGCGGGTTCAACCCGTACAAGGTGGGGCTGGAGCTGTTCAAGGAGATCGAGAACCGGTGGAACAAGGGGCAGCACGGGCCGGCGTGGGAGCGGATGAGCGAGATCGGGGAGCGGGAGCGGCACGACGATCACTCGATGCGCGGTCGGGAGAAGATCTTCGAGGTGCGGCGGGTGTACAACGACGTGAACTTCATCGACGAGTTTCTCACTCCCGAGTTCGTCGTGAAGCACAAC
>JAGQOO010000404.1 GCA_020427345.1 Phycisphaerales bacterium | reverse complement strand
CGAGATCATCAACCCGGAACTCGTGATCTGCCACCTGACCGCGGCACAATCCTTCGAGATGGAAATTACCGTCCGTCGCGGACGCGGTTACCAGACGGCTGAGGAACTCAGCCAGGGCAGCAGTGAACTGGGCCAGATCTGGCTTGATGCCAACTTCAGCCCGGTCACGCGCGTGCGTTTCAAGACTGAGTACACACGCGTCGGTAAGCTGACGAACTATGACCGCCTGATTCTTGAAATCTGGACCGACGGCACCAAGGACCCTGAGTTCTGCCTCGTCGAGTCAGCCAAGATCATGCGCAAGCACCTGAACCCGTTCGTGCAGTACTACGAACTCAAGGATCAGTTGGTGGCCGAGGGTGCCAAGGTCGGCGATGCCGGTCGCAAGAGCGACGAGATGGAGCGCCTGAAGCAGTTGCTGCTGCGCCCGATCACCGAGCTTGACCTCAACGTGCGTGCGAACAACTGCATGCGCGCCGAGCGGATTCACACGATTGCGGACCTTGTGGGGCGTAGCGAAGACGACCTGCTTGAAATTCGCAACCTGGGCAAGACCACGCTCAAGGAAATCAAGAAGAAGATCGAAGACATGGGGCTTCACTTCGGCATGG
>JAGQOO010000403.1 GCA_020427345.1 Phycisphaerales bacterium | reverse complement strand
GGTCAGGTAGTACTCCGGCAACTCGGTGATCTGTTCGAACAGTTCCGAACCGCGGGTGTCGTAGAACCACATCGGCGACAAACGACGCGGGCGTTGCCCGAGACCGTCGAGCACGTGCTGCAGGAATTGCGCCCGCTCGGAATCGCGGTCGCTGCTCGCTTGGGTCTTCATCACAGGCTCCTCGCCAGGCGAACACCACTGAACATCCAGCGCTGTTGCGGGTAGTAGAAATTGCGATAGGACAGGCGGGCGTGCCCGGCCGGTGTGGCCCAGGCACCACCACGCAGGACGAACTGGTTGCACATGAACTTGCCGTTGTATTCACCCAGGGCACCGCTGGCGGCAGCGAATCCCGGATACGGGCGATAGGCCGAGCCGGTCCATTGCCACAAGGCATCCAGGGTCTGGTTGCAGCGGTCATCGCGCTCGACCGCATGCTCCCACTCGTGTTCTTCCGGCAGCCGGGCGCCGGCCCAGCGCGCATAGGCATCAGCCTCATACCAGCTGACGTGGCTGACTGGCCGCTCGGCCTGCAGCGAGCGCAGGCCGCCAAGGGAACTGACCGACCACTGTGCCGCATCGCGGCGCCAATACAGCGGCGCCTGCCAATCT
>JAGQOO010000402.1 GCA_020427345.1 Phycisphaerales bacterium | reverse complement strand
CGTCCCGCGCCACGACGTGAGAGTCGAGGACGGTCGCGTGCTGGTCAGTGCCCAGGCCACCACCAAGCGCGGCCACCTGCCCCATCCCCCCCACGAGCTGGCGCGCGACCCCGTCCCCCACGAGGGCCCGCCGCGCGTGCTGGGCATCTCGACCACGAACATGGACGTCAAGCACCCGCGCACGTCCACGTCCAAGCTCCTCCTGGAGCACGCGCTCCAGCACGCCCGCGACGAGCTCGGTCTGGAGACGCAGCTGATCGACCTTGCAGCCCTGTCCTTCCGCGCCTGCGAGGGCTTCTACAGCAAGAGCGCGCACGCCTGCACGTGGCCCTGCTCGATCACGCAGATGGACAAGAAGGACGAAATGGACGAGGTCTACGAGGCCTTGGTCCACTGGGCCGACGTCGTGCTGTTGGCCACGCCCATCCGCTGGGGTGCGGCAAGCTCGCTCTACCAGAAGATGATCGAGCGCCTGAACTGCGTGCAGAACCAGGTCACGCTGCGCAACCGCGTGTTGATTCGCGACAAGGTGGCTGGATTCGTCATTACCGGTGGGCAGGACAACGTGCAAGCCGTGGCGGGCTCGGCGCTCGGCTTCTTCGCGGAGCTGGG
>JAGQOO010000401.1 GCA_020427345.1 Phycisphaerales bacterium | reverse complement strand
CCACGGGTGGCCTGCGTCCCGACGACGCCCAGGTGGTGGGGCCGTCCGGCGGCAATGTGCTCACGGTGTGGCCCACGAAGCTGGCGCTGGTCCCCCGGCTCGCGGAGCTGATCCTGGCCCAACTGCCGGAGGCGGACCCGGCCCGAAGGATCTGCGGGCCAATCGGGGCGGACTTCCCGCGACCAATGGTGGCATTGGCTCCCTGGGACGCGGCCGAGCAGTGGGTGCGCCGTTGAGCGACCGTCCCCGCCTGCCGCTCCGTCCGTTGGGCCGCACGGGACTCGCCGTGACGCCGATCGGCTTCGGCGCCTTCAAGATCGGCCGCAACGAGGGCGCCAAGTATCCGGACCGATACGACCTTCCGAGCGATCTCGAGTCGGCGGCCGTTCTGCACGGCGTCCTGGATCTCGGGATACGCCTGATCGACACGGCGCCGGCCTACGGCTTGAGCGAGGTGCGGATCGGTGCCGCGCTGAAGGCCCGTCGCGATGCGTTCGTGCTCTCCACCAAGGTGGGCGAACGATTCGAGGACGGTCGATCGCACTTCGACTTCTCGGAGGACGGCGCGCGACGGAGCATCGATCGCAGCATCGGTCTCCTGGGCGGACCGCCCG
>JAGQOO010000400.1 GCA_020427345.1 Phycisphaerales bacterium | reverse complement strand
TTACCTGGCGATCGACGAACAGCTCGGTCGTCCCGTGGCGATCAAGATTCCCAAGCTGGGTTCTGACGACTCGCAGGACGTGCACGATCGCTTCCTGCGCGAGGCCAAGGCCGCGGCGACCATCCAGCACCCGAATATCTGCCCAGTTTATGAGTTTGGTGAACTCGATGGCCAGCTGTTTCTTGTGATGTCCTACGTCGAGGGTGCTCCTCTTTCACGTTACATCGCCAAGGACAAACCCATTCCGGAACGGCAAGCGGCGCTGCTGATTCGCAAACTGGCTCTGGCTCTCCAGGAAGCTCACGAGAAAGGCGTGCTTCATCGCGATCTCAAGCCGGCGAATATCATCATCGATCGACGCAAGGAACCGGTCATCATGGACTTCGGTTTGGCGCGTCGAGATCAGCATGACGACACGCGACTAACGCGAACCGGCACCTTCATGGGGACGCCCGCCTATTCGAGCCCCGAACAAATCCGTAACGAACCCTACACGGTCGGCGCTCCAACCGACATCTATGCACTCGGCGTGATTCTCTTCGAGTTGCTTACCGGGCAGTTGCCATTTGAAGGTACGAGCATGATGTCGGTGCTTGGCAAGGTGCTGGCCGACGAA
>JAGQOO010000003.1 GCA_020427345.1 Phycisphaerales bacterium | reverse complement strand
TTGGCCTTTGATTCGATCGTCGGCGTGAGCACAAAGGTCTCCAGCGCCTGCGCGGCGATGAACACCAGGAAGGCGAGCACAACCGGGAAGAACCACGGCGCCTGAATTTCCGTAGCGCCGAGATAGGCCCCGAAAATCGCCATCGGCAACGCCAGCATCGTCATGAAAGGGATCAGGTTGAGCAGGCCGGCAAGGGCGCCGATCAGCAGACCGTACTTTACGCCGACGAGTTGCCAGCCGATGCCGGTGACGGCGCCGATGATCGTGCAGACGATCAGTCGGCCGCGGAAGAAGTCGGCGATGGCGCGATCGGCAGTCGTGACAACGCGCACGATGGTCGGGCGGTAGTCGATCGGGATGTGATCGTGCACGACACGGACCATCTCATTGAAGTTCAGTAGGAAGAAAAACGCGTACATCGGGATCAGCACGACGAGCGTCAGGATGTGGAACAGATTCGTGATCATCCCTGAGACGTACGCGGCGATGGATGAGGCGACAGTCAGGCCATGGTCGGCGACGAGTCGGCGCAGGTCATGGCCTGTTTGCCACGGCGCGGCGCCATCGGTCGGCGGTTGATCCGCGATTGGCACGGCATTCGCGTTTTCGGGTTCGGCAGATTGATGCTCCGGCTCAGACGATTGCTCGGTGGTTTGCGATTGGCTTTCGCCGGGTTCGGGTTCAGCTTTTCGAGAAGTAAAGTATTCGGGTGGGTTGATCAGTCCGGGCAAGCTGCTGGTCAACCACTCCTGACCCTGGACGATGTACTGGGGCAGCCGCGCTGACAGGTCCAAGGTTTGGACGACGCCGGCGAAGACGACGCTGGCGCCGATGATCAGTAGAGCGCCGATTCCGACACTGATCGAGGTGACGCGGCGCACGCCCTGCTCGCGTTCCATCCATGTGACGACCGGGTTGAGGATGTACGCGATGGCCAGGGCCGCCGCGATCGGGGTCAACACCGACCGCAAGTAGAGGATTGTCCAGATCAGCGCGACGGTTGTCGCGATGAGGGAGAGAAAGCGCGCCCAGCGCTTGCCGCGCTCGGTGAGCTTCGGCAGGTACTTCTCCATCACGGCGACGAGCGCCCTTTTGCGATGTCGATGTCGAGCGGCTCGCCGCGCAGCGACGTCGCCAGCGGCTGGCCGTCGTCGAAATCCTCGATTCGATCCGTGTCGCGCTTGGTCATCACGCCCTCATTGACGAGCAGGAAGACCATCTCACCGAAGTCGCGCATGCGGCGAACATTCCAGTGAGCCAGGACTGCCGGCGCCAGTGGGCCCCAGCGGTCGGAGGCCGTTTTTCGAAGGCCCTCCGACAGTTGCTGGCCGCTGACATGGGGTGGATCGTCGTAGGGTGGTTCGCCGTGCACTGCGCGCGTGACCTGGCCCAGCGTGGCTGAGAGGAACTCGTATGCGCGGGGCGCGTAGCGACCGTCGCGCGTAATGATCTCGCGAATCTGCGCCGCCGCATCACTCATCACGCGTCGCCCCCGCCGGTTCCGCCACCACCCTCGCCAGGGGGGCCGCCGCGGCGACCACGGCCACGGCGTCGGCGACGACCGGGCTTGCCATCGGCGCTGCGCTGCGCCCCGGCCTCGTTTTCTGATTCGGATGCGCCTGCGCGATCTCCCGGGTGTTGTTGAGATTCCGCTCGCGGTTCGGGCGGGCTGTCGCCGGCGGTTCTGCGTCGGCGTCGACGGTTTCGTTTGCGCGGCCGGTCCTCGGTCGGCGCTTGGAATTCGCCTTCCGGAGTGGACGGGGCTTCCGCCTCTTCGGCGGGTTTGGTGGCTTCCGGCTCGGGCGCCGGAGTCGAGTCGGGGGCCGGCTCCTGGTCGCGACGCGGTGTGGGCTCGCTTCGATGGCGACGGGGCCGCGTCGTTTTGTCGTCGCGCGTTGTCGAGGCTTCGGCATCCGTGGGCGGCGCGGCTGGATCGCGCGAGGGGCGCTCGCGGCGCGGGTTCGCCTCTATCTCTTCGATTGGAATGGTGAAGATTCGGTCGTCTTCGGTTCGGACCATGACGAGTTGAGTGAGGATCTGTCGGTCGATCACGCGCGCCGTCCCGAACGCGGTCCCGACGGTCGCGCCGACGCGCGGCAGTTTGGCTGCAAGTTCTTCGTAGCCTTCATGTTCGTAGCGCAAACAGCAGCGCAAGCGGCCGCAACGACCAGACACTTTGCTGGGGTCCAGCGTGGACTTCTGCGTCTTGGCCATTTTCATGTTGACGGGACGCAGCTTCTTGAGAAAGTTCTTGCAGCAGCACTCGCGCCCGCAAATCTCGTAGTCCGCGACGAGTCGGGCCTCGTCACGGGCGCCGACCTGGCGCATCTCGATTCGCGTGTGGAAGTAATGCGCGAGCTCTTTGACCAGGTCGCGAAAGTCCACCCGCGTTTCGGAGCGGAAGTAAAACACAATCCGCTCGCCGCCAAGCAAATGCTCGGCGGTGATGACCTTCATATCAAGCTGCATCTGCGCGGCGAGCAACGCGCAGCGGTTTACGTCTTCCTTGGTGTGCGCGTTGAGGTGCTCATGGTCATTCAGGTCGTCCGGCGTGGCCTCGCGCAGGATCTTGCCGGCACGAAGGCGGTAGAACTCCGGCCCGCTCGCCTCAACATATTGTTTGACCTGATCGCGGCTGATGGCCTTCGAGCACCCGCCGCACGACAGGCTGACCTGCTGTCCGATCTCGACGCCGCGATCTGTTTCGATGACGACCTTGGCCCCGCACCGAAAGACCGTGCCGGGGCGATATGAGAACTCGCCGATCCAGTTCATCGATCCATAACGGACGGCTGTCGACGGATAGACCTTCTCCAGGCCGGCTCCGCAGTTCTTGCCGCAGCCGGTGCTTGGCGGGTTCGACTCACGTTGCGTCTGTGGCAGTGCGACCATTCATACCCCCAACTCGGCGGTCAGAGCCGTTGGGGCGTATCTTGGCGTTATTCGGGGGCGCGGACAAGTTCGTCCAGAGACCGTTTCCCGCGTATCTCGCGGATGCCCATCTGGAGCAGGGCGCCGCGCAGGTCGCGGGCTCCGAGAAACACGTAGCTGGTTTGGGAGACCTCGCCCGGGCCGACGGCGCGGAACTCGCGCTCCTCGCGCGGCCGCCCGGGAGCGGCGCAGTAGGCAGAAAAGTTCACAGGGGCCTCGGACAGGTTGTGCAGGGTCTGATACACGATCAGGTCGTTTTGCTCAGTGAAATCCGCGCGCGTCTCAACGCGAATCTCGCGCAATGCGATTCGAACAGGCGTTGCGAACGTCAGCTCGTCCGAGGCCGGCTCGTGAATTCGGAGGTCGACGCCGAGCGAGAGTTCCTGAGCGATCTGCTTTGGCGGGAGGATGAAGTGGAGTGTGCGTTCGAAAACCTCGCCCGGCGCCAGCGTAAAACTCGCCTCTGACGGCTCAACCCGCCAGTTGGCGGGGGGCGTCAGAGTCATCTCGCCGGATAACGGCGTGTCATATGGGTTCTGGAACCGCAGCACCGGTCGCGGCTCAGGTTCGTGCAGCTGCACGGTGTTCGGCGTCACGGAGAAAGTCGACTGCAGAAGCGCGGTTTCCGGCTGGACGGCAAAGAGGATGCGCGGCTCGGGTCGGAATTCGAGATAAGTTCGCCCTCCGCGGATGTCGACGGGCGCCGGCCGCCCCCAGGCGTCGATCATCTGGACGTCGGGGCCCAGGTAGAGCCCGGTTGAGTCGCGCACCGGCGCCGGACGCCAGGTCCAAAAGACGATGACGGAGCCTTCGGCGCCCTTGAAGAGGATGGCCAACGTGTCAGGTTGCGGGGTCATAACGCCGACTGCGCGCTTACCCGACATCGCCGCGAAGAACGTGCGCAGCGGGACAAACGACGTGGCGGGTTCCCACGCGGAAAGGCCGCTGTCGTTCGACCACTGAAGCGGAGCGTCCACGTAAATGCGCTCGGCGCCGAGCGCCTTCGTTAGGGTGATGCGACGCAGTTGATCGATCAGCGCGTCTTCGGCGGAGCCCGCGTCGGGGGCCGGAGACTCAAGGCGCACCCATGGCGCCGGATCGCGTGTGGCGAGATCCTGAAACTGCCATGGCAAGTTGATGGAAGCGATGTCCCGGGGCGCCCAAAGCGAGGGCGTCGTGCCCGCGGGGGCCTCCGCGTAGGTGGGGGCGAGGATGCGCGGCGCGGTGACGAACCGCGTCAGGACGTCGCGCACGGATCGGACAGCGGTGTCATCCCATGACGCCTGGCTCCGCATTTCGCTTTCAGCGCCGAGTTGCCATGTCGAAATCAGATTGCCGAACAACGCGAATATGGGGCGGAACATGTCCGGCCAGTTTGACTCCTGACTCAGCACATCGCGCAGTGCGCGCGGCGTTTCGCCGGCAGGCGACAGCATGGTGATTGATGACTCGATCCGCCGGGCGGCGAGCACGCGGACCAGTTCGGACAATCTGCGCAGGTCTTCTGCTTCCGCGCCGTCACGACGCGTCCCGTCCATCGGCACCCCGAACTTGACCGCTCCGACGCCGAGCGCGCCAATCTGGTCTGCTAACTCGCCCAGGTTCGCTGCGCGCCATCGGCCGAAGTCGATTCCCATGTCGACTGTAGAGGCGGCTTCAAATGGCAAACGCGGGATGACAGCAAAGGCGACGGACCTCTCGAGCAAGACGTCGCCATCGCTCAGGACACGCAGTCGGGCGACGTACGCTCCCGGATCCAGGTCCGGAATCGGGACCTCGATCGGTCGAACCCCGGTCTCTTCCATAGTGACGAGGCGATACTGTTCCGCGGCGGCCGGCGCGACGCCCTCCGTTGTGAGCATCGACGGCGCTTCGAGATCCTGGCGGCGCAGCACGGCCCCGAAACGGTCTTCTATTGAGACTTCTGATTGAAGCGGCGATGAGGTGGCATTGCGGACCTGCACCAGTAGCGCCGCGTGGTCGCCCTGGTTGACGATACGGGATGGGCTGGAGATGCCGAGTCGGGCGTGGGGCAGGCGGTATACGCGGAGATCGTCGAGCCAGACATCGGCCGCGGCGTCGCGGACGACGATGGGATCGGGAATCGTCGGATCGACGGGCTCCCAGTACTGCGACTGCATGACGCGGACCTGTATCCGCAACCCAAACGCGTCGGGGTAGTCATTCGGCGCCGAGACCTGGACAGCCTGCCACGGCTCGGCGTCGCGGCCGGTGGACGCCACGAGATTACTGACACGATCGCTGCCGGGTATCCACTCGCCAAAACGGTTCACAAAGTACACGACCAGGAAGGCGCGGGCGTTTTCGATGTCGCGCGCGCGGATGTGGCCCTTGATCAGATAATCCGATTCCGGCACGACGGTGAGGTCCACATGGGCGTACTCGTAGATGACATTAAGGCGCCACAGTTTCAGATGAAACGACGGCGGCGCGGTGTGGCCGACGCGAAAGTCGAGCTCACCCACATCGAACGAGGGCAGCCCTGGCCCTCGAATCGGGTTCCAGTGCATCGGGGTAGTTGTGTAGTTCCCGAGCTTGGCCTCGTCGAAGTCGAACAGGCGCTCGAGTTTGTACAGGTCCGAGCCTTCGACGGCCGTCATCGCCGGGGCGGCGGGCGATTCTTGCGCAGAATCGCCCTGCCCGCGCGCTAACGCGCTGAGCGCCAACCAAAGGGCGAGCGTTCGGACGATTCGCATGCTATTCAATCGGAACGACCGTTCCACGGCCTTGCGATCGATCGATACAATGCCGCCATGACAGCCCCCTCAGCCGCCAGCTTCCCGGAAGGCCGCATTCGCGTCGCCATTCTCACGACCGGCGGCACCATTGAGAAAACGTACGACGAGCGGAGCGGCGACCTCCGCAATGTGCGGTCCGTGCTGGACAGCATCCTGCATGAATTGCGCCTTCCGAGCGTCGAGATACGCCAGTTCAGCGTGATGTCCAAGGACTCGCGCGACATGGTTGACGCCGATCGGGAGGCGATCTTGTCGGCGGTCAAGGCGGCGTTGTTCAACAATGACGCGGTGATGATCGTGCACGGCACGGACACGCTGGCGGTGACGGGCGAGTTTCTGCACGCCAATCTGCCGGGTCTAGCGCGGCCGATTGTGCTGGTCGGGGCGATGCGGCCGTTCGAGTTTCGCGATACAGACGCGTTTCAGAATGTTACGGAGGCGCTGATCGCCTGTCGGCTGGCCGGGCCGGGTGTTTACGTGGCGATGCACAGTCAAGTGTTGCGCTTTCCGGGGGTTGTGAAGGACATCGATCTGGGCACGTTTCGAAAGCCAAAAGCGGCAGGCGACTAGTGGCTGTTCGCATCGCGATGTGGTCGGGGCCGCGCAACATCTCGACGGCGATGATGCGGGCCTGGGAATCGCGCGATGACGCGGCGGTTGTTGATGAGCCGTTATATGCGCACTACCTGCTCGCAACCGGCGCCGACCACCCCGGGCGCGACGAGGTGCTGGCGACGCATGACGCGGATTGGCGAAGCGTCGTGGCGCGATTGCTCGGGCCGATTTCCGGCGGCCGCGCGATCCTGTTTCAAAAGCACATGGCCCATCACCTGCTCGATTCGATGTCGCGCGAGTGGCTCACCGAGATGCGACACGCGTTCCTGATTCGGCATCCGCGCGAGATGCTGATCTCACTTAGTAAGAACCTGCCCGATCCGAAGCTGGCGGATACCGGACTCCCACAACAGGTTGAAATCCTGGAGTATGTCGAATGCCGGGCCGGCGCGCCGGCGCCGATTCTCGACGCGCGTGATGTGCTGGAGAATCCTCGCGGCATGCTGACGGCGCTGTGCGCCGCGTTGGCCGTGCCGTTTCAAGAGGCGATGTTGTCATGGCCGCCGGGGCGGCGCGCGACAGACGGCGTCTGGGCGCCGCACTGGTACGCCAATGTTGAGCGATCCACGGGTTTCGCGCCTTATCGCCCCCCGACCGAGCCACTCGCGCCGGCGCTGGAGCCGTTGCTGGCGGAGTGCATGCCCTATTACGAGCGCCTTCGCGCAAATCGGCTGACGGCGTCTGTCGGAGGATAGCGTGGTAACCGCGCGGGTCGCGCGTTATAGTCAAATACTCATCTTCTGGCGGCAAAGGCGTCTGCTTTGCGAATTTTGATGATTGGCGACATTGTGGGCCGACCGGGTAAGCGCGCCTGCGCTGAGATCGTGCCACAGATTATCCGCGAGCGCGACATTCATTTTGTCGTCGCCAACGCCGAGAATGTCGCCGCCGGTAGCGGTATGACACCGGCGATGTTCACCAAGCTGCGTCGGCAGGGGATCGACGTGTGCACGATGGGCGATCACATCTATCGCCGGCGCGAGATTATTGAAACACTGGTGTCTTCGGATCGGATCGTCAAGCCCGCGAACCTGCCTTCCGAAGCCGCCGGGCGGACCTGGACGGTGGCGCCGGCGCGCGACGGCGAGTTGGTCGCCGTGATTTCGCTGATGGGTCGCACGTATATGAACGTGCGGTCGGATTGCCCGTTTCACGCGGCGGATCGCGTGTTGAATGAGATTCCGCGCGACGTGCGGGTCATCGTGGTCGACGTTCACGCCGAAGCTACGAGCGAGAAGGTCGCGCTCGGGTGGTGGCTCGATGGGCGTGTGACGGGGGTGGTCGGCACGCATACGCACATTCCGACCGCCGACGCGCGCGTTCTCCCGCGCGGGACGGCGTACGTGACCGACTTGGGGATGACCGGGCCGTACGATTCTGTGCTGGGGCGCGATAAGGACCGCGTGATTCAATCGCTCGTCACGGGGATGCCGCATCCTTATGACATGGCGCACGATGACGTCCGCTTGTGTGGCGTGATTATCGATACGAACGCGGACGGCCGCGCGACGGCGATTGAGCGCGTTGAAGTTTCCTGCGCCGCATCCGGCGACGACGGCGAAGACTGATAACTTCCGCGCGGGCGGCGGATGTTGCGCGATCTGCCGGATTCGCGGGCCGTGTTGTTTGCTCCCTTCCCTTCCCGTTTCGCACACTTTCGTTACACCAGCCGCGGCGGTCTCGTCTCAGAGCGAGTACGGGGATAAATGGGAAAGAACGAGCACAACACATCAGACGCGCCACGCTTGCCGCAGGGCTTTCCCTGCGTCGGTCTGAAGTCGGCTGACGCCCCGCGAGCGCGGCATACGAGTGATCCGGTCCTGCTGATCGGCAGTCGGCGGGACTGTGACATTCCCATCCTGCACGGCGACGTGTCACAGGTGCACGCGGCGGTTCTGAACACCGGGCGCGACATCATCCTGTGCGACTTGCGAAGCCGCACCGGCACATTCATCAATGGCAAACGGGTCACAAGCGCGCGACTGAACGCTGGCGACAAGGTCGCGATCGGGCCTGTGTCGCTCCACATCGAGTATGGCGACTATCGGGCATCCGAGGCGGATCCGCAGGAGCTAACCGGGGTCCTGAACCTGGTGGGGCCGGGCGGACAGCACGAAGTGTCGCAACTCCCGGCGGTGATTGGGCGTCGCAGCACTTGCGACGTATTCGTGGATACGCCGGACGTTTCGCTCGCCCACGCGATCGTGATGCTGATCGACGGCAAGCCGGTTGTGTTTGATCTGGGCAGCCGCTCGGGCACGTACGTCAATGGTAAGGCGGTCACGCTGGCGTGGTTGCGCAATGACGACGACCTGACGATTGGCGGGGAGAAGCTGCGCGTCGAATGGGACGGGCCGCAACCCGCTTTGTTGGATGAATCAGCGGTTGCAGTGGAAGCGACGGCTGAAGCGCCCGAGCCGGTAGAAATGACGCCGGCTCCTGCTCCGGCTCCGGCGCCTGTCGCGGCTCAGCCCGCGCCGGTTACTGCGGCTCCGTCGACGGACGAGTTATTGGCGGGTCTGGCGCCGTCGGACTTGGCCGGCCTTGAGGCGACGATCGCGGAACTGCGGCGCCACGCCTTGCAGTCGCGGAGTGCGCTGCAGGAGCGTGAGGCGGCATTGCGGCGCGAGACGCAGCAGTTGGACAAGCAGCGCGAATCACTGGACGCCCGTCTGCGCGAGCTGAACGAGCGCGACGAGCAGGTCGGCGCCCGCGCCGACGAAGTCAAAGAGGGCGTCGAGGCGGTTAGGCGGCAGCGAGCGGAGGTGGAGGAGGCCCGCGCGGCGGTCGAGGCCGAGCGGGCCGCGATTCAAAAGGAGCGCGTTGCGCTGGAGGCCGCGCGTTCCGAGCAGGAGAAGGCTGTTCGCAAACGCGAAGAGCAGGTCGCGCTGCGCGAAAAGCGCGTCGACGAACGCGACACGGCGTTTGCGGAGCGCGAGCAGTCGCTGAATGACCGCGATGCGCTGCTCAAGACGCGCGATGGCGATTTGAAGTCGTGGGAGGAGACCCTCGTCACCCGCGAATCGGCGGTCGAGCGTATCGCCGAGCGTGAGAAGGCGGCAGAGCAGCGCGAGGCGGAAGCGCAGTCGCGAGACGCGGCGTGCGGCGCACGGGAAGCGGCGCTGGCTCAGTCGGAGGCCGAGTCCACGGAGCGTGAGACCGCCCTCTCGCAGCGCGAGGCGCACGTTGCGGAACGAGAGGCGACCGTCCAAGCGCGTGCGGCCGACCTTGACCAGCGCGGCGCGGCGCTCGACGAGCGCGAACGCGCGATCGAGGAGATGGAATCCGAGTTTGCCAGTCGCCGCGTCGCGGATGAGGCGGCGGCGCGCAAACTGAGCGAGTTGAAGAGCGCCCTCGCGGAAGCGACTGCAGCGTTTGTTCAGGTCGAATCAGATTCGACGGCGCCGGTCGATGTCAGCGTGACGCCGTCTGCCGAGGCGAAGCCGGTTGAGGCCAAGCCGGACAAAAAGGCGAACGGATCGGCTAAGCCGTCATCTTCCGGCGGCTCGGGCAAAGGCAAGTCGCATAGCGGCAAGGCGAAGTCGAATGGCTCGGGCGGTAAAGGCAACGGCGCGGCGGTGAAGGCGAAGAGTGTGAAGGACGCCCTGCCGGCGCCGATGGTTGATCAGCCGATTTTCGGCGGCCTGCAGTCGACACCGGTGGAAATGTGGCCGAACGAGCTGCAGGATCGGCTGCGCGTGCTGCGGCGGATGGAAATGAACAAGTCGGAAGACGACCTGCAGGCGCAGGTGCTTGCCGAATATGAGCGACGCATGGCCGAGCAGGAAGCCGCCGAATCGAACACGAAGAAGAAGCGCCGCTGGTGGGCGTAGGTCAGGTGATATGCCGGCCGCCGTCGGCTGGGATGATGGCGCCGGTGATGTAGTCGCCTTCGCGCAGCAGGAAGGCGATCAGCGCGGCGATATCCTCGGGCGACCCGGCCCGCTTCAGGGGAATGCGGCTGACCAGGCGATCGCGCGTCTGCTGGTCGTAACTTTCCGGGAACTCAGCGACGCCCGGCGCGACGCCGACGACGTTGACCTCCGGCGCCAGGGCGCGGGCAAGTGCCCGAGTCAGCGTTTCCAACCCCCCTTTTGACACCGCGTACGCGAGATAGTCGGGAAGCGGCCGGGTGATCGCCGCGTCGCAGAGATTGATGATCCTTCCAGAGCGTTTTTTCAGTTCGCTTGCGGCCGCGTGCGAGAGCGCCATTGGGGCTGTGAGGTTGATCGCGAGGTCGCGATTCCACGTCTCACGCGAGAACTCATCGAGGCGCATGGGTTCGAAAGTCGATGCGTTGTTGATGAGGATATCGAGGCGGCCGAAGCGCGTGATGACGTGAGGCGCGAGGGCGTCGGTCTCGCGCGGGTCGGCCAGGTTCGCGGAGAAGAGTTCGCATTCGCGGCCGAGGGCGCGAATTTCAGCCTGCAAGGCTTCAGCGGGTTTGCGGGACGTGTGATAGTGCGCGGCGATGTGGCAGCCTTCGCGGGCGAGACGCAGCGCAATCGCCCTGCCGACACGCCTGGCAGCGCCGGTGATCAGCGCGACGCGATCATGCGGGTTCATCTTCGTCCCCTTGGCTCATGGGCCTCGCGTCGTTCGGCTCGTCATAGCGAATCCAACGGAGGCACAGGCCCTGTGGCGGCGCCGCGCCGGCCGCGTCTTCTCGGCTACATGATTCCAGCGCTTCGCTGACGCGGTCGGGCGTCCAATGGCCCCGCCCCACCTCAACGAGCGTGCCAACCATGTTGCGTACCTGCTGGTACAGAAATCCGTCGCCCTCGACATCGATGACGATTTCCGGCGCTTCGTCGCGCACGTCCACGCGCGAGACTGTGCGAACGGTGGAGTGTCGTGGGCTGCCGGGGCTGGCGAACGCGGCGAAGTCGCGCGTGCCGACCATTCGCTGCGCGGCGGCGCGCATCTGTTCGATGGCTTGTGGAACCCACACATGCCACGTGAAACGCTGGCGCAGGTCCGCGACCGGGCGCTGTTCGCCGGGAAAAATGCGATAGCGGTACTGCTTGTGTCGCGCGTCACGAATGGCATTGAAGCCGTCGTGCGTTTCCGCGATCGACACGATCGTCACGTCGTCGGGAAGACGGTGATTAATCGCGCGGCGGATGTTCTCCGTCGGAATCGGCGAATCCAGGCGCATATGCGCGACCTGGCCGACCGCATGCACGCCGGCGTCCGTGCGACTGGCCCCGGTGATGCTGATGGGCAGGCCGATAACGCGCCGTGCGATGTCGGTCAATTCGGATTGAACCGTGCGCATGCCGGCCTGCGACTGCCAGCCGTGGAAGTCCGTGCCGTCGTACGCGATGGTGAGTTTCAGCGTGCGCGTCATGGCCTCTTATCTTATTCGAGCGGCCCGATTGCGCGCCTTACTTGGCCTGATCCCGCAGCAGATGACGGCGAAGCTCGTTCAACGCCACGCGTGCCGCGCGCTGGCGGATTACATCGCGTGGGGAATCAAAGCCGAGGTGATATTCTCGCGCAATGGCGGCTGTCGGGTTTGCGATTCCGATATACACGAGCCCGACCGGCTTTTCCGTCGAGCCGCCACCGGGGCCGGCGATGCCGGTGACGCTGAGCGCGAAGTCGGCGCCGAGCGCCTTGCGGGCTCCGATCGCCATTTCAATCGCGGACTGCTCACTGACGGCGCCGTGCTGGTCGAGGGTTTCAGGTCGCACGCCGAGCAGGTCGCGCTTGGCCGAATTGGCATAGCTGATGACGCCGCCGAGGAAGTATTCACTGCTACCGGCGATGTCTGTCATAAGTTCGCCGATCAACCCGCCGGTGCAGGACTCGGCGAGGGCGAGTGTGGCGGACCGCGCGCGGAGCAGTCCGCCAACGGCGCCGGCGAGCGTGTCATCGTCGCGGCCATAGACGATGTCGCCCAGGCGGTTGCGGATTTCGGCCTCCGTCTGATCAAGCATGGTCGCGGCTTGTTCGCGGGACGGAGCGGTCGCGTTGATGCGGACGCCGATCTCGCTGAGGCTGGCGGTTGTTCCGACTTCGGGGTTTCGGCCGCGCGTCATCAGCGTTGCGATTTTTCGGCCGAGCGTGGCTTCGGGCAGGCCGCACGTGCGGACGATGCGCGACAGCAGCACCGCCCCGCCGCCGAATGCGCGGAGCGCGGGGGCGACGTCGCGATGGAACATCGTCTTCATTTCGTAAGGCACACCGGGCATGGCGAAGATATCGGCCCCGCTGAGTCGCGTATGGATGCCGGGGGCCGTGCCGCAGGTGTTGTCGATAGCGGTCGCGCCGCGCGGAATCATCGCCTGCACCTGGTTGCGGTCGGGCATGTCGCGGCCGCGCGCGGCAAAGAATGCGCGCAGGGCGTCGAGGCTGCGCGGGCACAGTTCGAGATCAACTTCGGCGGCGACGGCGATGGCGTTGCGAGTCAGGTCGTCGTCAGTCGGGCCAAGGCCGCCGGTGATCAGTATGACGCGTTCGGCCTCGCAGGCCGCGCGGATGGATCGCGTGATGGGTTCAAGGTCGTCGCTGATGGTGCGCATTTCGGCGCAGCGCAGCCCGAGCGCGGCGAGTTCGCGGGCCAGCCACGGGGCGTTTGTGTCGACGGTCTGGCCGAGGGTCAGTTCGGTTCCGATCGATAGAATCCACGCGTCGCGCACCGGGATCTCCGTGGCGGCGCGGGAATGCGCCGTTGCGGGTTAGGATAGCATGCGGTCAGCTGGGCGCGCTGGGACGGCAGGCAGGATGCCTGCCCCACCCACGCGCGACCTCGTCGAGGGTGATGGCAGGATGGCCCCACCCACGCCTGTGCAAAGACATCGCGTTCCCTCGTTGGCAGGACGCGGGTCGGACCGCAGAAAAATTGAGGGGCTCGTGTCGGATTCGCCTTTTGGCAGCGCCGCTCGTTATCAGCCGGCGGAGTATTTCGACTTGGCGGGGTCGCGGGTCGCGAGACGATTTGGCGATGTCGCTGACGAGTATGCGCTCCTGCGCGAATCGGCGGGGTTGGTTGATCGCGGGGATCGCGCGATTTTGCGTGTGACCGGCGCGGATCGCGCGACGTGGCTGCACAACATGGTAACGAACGCGGTTCGCACACTCGATCCGGGATCCGGCGTCTACGCGTTCGCCTGCGACGCCAAGGGGCGCGTTCAGTTCGACGTCAATATCCTGATGTTGACAGACGCGATTCTGTTGGATTTGGATCGCGCTGTTCTTGATCGCGCACTCGCGCACTTGAACCGCTTTCTCATCATGGAAGCCGCTGAATTGTTTGATGAGCGCGACCGCTGGGCGCGGATCGGATGTGGCGGGGCCGGCGTGGCGGCGGTCGCGACGGCGCTGGAGATGTCGCATTTTCCGGCGATGCCCGATCTCGCGCATTTTGAGGTTGAGGGCGGGGCGCGGGTCGTGAAGACCGATTTCACGGGCGCCCCGGCGTTTGAGTTGATTGTTCCCGTCGAAAATGCGGCGACGTGGTGGGATCGGCTGCATTCACTCGGCGCGCGGCCGGTTGGATATGCCGCGATGGACGTCATGCGGATCGAGGCGGCTGTGCCGTGGCTTGGGCGCGACATCGACGACACGACCTTGCCGGCGGAGACCGGGCAGGTGGAGCGCGGGATCAGTTATCACAAAGGATGCTATCTCGGGCAGGAGATTATTGAGCGAATGCGGGCGTATGGGTCGCTTGCTCGTTCGCTGGTGAAGGTTCGAATAGTGGACGGGGAAGGCATCGTCACGCCGACGCCGATCTTCCACGGCGAGACGGACGCGGGCCGTCTGACGTCGCTAGTGAAACATCCGGTCGACGCTGGCTGGATCGGGCTTGGATATCTGCGGACGAAAGTGAAGACACGCGAAGGGCTGGCGGTTGGTCAACCGCCGCGCGAGCTTGTTGTGATTTGACTCAGGCGTTTCTGCGTTGGCCGGCTTTTCGCGGGCCGCGGGCGCGGGCGATCTGGTCGCGGAGGCTGGCGGCGCGCTCGTAGTCCTCGCAATCCAGCGCGGCCTGCAGTTCCCACTCGAGTCGCGGGGCGGCGTCGGCCGGCATGCGGCCGAGAATTTCCTGGCGCAGGTTCGCGAGCACTTCCAACTCCGAAGAGCAGTCCATGTCGATCAGGGCTTCGTCGTCTTCGACCATCGCTTCGATCGAACGCATGCCGTCTTCGACGATGTGCAGGGCGCGGTCGTAGTCATTGCCGTTCAGCGCCAGGTAGGTCCGGGCGCGGGTGTTCATCATTGTGACATAGCCGCGCTGCGACGAAAGCGACTCCCGATCCTCTTCAGCCTCGGCGTAGCTCTCGAGAAAGTCGATCAGGCGAAGCGAGCGAGTGGTGTCGCGCTCGACGTCGGCAAAGTCCTCGAGCACAAACTGAGACAGATAGCGTTGATAGTACAGATGCGCCTCGTGGCGAAGCTCGCGGCACTCTTCGGACGCCAGATAAAAGCCGGCGTCGCTGCCGTTTCGATCGATATGCTTGGCCAGCGTTTGCTCGTGATATTCGAGCAGTGATGATACGCCGAACGGGCGTTGGCCATCGGGGCGGCCTTCGGTTTCGAACTGCAGCAGGCCAAGGTCGACGCGGGTCTGGATCTTCTCGCGGCCGTCGCGGCCGATGATCTTCCGCACCGAGATCTTGCCGGGCTCGTAGGCCCACCCGTCAATGATGTTGCGCAGGTCGTGTATCATGCTGCTGTGCTTATCGGTTCGCGCTTTCGCCGGGCTGATTAGAGGCGCGAAACTGGCCGGGGACTTTGGCATATGCGGGTCGTGGCTGGCGTGTATCGAGGGATGCGGCTGGACGCCCCGCCGGGGCGCAACACACGTCCGATTACTGATCGCGTCAAAGAGAGCATCTTCAACATCCTTACCGGGCGGTTCGGCGCTCCGGGGCCAATGCCCGACGTGCGTGTGATGGACCTTTTCGCCGGGGCCGGCTCGTTTGGGATCGAGTGCCTGTCGCGCGGGGCGTCGTCGTGCTTGTTCGTCGAGCGTGATCGGGTGGCCCTGTCGACTTTGCGAGGGAATATCGCGCGATTGCGTGACGCCTCGACCCAGGTTGTCGTCGGTAACGCGTGGACGATGCGCTTGCCCAAGGTTGAAGGCGGATTCGGCGTGGTTTTTCTGGACCCCCCCTATCGCGATGCGCATGACTGGCCGCGCGTGCTGGGATTGCTGGAGCGTGTCTCGCCACGACTGTCGGACGACGGGCTGGCTGTTTTCCGGCATGAGGCTGAGGCGCCGTTTATTGCGGAGGAACTGGCAGGGCTCTCGGTTGTCGAACAGCGCATTTTCGGCGCGATGGGGGTCTGGCTGCTGAGGCGGCGCGGCCCAGAGACGGCCGAGTAGGCGGCGCAGAAAAAGAGCCGAAAGCAAAGCGCTTCCGGCCCCGGAAAATCAAGGAGTGGGTTGGCGCCTAGCTGACCGAGACGAAACGCTCGACGCTGTGCAGGTCGCGAATCACATCGAGATCGGCGCGAAGCGAGTAGCGGGCGCCGGGCTCCAGGTTGATTCCTGACTTGGACTTCATCCGGTGGTTCCACCAGTTATTGCCGCGGATCCAGTCTTCGTGGCTGGGGCGCTTCGCCTTGCGTTTGCGAATGCCGGCGGCGACCTGTGGATCGCGACGGAACAAACGGTCGAGGGTCTTGGTCGCCGACGCGCTTGTGGGTCGCGTGGTGACTTCAACCGTTATCTGTGAACCGGGTTTGATCGTCATTGTGCTGCTCCATGGCTGCGATGTTGCAAGCCATGCAATGTAATTAGCGGCGGCCCGCTCGGCAAGGGGACGCCCGTCGAACTCAGGCGGCAAATCGACGGATAACCGCCGGGCAGATTGACACCGCCGGGGCTGGGATCGAAAATAAGCGATTCCGGCGAAAGGGCGTGGATGGGTGTTAGGGTCATAAGCTCCGCACGGATAAACGCTTACGCCGATTCCGCGCGCGAAGCGGGCGACGCCCTCCGCGAAGGTCGGCTCGTGATCTTTCCCACAGAGACCGTCTATGGCGTGGGGGCCAACGCAGCCAGTCCGGAGGCGATGCGGGCACTCCGCGAGTTCAAACAACTGACTGACTCGCGCCCGTTCACGGTTCACATCGCCGATCCAAAGGACGCCGGGCGGTATGTGCCGGAGCCGTCGCGCTTGCTGCGGCGATTGGCGCGGCGCGCCTGGCCGGGTCCGCTCACGCTTGTTGCGGATGTCCCGGACCCGGCCCGAGCCGAGATCGTCCACGAATTCCCGTTGGCGGTGGATGAGATGTACTTCGAGGGAACCGTGGGATTGCGGTGTCCGGATCATAGCGCCGCTCGCGAGCTGTTGAGGGTGGCCGGCGTGCCCGTAGTCGCAAGTAGTGCGAATCGCTCGGGACACGCGCCGCCGGGTGATTTACGATCGGCGATTGATGACCTCGGCGAGTTGGCGGCGGTAGCAGTTGACGGCGGGACAACCGAGCATCGGCAACCATCGACGGTGCTGCGCGTTCGTGGCGAGCGGTGGGAAGTGTTGCGATTCGGCGCGATGGACGACCTAATGCTGCGGCGCTTGGCGACCACCGACATTCTGTTCGTGTGCACGGGTAACACATGCCGGTCGCCCATGGCTGAGGCGCTGTTTCGGGCGAAACTGGCCAAGGCGCTGGGCGTAGAGGCCGATCATTTGGCGGATGTGGGATTCAACGTAGGCTCTGCCGGTATCGCCGGGGGCGGCGGGGCGAAAATGTCGCTTGGATCACTCGAGGCGCTGCGGGCGCGTGGGCTGGACGGCGCGTCGCATGTGTCGCGGCCGCTTACGGCGGATCGCATCCGCGCGGCACAGCACGTTTTTGCGATGACGCGCGAGCACAAGGAGGCCGCCGTGTCCCTGGCGCCGGGTTATGCCGGCCGCGTCGAGATGCTGGATCCGCACGGGCCGATCGGTGATCCGATCGGCGGTGGTCCGGAGGTGTACGAGGCGTGCGCGAAACAAATCGATTCTGCGTTGGATGTGCGGTTGAAGGAGATCCTGGATGAAGATCGCGCTTGGTAGCGACCATCGCGGATACGACTTGAAGCAGCGCCTCACGACCTTGCTGGCGGAGATGGGCGCCGAAGTCGCTGATTTGGGGCCGCATACCAAGGAGTCCTGCGACTATCCGGATGCCGCGGCGGCTGTGGCGCATGCGGTGGCCAAGGGTGAGGTGGATCGCGGCATTCTGATGTGCGGCACTGGCATTGGCATGTCCATCACGGCCAACAAAGTGCCGGGAATTCGGGCCGCGCTGTGCCACGATGAACTGACCGCGCAGCTGTCACGGCGGCACAATGACGCGAATATTCTGTGCTTGCCGGCGGACCTGCTGAGTGAAGCCCAGCTGCGAGAGATGACCAAGGTCTGGCTGGAAACCGGATTTGAAGGGGGCCGACACCAGCGTCGGGTGCAGAAAATCTCGGAAGTGGAGCGGGACAGCTGCTGTGAGTGAGCCCCCGCCCGGGCTTAGCCTGCGGCGACGAAGTCCGCGGTGATTGGCTGGCGTCCGCCGAAGCCGGTCTCCAGTTCATGCCAGTAGGCGAGTCGCTCTTCGTCGACTTTCCAGCACAGCAAGACTATGCGGCCCTCATGCAGGGCGGGGAAGTCGATCAGGCCGGTACGCGGGTCCTTCAACTGGGCGCCGACATCGTGCAGTTCGTCGATCAAGCCGTTCAGTCGCTCGGTGGCGGCGTCGATCTGGTCGTTCAGCGCCTCGAGCTCGTCGTCGTGAGCGTTTTCCAGAGAGAGTGTCTGGAAGCGGGTCCGGCTCCGCATCAACTCGGCGTATTGCTTGACGATGTCGGCGGTGATAGGGCGCACGAGCGACAGGGCCCGGTTGGCCGTTTCGACGGTAAAGAACCGCCCGGTCGGGCTTTCCGCGCTCTCCACTGGTCTCGTGAGGTTGGTCATATCATCGACTCCCATGACTTCCCTGACAGGAAGCCTAAGCGCGCCGCGTGGGCGGAGTCAACGCGCTTTGTGCCGTGCTTACAAGGATTTAGTGAAATCCGAACAGGCATTGGATTGGTCAGGGCGGCGCCTTGGCGCTGTTGGTTGACCGCATTACGGTTGCTGATCTCACGCTGGCGGGGCGACTCGGGCGCCGGTCGGCGTTTCCCCCTGAGCCCGCGAAGGCCGGATCGCTGAAGATGACCACACGCAGCCTGTTACAGGAACTACGCGCCCGATTTGCCGAGGCGTTGAACGCGGTTGCGGGCGACTCGACTCCCGTTGATCCGCAGGTCCGCGCCTCGGGCGACCCCAAGTTCGGCGATTACCAATGCAACGCCGCCATGGCGCTGGCTGGCCGGCTGAAACGCAAGCCGCGCGACGTGGCCCAGGCGATCGTCGACGCGGTCGAAGTGGCTGATCTGGCAGAGCCCCTCGAGATTGCCGGGCCGGGCTTCATCAATATCCGCCTGAAGCCGGAGTCATTGTCGGGGCGGCTTGGCCGGATCGCGCCGGTTGGGGAGGGGGGCGTTAACCCGAATCGGCCGGAGCTCACGGACCGTTTTGGAATCCCGCCGGTCGCGGATGGTGATCGGCTGCGCGTGATCCTCGACTATTCGTCGCCGAATGTCGCCAAGCAAATGCACGTCGGGCATCTGCGCAGCACGATCATCGGCGATGTGTTCGCGCGGTCGCTGGAGTTCGCCGGTCACGACGTGATTCGTCAAAACCATGTCGGCGACTGGGGCACGGCGATGGGAATGGTGATTTTGGGCCTCTGGTACCGCGAGACGCGGCGTCGGCGCGGCGAGACGGATGATGTGTTGCGCCGCCGGCTCGTCGACTTGCAGTCGGCGCGCGAAAGCGGAGTGGATGAGCGCCGCGCGCTGCTTCAGCCGATCGCGACGGACTGGGCGGCGGATCTGAGCGATGCGAACGCGGCCGTTGAGCCGGTGAGGCTGGAGCAGTTGGAACTCGGATATCAGTTCGTTCAGACGCTGACAACGGTTGCCGAGAAGACGGGCGTCCAGGCGCCCGGGCCGGATGGCGACATCGAGCTCGCCGACATCCCGCGGCTTGTCACGCAGATGCTGCAGACCGGCGGCGAGGGCAACGAATTTGAGCGGGCGCTATGGGAAGCCGCGCGGGCCGCGTCGATCGGTTATTGCCAGGAACTGTACGACCGGCTTGGCGTGCTGCTTCGGCCGGAGGATGTGCGCGGCGAGAGCTTCTATCACGCCCGATTGCCGCGGGTCGTGGATGATCTGCGGACGGCGTTGACCGGCGAAGGGCGCACCGCGCCGGACGGCGCGAAAGCGGTGTTTCGCGAGGATCAGGGCGCCGCATGCGTGTTTGTGTACGAGCCCGACGGTAAACCGCGCTACGCAAACCCCGATGGCGAAGCGCTGCCGCTGATCGTGCAGAAATCGGACGGGGCGTTCTTGTACGCGACGACCGACCTTGCCGCGCTGCGATACCGTGTTTCGGAGTTGCACGGTCAGCGGCTGATCTACGTAACCGATCCGCGGCAGCAACTGCACTTCAAGATGTTCTTTGATGTGGGTCGCGCGATGGGGTGGGCGGCGCCGACGACCCGCCTGGAGCATGTGACTTTTGGTAGCGTTCTTGGTGAGAATCGGCGTCCGCTGAAGACACGCGAAGGCGGTGTGATCACACTGGCCCGCTTGCTGGACGAGGCGGAGTCGCGGGCGTTCGAGTTGTTGCATGAGCGGCAGCGCGCCGCGGAGAGCGAGGAAGAGGGCGCCGCGATTCCGCGTTTTGATGAGGTCGAAATGCGCGAGGTCGCGCGGCGGATCGGCATCGCCTCGATCAAGTACGCCGACCTGTGCCGCGATCGTAACAGCGACTATGTATTCAGTTGGGACAAGATGCTGGCGTTTCAGGGGAACACGGCGCCGTACATGCTGTACGCTTATGCCCGTATCCGTTCGATCTATCGCCGTGCCGCGGACGAGTTTCCAGATGCCCAACCATACGCGGCGGATGTGACGATTCAACTCGACCATCCGACTGAGCGGGCGCTGGCGTTGCGGCTGGCGCGGTTGCCGGAAACGCTGGAATCGATCGTTGATGAGCTCACGCCGCACACGCTTTGCGCGTATCTTTTCGACCTTGCCGCGGATTTCATGCGGTTCTACGAGGCGTGTTCGGTATTGAAGGCGCCCGACGCGGCGTCCCGCGCGAGTCGACTGCGGCTGTGCGACTTGACCGCGCGCGGATTGCGGCTTGGGCTGAGCCTGCTGGGGATACCGGTTATCGAGCGGATGTAGCCGTTGACTACTGTCCGCCGCACAGGCCGCAGCGCAAGCCGGGCAGGTCCGCTGCCGGCATCGGCTCGGATTGTGCGAGTCGCGCGTCGAGTGAGGCGGTTGCCGCGATCAGGTCGGTCACATCCTGCAGTTGTCTGGCGGTGAGCGGCGTTTGTCGCTCGCCCAGTGTTTTCGTCAGGTAGGCGGGCGGGTCGAGTTCGCCGACGGGAAACACGTCGGTTGATACGGGCGCGCGCTCGAGGTTGCGCGGTCCGGCCAAGTCCCACGCCCCACCGGCGGCGTCCATGATGTGGTCATGCGGAGCGGCGTGCGCGAGGCCGAGCAGGTGGCCGAGTTCGTGCGCGGCGGTGTTGCCGATCATGCGACCGATTTCTTTCGGGGTAAGGCGCATCGTGGCGTACGTCGAGAACTTGTCGGTGAAGATGATCGCGGCGTCGGCGTGGTTCGTGTTGCCGGCGTCGATCGAATCGGCGAGTCCGACGAGCGTGTCGTCTGATGCCCCGAAATGCAGCGTCGCGCAGTCGGCACAAGCACTACGTCCACCGGTGACAGTTTCGAACGTGATTTCATAGTCAGCGAACAGGTGCGCCAGCGTCGCCTCGATCGCATCGCGCACACGCTCGGTCTGATCGGCGTATTCGGCGCCCAGGACGGTCGCGTCGAATGGCGAGAATGTGAACACGCGATCCGCGATATGTATATTACGCCCGCCTGCGAAGTTGAGTTTGACGTGCTGGCCGCGCGACACGCTCTCCGGAAGCCTCTCGTTGCTTGCAACGAACGTCAGGTCATAGTTTTCCGCGTTGCTGGTTTGTGAAGCCGCAATCGCCAGCCTCATCAGCCCTTCGTCGCCGTCGCATGTGTATTGCGCCGCGACGCCGGCGCCCAGTTCCGCGGTAAAGCGGATTCGATCACCGGAGTCGAGCCAGGCCACGCGCGGGTTATCGCCGGTGGAGAAGAGTCCGTGACTGACCTTGAATGTCAGACCCGGTTTTGCCGTCCCGAGCGTGAATGAGTCAACCGTGGCGCTGGGCACGTCGCCGTGAATGGCCACGGGTTGACCGGCCGGGACGGACGCGAGCCCATTCGGCAGTGCCGCGATGTCGAGCGCGGCATCCGGCGCAAGGGACGTGAGGCAGCCTCCTGCGGCCGCAAGAACCGCCACAGCCACGCATAGCGCGGCGCGCGGACGAACCGGGATTGGGCCGGCGCCGGGAGGCACACGAAGCGACACGGACACAGAATTCCCTTCCCACGGGGCCGCAAAGAACGCGCGGCCCTACCCTCCGAACCCCCCGGTGTCTCATAAAATATGCGGGTCGGCCCCGGCAATGCAACCGCTCCCGGTCGCGGATTCGTAGGAACTGACACTTTTTGGCTGAAACGGCTAACGTGCGCGGTCCCTCGCAAGGGGAGCCACTAGTTTCGAGGAGTAATTTTGGCGTCCGATCTCTCAGGCGGCCCTTCCGCCGCGTCTTCGCGTTCGTATCTGATCACCGGCGGGGCCGGGTTTCTGGGCATCAATCTCGTGCGCTATCTATTGGAGCGCGGTCATAAGGTGGCGTCTATCGATATCGCGCCATTCGATTACGCGGACTGCCGCGATCGGGTCACCGAGATTCGCGGCGATATCCGCGACGCGGCCTTGGTGAACGAGTCGGCGAAAGGCGTGGACATTGTCGTGCACACCGCCGCCGCCCTGCCGTTGTACAAGCCGGCGGACATTCGCAGCACGGACCTCGACGGCACACGCAATGTGCTGGAAGCCGCCCGGTTGGCGGGTTGCGAACGCGTCGTGCACATTTCGTCGACGGCGGTGTACGGCATTCCGGATCATCACCCGTTACTGGAGGATGACAAACTCGACGGGGTCGGTCCCTACGGCCAGGCCAAGATCGACGCGGAGGCGGTTTGCCTGGAGTACGGCGACCGGCATGGAATGTGCGTGCCGATCATCCGGCCAAAGAGTTTCATTGGTCCGGAACGGCTTGGCGTGTTCGCGTTGTTTTACGATTGGGCGAAAGACGGCAAACACTTTCCGATGATCGGGTCGGGCCGCAATCGGTATCAGTTGCTTGATGTCGAGGATCTGTGCGACGCGATTTACTTGTGTTGCACTCTGCCGAAGGGCAAGGTCAACGACATCTTCAACATCGGGGCGAAGGACTATACGACGATGCGCGAGGACTATCAGGCTGTGCTGGACCGAGCCGGGTTCGGCAAGCGCATCATCGGCTTTCCGGCGACGCCGATGATCTGGACCCTGCGGTTCCTGGAGCTGCTGCGCGTGAGTCCGCTTTACAAATGGGTGTATGAGACGGCGGCGACGGATTCGTTCGTATCGATCGAAAAGGCGGAGCGGGTGTTGGGATATGCGCCGAAGTTCAGCAACAAGGATGCGCTGGTACGGAATTACGAGTGGTATCTGGCGAATCTCGACAAATTCGGCGCCAGCAGCGGGGTTTCGCATCGTGTGCCATGGAAACAGGGGATTCTGCGGGTGGCGAAGATGTTCTTTTGACGCTGATTCATCGATCCCTGCCCCACGACATGCGACAAGCCGGCTCTCGGCCACTGCTTGATCAGTGGATCCGGTCGCGATGTCGGGTCGATGACCCGACCTACGGATCGAGCGGATTGAAGTCCGCTGCCAGAGGGGTCCGCGTGGGCGTCTGTGCGGAAAAGCCGCGGGTGGCGGCGTAGCGGGCGAGTCGTCCGGCGCCGATCGTCAGGGCAAGGCCGATCACGATCGCGCACACCGGCTTCCACTGCCCCGAACCGGCGGGCGGGGCTGGTTTCTTGCTCTTTTTCGCGGCCAAATCAGCCTCGGAGGACGGCGACCAGCGCCACGATCACGCCGCCGATCAGGCCGACGCCGATCACGCCGGCGACGATGGCGCCCACGGTGAAGCGGCGATCCTGTGCCTTGAGCATCGTGCGGAGCGACTCCTGCTGATCGCCGGAGTCGGCGGTGAGCTTGCGGAGCGATTCGACCTGCGCGACGTTCGCAAGGCGCAGCGACTCGACCGCGTCGTTGAGGCCGCGGAGCGACTGCTGCGATGCTTCGAACTGGCGACCCATGGCGCGAACGGTATCCGCCTGCGCCTGCAGGCTGGTCGGTAACTCCATCAGTGCGGATGAGACCGACGAGTTGAAGCGCTGCGCGGAATCCACCTGCGACGCGATGGCGCTGATCGATTCATTCTGCTTGTCCTGCGCCTTGGCGAGTTGTTCGAGCGTGCCGGCGATGCGCTCGACGGAAGTAACGAGCTTATTCGCGCGCTGGTCCTGCTTGTCGAAATGGTCGCGCATCGTGTCCATCAGCGTGACGACGCGGTCATACCCCTCGCGCAGCTCGTTCACGGACGGCGGCCGTCGTGTGATATTCGCTTGCGCGACTTCGTGGCCGCCATTGGCGCTTTTGCCGTTTTCGATGTTGTGGCCGTTGCCCTGCTTGCCGTTGGCGGGACGAAAAACGCCGCCGATGCGCTGCCAGAAAGAGGATTCGGTGGACATGAGCGCCTCCTTGCGTTGGCGAGACTGTCGGCGCGGATCCGAGCGCCGGAATCGCGGCTTCCTTGCCGCGTAGGGGCAGTATAGGCAATCACAAAGCCGTCGCCTAGCGCGATTTGCGCCAAATCGGGATGAGGCGGGAAGCCGGTGTGGTGTGGTAACGCGCCGGCTCGACGAGGAACAGCCGTCGGTGTGCCACTGCCGTATCGGCAGTGGTTCTCAAGCGCACGCGCCATGGGTCTTCGATCACTGCCGAGACGGCAGTGGCACACCGGCGCGGGCACACCGGCGCGGAGGCGCAGAGGCGATAACACGAGGGTGGCTACAACGCGCGTTTGCCTTCGTTGCGAATCTGCTTGCGCAGCTTGAACAGTTCGCGGAACGCTTTCGCGATCACTTTCAGATTGGCGCCGGTCTGCTGGCCAGCGGTGCGCGGGTAGTGCGTGATCGGCATCTGCCCGATCGACAGTTTGTGCGCGCGGGCTTTGGCCAGCATTTCGGTGTCGATCAGCGCGCCGGTACTGTGCAACTCGATCGCGTCGATAAACGGCTTGGGATAAATCTTGAAGGCGCCGTCGATGTCACGCACCTTGATGTGGAACAGCATGTTGACCAGCGTGCTCCACGCGAAAGCGTTCATCTTTCGCATGAACGGGTCCTGCCGCTTGGCGCGATAGCAACTCACGATGTCGTTCGTTTCGAGCAACGGCAGAATCTTCGGCAACTCGTTCAGATCAAACTGGCCGTCGCCGTCCGTGTAGAAAATCCAGTTCTTGGTCGCCTCGCGAAAGCCGCGTTGCAGGGCGCCGCCGTAGCCGCGATTGGGCTTGTTATGCACGGCCCGCACTTCGGGAATCTCGGCGGCGAGCCTGTCGGCGACTTCCTCGGTGCGGTCCTTTGAGCCGTCGTTGACGATGATGACTTCGAGATCGTCGGCGACCTTGCGGCCGACTTCGACCGCCTGGCGCGTGACTTTCTCGACGTTCGCTTCCTCGTTGTAGCACGGGAAAAAAATCGTCAGCGATAGCGGTTTCAGCGGTGGTTTTTTGAAGCCCACGCCTGCGTCTCCGTAGCGTTTTGCCCGCTCCGCCCCTGTCGCGGGCGGGGCGACTCTAGTGGCCGGTGTCCCCGGTCGCAAGATCGGCGTTTCCGGGGCGGCGCCATAGCTCCTGTTATGCGTCTTTTCCGCCAACATCCGATTCTCCTTGTCGCGTTTGCCGGCCGCGCGTAAGGTGCGCCCGGCATTTCAGTAGAGACGCGGGAGGGCGGGTTGATACTGCGCGAGTGGCTTCGAAACGAACTTCGCCTCGGAATCCGCCATGTGGGCGTTTCCGCGGATGGTCCGCCGATGGCGGTCCAGCGGCCCGCAGTCAAGCCGGCGGCGGCCGGGCGGGCTCGGATGGGCGCAGAATCGTCTGGCGCGGCGAAGGGCGCCGCGCCGTCGCCGATTCCCGCGAACGTCGTGCCGGTCACAGGCTCGGATGATCTTCCGCCGATGTGCGATCGCGAACTATCGGTCGAAGAAGCGGGGTCCGCGCTGCGCTTGCTGGATGAGAAGCACGTGCGCGGATGCACGCGCTGCCCGCTCTCTCAACAGGGGCGGACGCAAACCGTGTTCGGCGTCGGATTCGCTCGGCCGAAAGTCGTGTTTGTCGGCGAAGGCCCCGGCGCGGATGAGGACGCGTGCGGCGAGCCGTTCGTCGGCCGAGCGGGGCAATTGCTGACGCGCATGATTCAGGCGATGACGCTGTCGCGCGAAGAGGTGTACATCGCGAATGTCGTGAAGTGTCGCCCGCCCGGCAATCGCACGCCTACGCCGGACGAATCCGCGACATGCTCGCCGTTCCTGTGCCGCCAACTCGCGATTCTGCGGCCACAGGTGATCGTCACACTCGGCCGGCCGGCGGCGCAGACGCTGCTGGCGACGAACACGCCGATCGGCAAACTGCGCGGCGCGTTTCATGACTTCCCGCCGCCGGAGTTGGCGCATGTCGGTTTGCCGAAGTGCCGATTGATGCCGACGTTTCACCCGGCGTATCTGCTGCGCAGCCCCGGTGAAAAGGGGAAGGCGTGGGCGGATTTGCAGGAGGTGATGAAGTTCCTTGGGATTGCGCTGCCGAAGGCGAAGTAGCGGTTCAAACCGTTTGCAATTCGGGCGGTGTTGTGGCGAGTTTGTGAGATCGGTTGTTCGGCTGTTCTTGCTTTCGTTCCGCGACCACGCGCGTCAATCCCGCTTCCGCGTGGAAGTCCAGAATCTCGAAGCCTGCCATCGCGCATTCTGACGCGATGTCGCGCGGTGTCAGGAACAGCGCGCTTGGCGCGAAGCGTGTCGGCGATTGATAGCCGACGGCGACCCGGTCGCCGCGCGACAGCGCGTTTCGCAGGGCGACTAGCGGGTTGTCCGCGAGTTCGAGGTGTGGCGCGAGCGTCACGCATATGCCGCGTGGGGGCTGTGATTCTGATAAGCCGGAGGGCATTTCCCCGTTCAGCACTGGCCCGCAGACATGAATGCGACTAACGCTGTTCATGTCGATGTTGAGCGTGGCCGCGAGTCGGTTCCAGGCCCAGGCGGCGCGATTGGGGCGTTCGCTTCGAAACGTCGCCGTTGCGGGCGGCTCGGACAGTCGATTGGGCGATCGCTCCGGCTTGATCGCGCCGTCGATCACTAGCGCAGATCGCATGACTTCGATAAGCGTTTCGTCCGGAATCTCCTGACACAACGCGGCGGTCGCTTGAGCGACGCGGGCGAAGTAGTCCTTCAACAAACGCGTCTCAGGTTGGCTTGCGGCTGAATCGACCGCCTCGGCAATGTCGATCCATTTTGCGAAGCGCGTCAGCGTCGATTGCACACAGGCGGGCGACGCTTCGCACAGCGCTCGCCACAGCCGCGCTTCAGCCCATCGGCGCGTCTGTTCGTCCAGCAGCGGCCAGCGCGACAGCGCTTCACGCAGATCGCGCACGGCGTGATGAAACCAGATCGCCAAGCTGAGTGCGATTGTCTCGATCTGATCGCTGTGCAACGTCTGCGACAGGCTTTGAATCACGTACGAACGATTGACGTCGAGTTTCTCGATCAGGCCGGGAATGCTCTCGAAACGCGGGCGCTGGCGATTGTACGAATACGCCCAGCGCAGATTCAGCACGCTGCCCGGCGTGTCGCGGCGGTCGTGCCAGGCTTTCGCGTGCGGCGTGTAGCGCAGCGTGTAGTCGGCGTGCCGCAGGCGCTGGCACAAATCGGAATCCTCGCCGTAGCGCAGGTCCGGCAGATAGCCGCCGATGTCGCGCAGTACGTCGACGCGGGCCATCATCTCGCTGACGAGCATGAATGGATTGTCGAAGCCCGCCGGTCCCCAGTTGTGCGGCATGTTCACCGAACGCCACGCGTCGGCGGGCGTATGCAGCGATTCGAGCGTGCCGCCGCCGACCGCGGCGATGCGCGCGTTAGCCCGTAGCGGCTGATTGGCGGCGTCGATCAGCGCGGCCATCCAATCGGGTTCGAGCGTGACGTCTGCGTCGCACGACGCGAGCCACGGCGTGCGACATGACTCGATTGCGATATTCCGGCCATGGCCGAGGCGGCCACTCGTTTGTTCGACGACTTCAACGCCGGTTTCGCGCACGATCGCGGCGGAGTCGTCACTGGAACGCGAATCGAGAATGACGAAGAACCGCGCAGGTGTGACGGTCTGCTTTCGCACGCTTTCGATCGCCGCGGCAATTGTGCGGGCTGTATCGCGAGCGGGAATGTAGAGCGAAACGTCCTGCGGTCTAATGGTCATCGGGCGGTCTCCGCGAGCGGCGGCGCGAGGCGGGCGATGTCGCCGAGCGTCGCCGAATCAGGCATGAAGCGGCTATCCGGGCGCAGCTCGGCGCGATTCGCCAGCCAGCGCGACAGGTCAGAAGTTGTGATCATCGCGCGACCGGCGCGCCGCGCGGCGAGGCCGTGCGCCGCAGTCGCGAGATATGTCGCCGACGCGTGATCCGCCCGGGCGGCGAGCGCGGCGGCGGCGATCGAAAACGCCGTCTCATCGGCGCCGAGTAGATCGAGCGGCGCGTCACACAGATTCGGGATATACGCGCTTTGCAGACGATTCGCGGAGCCGTCTGCATTGCCGGCGCCACGCGTGTCGCCGAAGAAGCTGATCAGACCGCGCTTGTGCAGGCTGACAACCGCCGCTCCGACCCGTGTCTGGCTGAGCAGATTCCAGCATGCGGCGGGCAGACTAGACGTCATGTCGTGAACGGCTTCGCGCAGGCGGCGCTCGGGGGCAAAGATCAGGTTGACGCCGGACATCGTGGTCAGATCGCCCTTGGGACCTTGAGCGCAGCCGGCGATAAACGGCCGCGCCTCGCGTCGCCTTGCGCTGAGGCGTTCGACCAGCGAGCGCGACAGCAGTCCACCGCCAGCGTCGCAGAAGATCAGAAGATCGCATTGATCGAGCAGCGGTTCGACGCGTTCGATCAGGCGATGTTGGACGGCGGAATCGATGGCGCTTGGCGCGCCGTGATGCAGTTCGAACAGGCGCGTGTCGTCGGCGATAAACAGCGTGCGACCGCGGCACGCGGCGTCATTACGAACGGCGTCCACCGCCACGTCCGCGAGTTCGCCGCGCATGGATTCGATGTCGCTGTCGTTCGCGACGGTGATCAGGCGCGTCTGCACATCGAACGCCCGCAGTTGCGCCGCGATTGCTGCCGCTCCCGTCCAGTACGCGTTTGATTCGAGTTGTTGCAGCAGCAGCGCGGGGGCGTCGGCCGCTGCGGCGCCGGCGTCGCAGATGACGGTCTGCTCGCGCAGCGCGTCGCCGATGACGATCGCGCGCAAGCCACCAAGTTCGTTCAGCGTGTTTTCGAGCCCGCCGCGGGTGACGCCGGCCTGCGCCAGCATGCTGCGCAAACGGCATTCTTCAAGGCTCGCGTCAGCGTCCATCGAGCGAATCAGGCGCGATGAACTGAAAACGATGTCGCCGCTATGGAACACGACGCGCCCGCCATAAGACTCGACGATGTCGCGCTCCTGCTCGAAGCGCGGGTCGCCGGCGTTGGCGTATTCGCGGCCTTTGACATACACGTCCGGCCGCAGTCGGGTCAGCAGTTCGCGTGCGGTCGGGTTGGCGTCAATGACGACATAGTCCACGAATTCGAGGGCGGCGAGATTCTCGGCCCGCAGATCTTGCGGGATGTAGGGGCGGTTCGGGCCTTTGGCGATCTGCGAATCGCCGGTGAGCGAGACGATCAGCGCGTCGCCGAGCTGGCGGGCGAAGCGGAGATAGCGAATGTGGCCGGGGTGCACGATGTCGAAACAGCCGTGGCACTGGACGACGGACCGCCCGGCGTCGCGCAAGACCTGCCGCTCGCGCGTCATCGCGTCGATGGAGAGGATTTTGCGGTCGAGGGCGTCGGTCATGGGCGGTTCGCGGAGGCCGATTGTTTGTTGCGCGTTTCGCGATGCGCGCTATCTGGTAACAACATCGGCGAGCAGGGGTTGGGGGGCATGCTTTCGCCGCAGGCGTAAGCATGTTTTGCCTAATTGGCGCCTCAACGGAGGCCATCTCGGGCGGGCAGCCGGAATAGCGAGCCCAACGGTGTCATCACAGCAAGTTTGCCACGCGATTGCCGAAGCGCGGGATTATCCTGAGAGAGTAGTGACCACTGCCGAGACGGCAGTGGCACACGGCGAGGGCGGTCTGAGAAGTGGGCCTGGTCATCGACCCGACATGTCGTCCAGATTGTTGACGGAGACTTGCCATGCGCAGGCCACCGGCCGACGGAGAATGCCGCGCGTTCCCAAGTTCAACGCCCGTATCGCAGTTTGAGTCTATGATGCCCGACGAATCCCCGACATCGATTCGCCGTCGGAAGGGAGGGCTGATGAAAACCGTCATCGAACCATTTCGCATCAAAAGCGTTGAGCCGATTCGCATCACGACGCCCGCCGAGCGCGAGCGCATTCTGCGCGAGGCGGGGTTCAACGCGTTTCTGATTCACGCCGACGAGGTGTTGATTGATCTGTTGACCGACAGCGGAACCGGCGCGATGTCGGCGGCGCAGTGGGCGGGGTTGCAGCGCGGCGACGAATCCTACGCCGGCTCGCCGAGCTTCTATCGCTTTCAGGAACGCGTGCAGGAGGTATTCGGGTTCAAGCACATCCTCCCGACGCACCAGGGTCGGGCGAGCGAGCGGATTCTGTTCGACCTCGTCGGCGCGCCGGGGCGCTGGGTGCCCAATAACACGCATTTCGATACAACCCGCGCAAATGTCGAACACACCGGCGCCGTCGCGGTGGATATCCCATGCCCCGAAACACGCCGACCAGCTGAGCGGCATCCGTTCAAGGGCAATCTCGATGTGGCGGCGCTGGAAGCGCTGATCAACAAGGTCGGCGCCGAGAATGTCCCGCTGGTGATGGTGACCGTCACCAACAACAGCGGCGGCGGGCAACCTGTCAGCCTCGCCAATCTGCGGGCGGTTCGCGCCGTGTGCGATCGGCACAAGCTGCCGCTGTTCCTTGACGCCTGCCGCTTCGCCGAAAACGCCTATCTGATCAAACAGCGCGAGCCGGGAATGCAGGATCACCCCGTGCGCGAGATCGTGCGCGAAATGTTCAACCTCGCCGACGGCGCGACGATCAGCGCGAAGAAAGACGGTCTGGTCAACACCGGCGGGCTGTTGTTGCTGCGCGACGAGAAGCTGTTCATGCAGGCGAGCAACCTGCTGATTCTCACTGAAGGGTTCGTTACATATGGCGGACTCGCCGGGCGCGATCTCGAGGCGATGGCATGCGGCTTCGAAGAAGTGCTGCACGAAGACTACCTCGCCTACCGGATTCGAAGCGTCGCGTATGTGGGAGACGCCCTGTCGGCGGCGGGCGTGCCGATCGTCCAGCCGCCGGGCGGGCACGCGGTCTACATCGACGCCGGCGCGCTCTGCCCGCACATTCCGGCGTCGCAGTTTCCCGGACAGGCGGTCGTTTGCGGGCTGTATCGAAAGGCGGGCATTCGCGCCGTTGAGATCGGCTCGGTGATGTTCGGGCAAGCCCCGCCGCACGCGACCGAGACCCAACCCGCCGCGCCGCCGCGACTGGAGCTGGTGCGGCTGGCGATGCCGCGCCGCGTGTACACACAGAGTCATATGGACTATGTCATCGAGGCGGCGGGCGAATTGGCGAAGGATCCGCAGTCGCTGCGCGGCCTGAGAATCGTGCATGAGCCACCGGTGCTGCGGCACTTTACGGCGCGGTTTGAGGAGGTTTGAAGGCGCGGGTTGGTAACGGACTGGGTTCCCGCTTTCGCGGGAATGACGATTGGGGATGGGTTCCCGCTTGCGCGGGAATGACGGCGCTACACTGGGTTCCCGCTTTCGCGGGAATGACGATTGGGGATGGGTTCCAGCTTGCGCGGGAATGACGGCGCTACACTGGGTTCCCGCTTGCGCGGGAATGACGGCGCTACGCTGAATTGCCGTTTGCGCGGGAATAACGGCCCCATAGCCCGATTCACCCGTTGCGCTGGGCATGAGGACGGCAGGCGCAAGCGCATCGATTGCGCGATGCTCGACCATCTCGCTACATTGCCGCCGAGGGACGCGCCGATAACGGGATGTGAGTCTTGCGCGACATTCGGCGCTGAACCGAGGGCGTGGTCGGTTCGGCGCATGGCATTCTGAATCCGACGCCAATCTAAGGAGCAAACCAATGAAGCAGGTAGCGATGATTTCCGTATTGGGCGCCGGGCTGATCGGCATAACCGGCTGTGGCATGCTGGGCACCGGCGTTCGCGTCGCGAAGAACATGTCCCACACGGACAATGTGTCGGTCTATGTCGACGGCACGGCGGCGAAGCGCGATCAGTTCAAGCAAGCCGCGACCGGCTACTCGCGTTACAACGTCAGCGGCCAGGTGAGCACGTCGCCGTCGGTGCGGTTTGAGATCGGCGATCCGGACAAGATGGGCCGCGTCACATCCGTCATCATCAACATCTACCAGAAGTTTGAGGCGGACTACTCGCATCAGGCCGACTTCACGATCGTGGCTAACAGCAACGATCCGGCTGCGCAGATGCGCCCCGGACAGACGTACAACCTCGGCGCGCTGCCGGCGGGCTTCCGCGTGTTGGATATCAGCGGCTCGACCGTGTCGGGTGTGTCACTCGACCCCGGCAAGCAATACCTGATGAATCTGACGATTCGGGCTGACAAGAGCGAGACCGCTCAGGTATACTTCGAGACCAACTAGTTCTTCGACGCTTCGGCGCCGCGACGAGTTTGAAGTGCGCCACGGCGAGAACGACTCGCCGAGACGGCGTTCCCCAAAGGGGGGACGCCGTCTTTTTTTTGCGCTATTTCGGCGGATTGCAGCGCGAGCAGGGTGAGTAGCGCTTGCGGGCCTCGCCAAGCGGGAGTGTGCGCTTGGTCGCGCTGTTGCGCACCGACGGACAATCGGGGCGATGATACTTCTTGCCCGATTTTGTTACGCACACCATGTCAGCGTCGGACGCCGGCTGCGGCGTTTGGCTTTTGCCGTTACTTGCAATCGGGGTTGGAGTTGTGTCGGGCGTTGGGGTTGGGTCTATGGCCGCGCCGGAACTCACGAAGCCGTCCACTCGACACGCGCCGCCCCAGATACCGCGCTCAGCGGACTTTGCCGCGGTTTCATTACGCTTGAATTCAGCGAGATCGGTGAAGGGCGCAGCGTCGTCCGCTTCCGCGTAGCCTTGTCGGATCATCTCTTGATTGACGTATAAGCCGTCGGGATCGCGGCGGACTAGTGCGCGATAGCGGCCGAGCGCATCCGCGCCCGCGGCCCGGTCGTCCCATTGCAAGGTGACGCGTTCGCCGACGAGCAGGTGACGCAGGAAACACTCCGCGTCCGCCGCGCCGGCTTGCGTAAGTCGCACACCCAGCAGCGCGATGCGGCGATCGACCGAACCGACGCGAACGACGAGCGTATCGCCGTCGACGACCTCGCGTACGAGTACGGGGCGTGTTGCGGACTCATCTCCATCGTTCGCAAGACTGGTTGACCAGAGGCCGCCAAGAATGGCGGCACACAGCAGCGCTGCCGGCGCTCGCGCAAAGCGAAGTTCGAGCATGGCGCTCTCCCGAAGCGTGACTATCGCCCGGAGTGGGCATGAATCGGACAGATAGTGTAGCGGAGCGAGGACAGAGGTCGAAGCCCGCGATACAGGACTTGGGCGCTAGGGGAGGAACTCGAGTACGAGGATCGTCACGTCGTCCTCGGGATTGAGCGAGCCTTCAGAGCCATCGAGATACCGGTCGACAGCTTCGACGATTCGGTCTGCGCTGAGCAGGGCCCATTCCTGCATCAGGGAGGTGAATACCGGGGCGCCGCTGGGAGACTCCGCGTTCTTGTCGATGAGCAGATCTTCGATACCGTCGGTGAAGAAGACGACCTTCTCACCGGGTTCGAGCGAGACGGTCCTCGACTCGATCCCCGGATCGATTTCGGACAGGCCCATCAGACCGCCGTCTACCTCGATCACGCTCATGGCGCCATTCGGCGCTATGCGTATCGGATGCGGATGACCGCCGCGGGCAAGCGCCATCTGTCGCGTGGCCGCGTTGACGACGGCGTAACACGCGGTGACGAACTGGGCGTTGGGCAAGTCCTGACGCGCCAGCGCGTTGTGCATCTTCTCCAACACTTGCTGCGGGGGCACGATCGTGCGCGTGCCATCGACTTCCCGCACCGGCTCCATCGCCTGCCGCAGGAACATCGTGATCAGGGCGGCGGCGGCCCCGTGGCCCATTGCGTCGCCCTGAAACACGCCGATCGTCGTCTCGTCAATGTCGAAGATGTCGTAGAAGTCTCCGCTGACCCATGTGGCGGGCCGGTACAACTGGGCGAAGCGGAGACTCGATCGGATCGGCAGTTTGGCGGGAAGCAGGTCGCGCTGCAGTCGACCCGCCATCCGCATTTCCTGGTCCATCTGGTCGAAATGACGTGACAATTGGCGGCCGACGCGCTCGACTTCGCGCAAATCGCGATCCAGCCGCCGCACGATCGGCGCGTACCGCGTGAGCGTGTCCAATCGTCCGATAATTTCATCAAGCGGTGTATCGGCGGGAACGTGGCTGATCCATGACGTGTCGCCCCCTTGGGGTTTTGCCTGCCCCCAGATCAGCGCGGCGATGCGCCGAGCGGCCAGCGCTTCGATCAACTCGGCGGAGGGCTCTGTGTCCGCCGCGGGGACGATCACCGCGACGTCGGCACGACGCAAATCGTTTGGCGACGGGGATTTGGAGATGGCCAGCCGCCGAATCGATACGCCGCGCTCCGACAGTCGGGTGGCGAACAGGCCGCCCCGGTCTGACGCCGCGTCGAAGAGCAGTATTCGAGGCTCGGAGATCATTCGAAGGCCTGTCCTTGGTGGACCCGAGGCGTTCGGCGCGAGCCCGGCCCCATCGGTCAGCGGATACCCATACTGAGTTCGTCGGGCGCGGCGTTGGGCTTGAGTTGGGTGCTACTTGTTGGAGCCGGCGTCGAGTGAGGGCTGGTCGAGGGCGGCGGTTGAGATTTGGGCGATGACGCCGTTATCGGCCCAAACCGTGCTATAGCTTCCCGCGCTCCCGAGGACGAGCACTTGCGTGCCATCAGGCAGGAAGCCGTCCGGCGGGCCGGGTTGTTGCGGACCGTCGATGTAGTAAGGGGCTTCCTGGCGGACTGTCCGGCAGCCGGCGAGCGTGGTAACCAATGCAATCGTGAGGATTAGTCCGGGTCTCATAACCTTTGGCTATTGGCTATTGCTGCTCGTCGAGGGCGGCGACATCGGCGGGGTCGGGCGAGCCGCCGGCCTGGGTCCAGTACAGGAATTTTTCGGCCACTTCGCGGTTGGGGCCGACGGCGACGATGGGCCTCACTTCGGGCACTTCGACTTCAGGGTCTTCGGGCGGCGGCGCCAACTGCTCGAAGTACCGGACTTTGCCGTTGACGATGTGGGCGACCCAGGCGCCTGTGTGCGACTGCACCCAGTCTTTGTACTTGTTGGCCTGCGCTGGCTTTAGCTTGAGTTCGATCGCATAGAGCCCGCTGACGGCAGACAGTATCGAGTCATTGACGTCACAATCGGCGAGGTTCACGATGGCCGCCGGGGACCTATAGAGCAATTGGCCATCAGGCTGAACCATTTCTTGGGTGAAGTCGCCCGTGGGCTCAAGCTTGATTTCGACCAATTCGACAAAGCCGGGAGTGATAGCCCCAAGGGAGGGGCGACCAGGTTTTGAGCTGCAGCCGCCGGCCAGCAGCGCGACTGCAACGGCGATTCCAAGGGCAATGGCGAGCCTTTTCATTCGGCGTGGACCCTCTCGCTTTTCCGTGATTGGGCGGAGTCTATCGGGGAAATCGGCCCGCGCCCAATGGCGCCAAGGGGGTTGAGGCCCGATAGCTACCCTTGAAATGGGGGAAGAAAAGGTTTGTGCCGACGCGGTGGATGGCGTAAGATCAGAGGAAGCCGAAGTTGGGGGGAGGCCAAACATATCGGAACCCCACTTCGATTCAAATCGGATCGTGCTGCGGCGAGCGCCGTTTGAGGCGAGCGGTCTCGCTATTGTTGCAGCCAGAAGGAGGCCAAATCGATGAAACGCCTGACAATGGCGGCCGTATGCGCGGTCGCGGGGTGTTGTGCGAGTTTTGCGCACGCATCTGGGGATGTGCGGAATGGCGCGCAGGCGCTTGCCGGCCGCAATGCGGTATCCGTTCGCGAGGCGGACCCGCAGCTTGGGGAGTTGTTCGCCGTTAACGACTGGACGGTTCAGACGATCGTGGCGCCGGCTGACGCGCCGCTGGGCATGACGCTGGATGTCACACTTGACGGTGTGGCGCAACGCGTCGTGCTCTGGAAGCGGTCGATGCGGGCGAGCGACTTTCGGGTACTGGTGCAGGACGAAAACGGCCTGAGCGAATACCCGGCTCCGGAAGTACGAACGTATCGCGGCATTCTCCGCGGTGTTTTGAACAGCTCCGTTACGGGCGCTGTCTCGTCGACCGGAGAGCTGACGGCGACCATCATCGATGGCGCGGGCGAGGTATGGCACATCCAGCCGTTGAGTGAGAAGGTCGCCGGCGCGAATCCGACTGAGCACATTGTATATCGCGCGTTCGACGTGGCCCCTGTTGACGGAACATGCGGCAACACGGAAACGGCTGAAGATTCGGACACGCCGCCGTTTGTGGAGCGCGGCACGGGTCTGGAGATCACGGACATCGCGATCGACTCGGACTTCGAGTTTTACCAGGACAACGGCAGCAACGTTGCTAACTCTGTGTTCGACATCGAGCGCGTGATGGACGCGGTTGAGTTCATCTACGAGCGAGACACGAGCATTACGTACGAGATCACGGTGATCGTCATCAGGGCGACATCGTCGGATCCTTATTCGTCGTCGGATTCGGGCACGCTGTTGAACCAGTTCGCCAATTACTGGAACAACAACAGTGAAGTCACGAACGTCCGCCGGGACGTGGCGCACCTGTTCACGGGGCGTTCGATCAACGGCAGTGTCATCGGTATCGCCCAGTTGTCTGTGATCTGCAACCAGAACTCGGCGTACGGCCTGTCCTGGTCGACGTTCACGAGCAACTTCAATCAGCGGACCGCCCTGACCGCGCACGAGCTCGGCCATAACTGGAGCGCCGGTCACTGCAGCGGCGGCTCCTGCAAGATCATGTGCTCGGTGATCAACGGTTGCGGCGGCATCGGCCTGCCGAATTTTGGCGCGACGTCGATCTCGTCGATCACCAGCTTCCGCAATTCGCGTTCATGTCTCTCGGCACTGGCGCCGGCCCTCAGCATGCCGTTCTTTGACGACTTCAATACCGGGTCGGTCAATACGTCGAACTGGGTTTACAACGATGGCGGCGCCATCAGCACGGCCGCCGTCGGCGAACCGAGCCCGCCGAACTCGCTCAACCTCGACTCGAGCGGTTCCAACGCCTACGGTCAGGACAACGAGATTCGCACCAACGTGATTCTGTTGGCAGGCACGGCAAACGTTCGTCTTTCGTACTACACCGAGCACCGGGGTGTCGAAAACGGCGAAGAGCTGATCGTCTACTACCGCAATAACAACAATACGTGGGTCGAGATCAATCGAATCACGTCGGATGGCGTCGATCAGAACTCGTTTGACTTCTGGGAGCATGTGCTGCCTGCAAACGCGCTGCACAACGAGTTCCGTGTGCGATTCATCGCCGACGGCAGCGACAGCACGGACGACTGGTATGTTGACGATGTCCTCGTGAACACCGGTCCGGCTCCGCCGCCGACGCTGGAAACGAATGTTGTAGAGGTGACGGTCGATCCGAACGCGATCGATGCAGATCCGCGCCTGACCAACGCGCGGACGTTCGATTTGCAGGTCACGCTGCGCGACGGCGATGACTGGACGGCCTCAGGCGCCGACGCTTCGATCTCAGGAGGCCGCTTCTACCAGACCGCCGCCTTCGAGGGCGACCCGAACGTAGACCCGGTCCCGGCCAAGACGCTTTGGCCGACCGTGCCGCAGCTCGAGTTTGATTCGTTCTACTCGCGGAAGAACTTCGGGGAGCCCAGCTTCGCCGGTCCGCTGACGCAGGATCCGAACTTCCTGAGCGCGTCGTGGTTTGACCTCGTCAATGGCGGCGTGGCGACGTATACCGTCGCTCGCTACACCGTGGAATACGGCGATACGCTTCAGATCGATGGCGAATCGGGATCGGTGCTGAACTTCACGACCCTGATTCCGTTCAGCTTTACGATTGAAGTGAATACCCTGCCGCCGACGCCGGAATGCAAGGGCGATCTGAACAACGACAACATGATCGACCTGTCAGATCTTGCGGGCTTCCTGGCGGCGTTCGGATCGACGATTCTCGATTCGAACTATGAGCTGCAAGCCGACTTTGATGACAATGGGACCGTTGACCTGTCGGATCTTGCGGGCTTCCTGGCGGTCTTCGGGACCACCTGCCCGTAGAGCGCTTTCGATTGACGTGTTTTTCCCGGCGCCGCCGGCCCTGACGGGTCGGCGGCGTTTTTTTTGCGAGCGGCGCGTCGGCCGGACGCTTGCACGCATGTTGTTCCGCGGTACGCTCGCGACGCTTGATGCGCGGCACTGGACGCGCCCTTGTGAAGTCTGGGAGAACGGCGTGGATGTCGCGTTGCGGCTGGACGGAGTTACCAAGCGATACGGCTCGTTTTTGGCCGTTGATCACTTCAGTGTCGAGGCGCCCACCGGGCGTATTCTCGGATTTCTCGGTCCGAACGGCGCGGGCAAGACCAGCAGTATCCGCATGATCATGAGCATCATGTACCCCGACGCAGGGCGCATCGAAGTGCTCGGGCATGACCGGGCGCTGGCGGTGAAAGACCGCATCGGCTATCTGCCGGAAGAGCGCGGGCTGTATCGGAAGATGACCGTGGAGGCGACGCTGCGGTACTTCGGCAAGCTCAAGGGCATGAGCGCGGCCCGAATTCGCGAACGCGTGCCGAAACTGTTGGCGGACGTTGATCTGACGGCGTGGTCGAAGAAACCGGTCGAATCGCTGTCTAAAGGCATGCAGCAGAAGCTTCAATTCATCTCCACGATCCTGCATGAGCCCGAATTGGTCATTCTGGATGAGCCCTTTTCCGGGCTTGATCCAATCAACATGGACCTGTTGCAGAAGCTCATGCTTGACCTGCGCAATCAGGGCGTGACAGTCGTGTTCTCCACACATCAGATGGAGAACGCCCAGCGCCTGTGCGACCGCCTCGTGTTGATCAACCGCGGGCGAAAGCTGATTGACGGGTCGATGGAGCAGATTCGAGCGCAATTCAGCGAGCGGATCGTCACGATCAACGGCGAGGGCGACTTCGCGGCGCTGGCGGACCTGCCCGGTGTTCAGTCATCGCAGATTGTCGAGGGCCACGCACGGCTGGAGGTGGGGGACAGCGTCGACCCGAACGAATTGGCGCAAGGGGCGATGCGGCATATCCGTCTATCTTCCTTTGAGGTGCAGCGACCATCTTTGCACGAGATTTTCGTCAAGCTCGTGCATTCCGACCGCGGCCAGCCCGCCGGCGAGGAGGCCGCGGCGTGAACAAGATTGCGACGATCGCCTGGCGCGAGTTTATTGAGACAGTTCGCACGCGAACGTTCGTGTTCACGTCGATATTCATGCCGATGCTGATGCTCGGTCTGATTTTCGGATCGGAGTGGATCGCCGACGTCGCGGCCAAGCAGAAAGACCCGCCGCGCAATGTGGCGGTGATGGACGAAGCGGGCGGCGCGGCCGCGGTGTTCGAGGAAAGCGTCGCGACGTGGAACGAGGGTAACCCCAGTCAGCAGTTCGTGATGAAGCCGGTCGCGGTTGGCGCCTCGGATGAGGAAAATCAGGCGAAAGAAGATGAGGCCAAGCGGCAGGTGCTGGAGGGCGATCTTTACGGCTTCGTGCGAATCCCCGCCGCCGCGCTGGACCCCGACGCACAGTTCGCGTGCAAGCTGATCCGAAAGGACAGTGGGATCGAGCAGTTTCGCGCATTGAACAACATGATCCAGCGCAGCGTTGAGGCGGCGCGGTTCGCCAGTGCGGATCCGCCACTGGATCGCGAACGGATCGAACGGCTGCAAAAGGACGTGCCAGTGCTAGAAGTCGACGCCGCGAGCGACGAGGTGGCGACCGACCGCATGGCGCGCTTTATGACGCCGTTCGCGTTCATGTTCATGCTGTTTCTGGCAACACTGAACATCAGCCAGGGCCTGCTGACGAGTGTGATCGAGGAAAAGAGCTCGCGCGTTGTTGAAGTGTTGTTATCCGCCGTGAGCCCGACGCAACTCATGGCCGGGAAGATTCTGGGAATGGTCATGGTCGGCGCGCTTCTGCTGGTGATCTGGTCGAGCGTGGGCTACTTCGGGGCCGAGGCGCGGAACATGAGCCAGGTCGTCACGCCGTTCCGGCTGACGTACATGGCGCTGTATTTCGTGCCGGGGTTTCTGCTGATGTCGGCGCTGCTTGCGGGCGTCGGGTCGGCCTGCAACACGCTGAAAGACGCGCAGAGCATGGCGTTTCCGCTGACGATGCTGACGATCTTCCCGATGATGTTGTGGTGGGTAATCTCGATGCGTCCGCAGTCGACGTTGAGTGTCGCGTTGAGCTTCATTCCGCCGATCACGCCTTTCGTGATGATTCTGCGGATTTGCGCCGATCCGGATACGCCGATGTGGCAGATTATCGCGACGCTGGCGTTGTTGTGGGCCTCAGTGTTTGTGGCGGTTTGGGCCGCGGGCCGCGTTTTCCGCATTGGCGTGCTGATGTATGGCAAACCCCCGACGCCGCGCGAGTTGCTGCGGTGGATTCGGATGGCGTAGCGGCGTTGGCGCCGTCGCCTCGGCGGGCGTACCATAGTTAAGATCGTGGACCGGGCGCCCGGCGAAGGCGTCCGACGACGGCAATCGCCCCGATTCGGGGAAATGCCGGCGATGGGCGGAGCGTCCACGTGAATTCGCAGGGAGATTGTTCAGATGATTCAAACACCTTGGAAATGGGTGGTCGCGATGACTGCGCTGTCGGTTGCGGGTTCGAGCGTGATGGCGGAGATCCCGGCGGATTCGCCGGTGCGGTCAGCGCTGGAGAAGGCGGAGGCCAAGGTCGCCGAGATTGTGGCGGTCCCGGCGGGCCAGCGCACGTTTGAGAACACGCTGCTGGCGATGGACGACATGAGCGTGACGCTGGAAAACGACACGAACTACATGATGTTCATGCAGTACGTGTCGCCGGATCGCGCCGCGCGCGAAAAGGGCGAGCGCGCCGAGCGTGACACGGTCAACTGGGCGACCGAACTCCAGACGCGCGAAGACCTGTATCAGGCGTTTGAGGAGTACGTGGCGACGAATCCGAAGCTTGACGGCCCACAGAAGCGCCTGTTCGAACGGACGCAGCGCGACTATCGGCGTGCCGGTATGGCTTTGCCGAAGGAAAAGCGTGACGAGCTTGTCGCGCTGCGCAAGCAGATATCCGACCTCGGCATTGAGTTCGAAAAGAACATTCGCTCGGATGAAACACGCACGATGCTGCTGGAGTCGGAGTTGTCGGGCATGAGCGATGATTATCTCGCTCAGCAGCGCGCCGACGGGCATTACGTTGACGGCGTCTACATGATCGGAATGGACTATCCGAGCTTCAACCCGATCATGGACTTTTGCGATAACGAAGACACGCGCGAGAAGGTCTGGCTGGACTACAAGCGTCGCGGCGGCCAGCGCAACGTGGACGTTCTCGAGAAGCTGCTGAAGGCGCGGTCGCAGGAAGCGGAGATGCTGGGGTACGCCACGACCGCTGATTATGAAATCGAGGTGCGGATGGCGCGTACCGCCCAGAATGTGCGCGACTTCTACGCCAAGCTGCGACCGCTGGTTCGCACCAAGGCCGAACTCGACTTCGCGGAGTTCCAGAACGCAAAGCGCGATGAGACGGGCCGGGCTGACGCCGTGTTCCGTCCGTGGGATATGTCGTATTACAAGAATCGTCTGCTGCAGACGCAGTACGCCGTCGACAGCCGTGAGGCGCAGCAGTACTTCCCGTTCGACAGTGTGACCAAGGGGCTGTTCGACATCACGCAGTCGCTGTATGGGCTTGAGTATCGCGAAGTGACACAGTCCAAGGGTGACGATCCGCTGCCGTTGTGGCATCCCGACGTGAAGCACTACGAAGTGTACGACAAGGCCGATGGCCACTTCGTCGGCGAGTTCTACATGGATATGTTCCCGCGGCCGGAGGATGACAAGTACAGTCACGCCGCGCAGTGGGGGATGCGCCAGCACAAGAAGTTCGCGGACGGCCAACTGCAAACGCCGATCGCGGTGCTGGTGTGCAACTTCACCAAGCCCACGCCGGACAAGCCGTCACTGCTGACGCACGACGAAGTGGAAACTTACTTCCACGAATTCGGTCACTGCCTGCATACGCTGCTGTCGGAAGTGGACATCGGCCGTTTCTCGGGCACCGGCGTGGCGGGCGACTTTGTCGAAGCGCCTTCGCAGATGTTCGAAAACTGGGTGTGGGACGCCGACGTGTTGCGGACATTCGCGCGGCATTACAAGACCGGTCAGCCGATCCCCACGGAGCTGGTTGACGGCATGCTGAAGGCCCGCCACCTCGGCAGCGGCATCGACGCCGAGCACCAGTTCTATTACGGCATTTCTGACCTGACCTATCATTCGGCGCCGCACGGCGAGATCGACACGACGCAGGTTGGCATCGATCTGCTGGGCCAGGTTGAGATGTACGAGTCGGTGCCCGGCACGCGCTTCCAGGCCGGTTTCGGCCATCTCGTCGGGTATCAGGCGGGTTACTACGGCTACATGTGGTCGCTGGTGTATGCGTGCGACATGTTCCAGCGCTTCAAGGAGCTGGGCATGATGAGCCCGGAAGCGGGTATGTACTATCGCGAGCACATCCTGTCGCAAGGCGGCCAGATGGAGGAGGCCGACATGATTCACGCGTATCTCGGCCGCGAGCCGGACATGCGGGCGTTCCTGCGGCATTTGGGTCTGTCGGATTCGCACGCGAACGCGGGCGGTAACTAGAACGAACCGAAAACGCCGCCGTGCGCGGCGTGATCGCATTTGCAAAGGAGTTGGTTGTCATGGCGCGTTCATGCACCCTGAAGGGCAATCCGTTTTCGTTGGAAGGGCCGGAGCTGAAGCCGGGCGACAAGGCGCCGGAGGTCGCGTTGCGCAAGGATCTGGTCAGCGACATCAAGCTGAGCGAGACCGGCGCGGTGACGCGCGTGTTCAGCGTCGTGCCGTCGGTCGATACGCCGGTCTGCGCGATTCAGACAAAAAAGTTCTGGGAGCACGCGTCGAAGCTGCCGAACGTGAAGTTCTACACGGTCAGCTGCGACTTGCCGGTCGCTCAAAAGCGATTCTGCGGCGCCGAGGGGATCGACTCTGAGAAGTTCAGTTGTCTCAGCGACCACAAGGATCTCGCATTCGGAAAGGCGTTCGGCACGCTGATTCCTGACCTTCGGCTGGAGTCGCGGGCAGTGTTTGTCGTGGACAAGGACAACACGATCCGCCATGCGGAATACGTGCCCGAAGTCGCCACCGAGCCGAATTATGACGCGGTCCTGGCGTGCCTGAAGGGTCTGTAGGCGGTCTAACCGCTTGCTGGGCAGGGCATTACGGCGAATTGTGCGAATTCGGGTCCGGAACGGATTATCATTGACGGGTGGCGAAAAACCGTCGAAAATGCGATCGTAATTACAGGAGAAGCGACACATATGGCGAAAGTTTCGCTGCGCCCGTTGGGCGATAAGGTGATTATCAAGCGGCTCGAGGCGGAAGAGAAAACCGCCGGCGGAATTCTGCTCCCGGACGCGGCTCGTGAAAAGCCGAAGCGCGGCAAGGTCATCAGCGTCGGCAAAGGCCGAATGCTGGACAGCGGCAAGCGCCAGGCGCTGACGGTCAAGGGTGGCGATCAGGTGCTGTTTTCGAGCTACGCCGGCACGGAAGTCAAGGTCAACGGCGAGGAGATGATCATCATGGATGAGTCAGACGTCCTCGCCATTCTTGAGTAGTGAGGCGATGCCCATGATCGGTGAGATTCAGACAGCCGTCGCGGACGCCGTTGACCTGGTCAACCGGCATTCGGGCAAAACCACGATTCACCTGCAGTTCGTGGATACCGGCGAGATCGACATCATCGCTAACGCCGCGACAATGATCGACGGCGCGTTCGAATTCAAAGCCGGCTTCGAAACAGTCGGCGGCTCGGTGGAGGAGCTGCTGAGCATCAAGGCCGAGGTGATTCCGAGCTAAGGCGGGGCCCCCGCTCGGGCTCTCTCCATAAGAAAAGCGGGCGACCGGGTTTTCCGGTCGCCCGCTGTTTTTCTTGGCTCAGCGCCAGCCGTTACTTGGCGTTTTCCGGCAGTTCGAAAATCGTCTGGGTCTTGACGATCGTCCGTTCATGCGGGTAGGCGTGGAACGCGTGGACGTGGAATTCGCGGTCGCGGGCCTCAACGTCGACGTAGCTGAACGGGACCAGGTCGCCGTCCGCCCACTTCTCGTGCGTCACCAGCCAGCCGCGCTTTCCGGCGTGGGCCAGCAGGTCGTGGTGAACCGCCTTGTAGAGGGCGTCATCCATGTTTTCGACCTGCGTGCTGGACATGTACTGCCACGTTTCGTTCGCCTCGCGCTCGACGTCGCGCTCGCCCTTCATCTTGAAGCGGGTGAGAACGCCGCGGGTGGGCAGGATTTCGTTTTCCAGGGCGACCAGCTCGGTGAGCGAGTGGTGGCCAAGCGTGATCGTGACCAGATGGCCAAGCGGCAGAATCCACACGTCCGCGTGATACGCGCCCTGGCTGACGCGCCAGGCGCCGAATCGCTGAAACAGCTCCGGATGCAGCGGGCGGTCATACACGAACAGATTCAGGTCGTTGGACGACGGTAGCACCGGCCCAACTTCAGGTTGCTTCGCGAGATTCGGCATATCCCGTTATCTTTCCTTTACCAAAGACCTTACCAGACAGTTAAGACCCGGGATTATAACGAACCCCGTTTTCGGATTCACGAACTTTTCTGTTTTTTCAACCATGCGGGGCGGCCTCTCCCAGCCGCCGCAGGGCCTCGAATTCGTAGATCCCGGTGTTGTGCCCGTCGCTCCACACCAGCCGCAGGGCGTACGAGCCTACCAGTTCCGCCGCAGCGACCTGCGCCGACGAGCCTGCCGGCCGGGCCATGACATGGAGCGGATTGGCCGCCCGGGCCTCGCGATCCGCCCGGCAGGTCGCGCATGGGCAGTTTTTTCGCAATTCCGCCAGCGGGATCACGTGCTCGGCGCCATCTGACCACGAGACGCGCAGCCCCGACGAGCGGTCGAGGTCAAAGGCCAGAGGATACGCCGACTCCAAACGGGGACTCCGAGAGAACTACGAAGCGGCTCGCCCGGCCTTCGCGCCTTGCCGACCGCGCTTGGCGCTCGGCCTCGGGGCCGGAGAAGGGGCGGCCGGCTCAGGTTCCGCCGGCGCCGCCGTTTCCGTGAAAAACGAACCCAGGTTTCGCAGCCGGTCGTACCGCCGGGCGAGTAGGGCGTCCGTTTTGTGGCGCTTCAGGTCGCGTAGCTTGGTTCCGATCCAGGTTTCGACATTGCGGGCGGCCGCGGCGACATCCCGATGGGCCCCGCCGAGCGGCTCGTCGATAATCGTGTCAATCAACTTCAGCTTCAGCAGGTCGCGGCCGGTCAGACGCAGCGCGTTGGCGGCCCGGGCGGCGTGCTCGGCGGATTTCCACAGAATCGCCGCGCAGCCTTCGGGGCTGATGACCGAGTAATAGGCGTACTGCATCACGGCGACTTCGTCCGCAACGCCGATGCCCAGGGCCCCGCCCGACCCGCCTTCGCCGATGACGCAGGCGATGATCGGCGTGGGCAGCGCGGAGAGTTCCATCAGGTTTGTGGCGATGGCAGCGGCGATTCCCCGCTCCTCGGCGCCGACACCCGGATAAGCCCCGGGTGTGTCGATCAGGCAAACGATCGGGACGCCGAACTTGGCCGCGAGACGCATCTTCTGGAGGGCCTTGCGATACCCCTCGGGGTGGGCGCAGCCGAAATTCGCCTCGATTTTCTCGCGGGTTTCGCGACCCTTGTGGTGGCCAACGAGCATGACGCGCTGACCGGCGATGCGGGCGAAACCGCATATCAGGGCCCGATCGTCTCCAAACAGCTTGTCGCCGTGGAGTTCGCAGAAATCGCGGCAGATGAGCCGGATGTAATCGCGGAGCAACGGCCGTTGCGGGTGCCGGGCGACCAGCACGGTCTCCCACGGCGTCAGGTTGGCGTAGGTGCGCGTCAGTTCTTCGGTGAGTTGGCTGCGGATCTTGGCGATCAGCTCGCTGGAATCACGCCCGGAATTGGCCTGGGTGGCCGACAGGCGGTCGATTTCCTGCTCCATTTTGGCGATCGGCTTCTCGAATTCCAGCAAGTAGCGGGAGCCCGTCGCGTTGCTCATGAAGTTCCTCAAAGCGCTCGCCCGGAGGGCGAGTCGGGGGTGTGCTGACAGTCTTAACCGCGCCTTAACGCGGCAGGATAAGGGCCCTGCGGGGCATTCGCAACGGTTTTCGTCTTCCGCTACCCCCCATTCTACCCGCTGACGGCTGTCCCGGCGGCGCCCGCACTATGGCGCGGCGCGGTTTTGACTTACCCTCATCTGGGTGAACTCATGGCGGGGCTGGCAACGCTTGGAGGCCGAGTGAGCGTTTTTCGCGTCGAAGTCAGGCCGTTTTCGGATGATCCCGCGGTAGCCGGGCGGCTGCGTGAGGCGGGGTTGTCAGGCGTCCAGTCAGCCCGGGTCGTGCGGGTTTACGTGCTGGAAGGCGCTCTGCCCGCAACGGATGTCGAACAGATCGCGCGCGAGGCGCTGTGCGACCCGATCACCGGCGAATTCAATGTACTGTCCCCCGGTAGCGACCAGCCGCAGATTGATGACACGGCGATCGAAGTACATCCGCGTCCGGGGGTGATGGACCCGGTTGCCGAGACGTTGCTGGCGGAGCTTCGATTGGCGGGATATGCGATCGATCAGGCGCGCACCGCCGCGCGGTATGAACTCGATGGCGACATCAATCGCGAATCGCTGGAGCGCGTCGCGTACCAAACCGTTGCCAACGATTGCATCGAGCGTGTCGTCATCGGGCGCGAACCGGTGGCCGCAGCCCCCCGCCCGGCGGCGTACGCGTTTGAACTGCGAACCGTTGCGATAGGCGAAATGGATGATCGCGCGTTGGCGCGGCTGTCGCGCGATGGCGGGTTGTTTCTGACGATCGATGAGATGCGGACGATTCAGGCGCATTTCCGCGAACTGAAGCGCGACCCGACCGACCTTGAACTGGAGACCTTGGCGCAGACGTGGTCGGAGCATTGCGTTCACAAGACGCTTCGGAGCGCGTTCGTATACCGCGGCGCCCCGATGCCGGAGCCGACCTGGCCCGATGAGCCAGCAGATGACGAGCCGGCAACGGTTGAGATTCGTTACGCCAACCTGCTGAAGGACACGGTCTTCCGCGCGACTGACGAACTACGCAAGGCGAGTCGTGGACCGGAATTACTTTCGATCTTCAGCGACAACGCCGGCATCGTCGGGCTGAATCGCGACTATGGCGTTGCCTTCAAGGTCGAGACCCACAATCACCCGTCGGCGATTGAGCCTTATGGCGGCGCCGCGACGGGCACGGGCGGGGTGGTGCGCGACATTCTCGGCTGCGGGCTCGGCGCCAAGCCGATCGCGAACACAGACGTCTTCTGCGTGGCGCCGGGAGACTGGCCGCGCGACGATCTGCCCGCCGGCGTGCTGCATCCGCGACGCGTGCTGCGCGGCATCGTTCATGGGGTGGCGGACTACGGCAATCGGCTCGGCATTCCGACGGTAAACGGCGCGGTCGTCGAAGATCCGCGTTATCTGGGGAATCCGCTGGTGTTCTGCGGATGCGTCGGGTTGATTCCGCGCGATCGCATCGGCAAAGAGGCCCGAACGGGCGATCACATCGTGGTCATTGGCGGACGCACCGGGCGCGACGGCATTCACGGCGCGACGTTCTCGTCGGCCGAGTTGACGGACACGCACGCCGACGAGTTTTCGCACGCGGTACAGATTGGCAACGCGATCACGGAGAAGCGCGTGCTCGACGCGATTCTAGCGGCACGCGACGCGGAAGGCGGTTGTCTGTTCAGCGCCGTGACGGACTGTGGCGCGGGTGGGCTGAGCAGCGCGATCGGCGAGATGGGCGCGGAGGTCGGCGCGGAAGTCGATCTCGAAAAAGTCCCGTTGAAGTACGTCGGCCTGCGCTACGACGAAGTCTGGATTTCAGAGTCGCAGGAGCGGATGGTGCTGGCAGTGCCGCCGGCGCGGCTCGACGCGTTCATGAAGGTCATGCGCGACGAGGATTGTGAGGCGGCGGTCATCGGCGAATTCGGGCGGACGGACGCTGGTGAAGCACGATTGTTGACACGGTATGAAGGCCACATTGTCGGCGACTTGTCGATGCGTTTCCTGCACGATGGTCTGCCGATGCGGGAGCGAGAAGCGACATGGGAGCCGATGGCGTTTCCAAGCGAGCCGAGCGTGATTCAAAGCGGAGCGGCGCTGTTCGAGAAGCTACACCAGTTGTTGGGAGCCCCGGCAACCATTTCGCGCGATTGGATCATCCGTGGCTATGATCACGAAGTACAGGGCGCGAGCGTCGTGAAGCCGCGCGGCGGTCGTGGCGCGGGCCCGAACGACGGCGCAGTGATTCGGCCGCTGCTTGATCAGGACCTGGGCGTGACACTCGCGTGCGGGCTGGCGCCGGAACTGGCGGCGATCGATCCATATTGGATGGCTGCGAACGCGATTGACGAAGCCCTGCGCAACACGATTTGCGTCGGCGGCGACCCGCGTCGAACCGCGATTCTCGACAATTTCTGCTGGGGCAGTTCGGCGGACCCCGAGGAACTCGGCGGACTCGTGCGGGCGTGCCAGGCGTGTTACGACTTCGCGCTGGCGTACGGCTTGCCGTTTATCTCCGGCAAGGATTCGTTGAACAACAACTTTGCGCTGAGCCCGGAGGATCTGGAAGCGACGATTGATCAGGTGAAGGGGCGCCTTGCCGTCGCGGCGGACGATGACGTGGATATGGCGGCCGTTGCGGCGTATGTGGCGCGGCGCGTACGCGACACCGGGCGATTAGCGATTCCGGGCACGCTGCTGATCAGCGCGATGAGCGCGATTGAGGATGTGACGCGGGTGACGACCACGGCGCTGCAGACGCCGGGCGCGACCCTGTTCCTGATCGGGGGAATGCCGCGCGTCGGCTTTGACGCGAACGCCGCGCTTGAGATTCACTATGCCGTGGCCGAAGCGATTCGGAACGATCTGGTTGCGGCTTGCCATGATGTGAGTCATGGTGGCTGGCTGCTGGCGGCGGTGGAGATGGCGATTGCCGGACGGCGCGGTATCGACCTCGCCCCGGATGCGATTCGGGACGCGGCGCCGGCGTTGACGAATCTGGCGGCGGGATATTTGGTGGAGGCGCGCGACAGCGCGGCGATGCGCGAGTTTCTGGATGTCTGCGGCGCGCCTTATGTGGAGATCGGCGCCGTGCGCGACGACGAGTTGATTGCAATGGACTACGAGACGACTTCCTTGGCGGATTTGGATCGCGCCTGGCGCGAGCCGGCGCCTAACTGACGGAGTGAACATGTACGCGAAGATAGTCGCGATCGCGATGTGGACGATCGGCGCGGGAGCGATGGCGATGGCGGGGCCGCAGGAGGGCGACAAACCCGATCAGGCGGAGGCGGATAAGCCGGCCGAGCGGCCGTACATCGCGCCGGTTCCGACGGGGTTTCTGTTCAAGACGCTGGAGATCGACGGGCGCGTGCATCACTGCTGTGTGTATGTGCCGCCGGAGTATGACCCGGCGAAGAAGTGGCCGGTGATCCTGTTTCTGCACGGGTCGGGTGAGCGCGGCAGTGACGGGCTCGTGCAGACCGAAGTCGGCATCGGCCGCGAAATCCGTCGACATCGCGAGCGCGTGCCGGCGATTGTCGTCATGCCCCAGTGCCCGGACCGGGAGGACTGGAGCGGCGCGAACGGCGCGATGGCGGTGAAGTGTGTTGAGGCCACGACGCGCGAGTACAGTTGCGATTTGTCGCGGATCTACATCACCGGGCTATCGCTCGGCGGCGCGGGAACTTGGTATATCGCGTCAAAACTGCCCACCGTTTTCGCGGCTGTCGCGCCCGTGTGCGGCTTCACGGGCGCCGACGATGCGGATCGCATCGCGACCGCCCTGAAGGACCTGCCGATCTGGATTTTCCACGGCGAGAAAGACGGCGCGGTGCCGGTCGAGGAATCGCGGCGGATGGCGGAGTTCCTGCGCGCGAAGGGCGCGAAAGTACAGTACACGGAGTACGAAGGCGCGAATCACGGGATTTGGGATCGCGTTTACGACGATCCCGAGTTTTGGAAATGGTTGTTCGCGCAGCATCGAGAGGCGCCGGCGCCGGGCATTGAGATCAAGGCGTCGGACGACGCGGGCGCCAATTAACATGGCAGAACCAAAGAACTGGGCGCGTGGGTTTAGCTGATTGAGGTAGGCGAGCGCTCGCGCAGCGGGGCCGATGGAACAAGGCGTTCGATTGAGGCGGTGCGCGGTTGCGTCGCTTCGGCGTTTGCGTCGAAGTTGGTCGCCCGGGCGACTTCCCAGTATTGACCGCCGACGGGCTCGTAGCCGGCGCGCATGACGAGTTCGGCGACGAGGCCGGACATGATCGCGATAAATCCGAGCACGAACAGGATCACGCCGACGAGCGGCGCTTTACCCCAAAACGCCTTCCATGGGTCGGCCGAGTAGATCGCCTGCAATCCTGCGAAGCCGAAGCATGCGAGCGTGCCAAGCCATGCGTATTGCGTGATTTTGCCGAAGAAATGCAGCGGCTTGGTGCTGTAGCGCTGCAGCATGCGCACGAGTGCCATGTCCAAAGCGACCCGCATCACGCGACCATACCCGTACTTGCTCTGTCCGGCGGTGCGCGGGTGATGCCGGACAACCATCTCATCGATCCGTGCGCCGTGCATCGTCGTGAAGACGGGTATGAACCGGTGCATTTCGCCGAACAGGCGCGCGTCGCGCACGACATGCGCGCGATACGCCTTTAGCGTACAGCCGTAATCGTGCAGCTTGACGCCGGTGATCTTGCCGATGATCCAGTTCGCGACGCGTGAAACGCGCGTGCGCAGCCACGAGTCCTTACGATCGCGACGCCATCCGCTGACGACATCGAAGCCGTCATCCAGGCGGTCGACGAGCTTCTCGACTTCATCAGGCTCGTTCTGGCCGTCGGCGTCGAGCGCGACGACTGCTTCGCCCCGGGCCGCCAGAAAACCCGCCATCATCGCGGCGGTCTGGCCGAAATTGCGCGCGAAATGAATTACGCGCAGGCGCGGCTCGTCGGCGGCGAGACGGTCGAGAAGGGCGCCGGTTCGGTCGCGGCTGCCGTCATTGACGACGATGAGCTCGAACGAGCGTCGCTGTGCTGAGAGCGAATCGAGGAAGCGCATGATCGAGCGTTCGATCAGTTCTTCCTCGTTGAACGCGGGGACGACGACTGAAATGTCGGGCGAGTTGCGCAACGCAGCCTCCAATGAGCGGGGCATTATAATCGCGGGCAATCGAGATGGGAGCGCGAATTGGCGGCTCCCGCATCACCTGAACGCGAGATCACCAACATGGCCAAGCCGCTTGTCGCGATCCTGATGGGCAGTCACAGCGACTGGGAGTTGATGAAGCACGCCGCGGACACGCTCGACAACCTCGCGATTCCACATGAGGCACGCGTAATTTCCGCGCATCGCGCGCCAGACGCCTTGCACGAATTCATCGTCGAAGCCGAAAAAGAAGGCGTAGAGGTGTTTATTACCGGAGCCGGCATGGCCGCAGCGCTTCCCGGAGTGGTGGCCGCGCAGACGACCTTGCCCGTGCTGGGCGTGCCGCTGCCGGGTTCCGCCATGCAGGGCCTCGACGCGCTGATGTCGATCGTGCAGATGCCGGCGGGCGTTCCGGTCGGCACATTGGCGGTCGGGCGATCCGGGGCGATCAACGCGGCGCTGCTGGCGGCGGCGATCCTCGGCCGACGGCATGTAGACATTCGCGAGCGATACGCGGCGTTCCGCAAGAAACAGACGGACGACGCGGTTTCGCGGCAGGTTCCCGGCGGGCAGTAACAACGCGCGAGCGTTTTCTGGAAAGGCGAGCGATTCATGGGCGACAAGCGCCACACGATCACACTAATTCCCGGCGACGGCATCGGGCCCGAATGTGTCGACGCGACGCGGCGGCTGTTGCAGGCGGCGGGCGCGGCGCTTGACTGGGAAGTCTGCAAGGCGGGCGCCGAGGTGTTTCGAGTGGGCGACGCGACCGGCGTGCCGCGCGAGACGATTGATTCGATCACACGCAATCATGTGGCGCTGAAGGGGCCGTTGGAAACGCCGGTGGGGTTTGGCGAGCGTAGCGCGAACGTGACGCTGCGCGGCCTGTTCGAGCTTTACGGCAATCTGCGGCCGACGCGCGAGTTGCCGGGCGTTCCGGGCGTGTTCGCGGGGCGCCAGATTGATCTGATCGTTGTGCGCGAGAATGTGGAGGACTTATACGCCGGTATCGAGCATATGCAGACGCCCGGCGTTGCGCAGTGCTTGAAGCTGATCACGCGAAAAGGCTGTGAGAAGATCACGCGGCTGGCGTTTGAGGTAGCGCGGTCGGAAGGCCGCAAAACGGTGCATTGCGCGACCAAGGCGAACATCATGAAGCTGACCGAAGGGCTGCTGAAGCGGACCTTCGAGGATGTCGCCAAGGATTATCCCGACATTCGCGCCGAGCACATCATCATCGACAACCTCGCTCATCAACTTGTCCGCTGGCCGGAGCAGTATGACGTCATCGTCACAACCAACATGAACGGCGACATCATCAGCGACCTGACCAGCGGGCTGACGGGCGGGCTGGGGCTCGCGCCCGCGGTGAACATCGGCGCCGGCGTCGCGATCTTCGAGGCCGTGCACGGGTCGGCCCCGACAATCGCGGGCAAGAACATCGCCAACCCGACGGCGATCATGTGCGCGGCAGTGATGATGATGCGACATCTCGGCGAGTTCGAGATCGCGGACAAGGTGGAGCAGGCGATCGTCTGCACGCTCGAGGACGGCAAGGCCCTGACGGTGGATCTTGTCGGCACGGAGTTCGCGAGTTCGACCGACCGCTACACCGACGCCGTCATTGCGAATCTCGGGCGCGTCAGCGAGCTGTGGCGGGTTCGACAGCGCCACCCGCTGCGGATGCCCGAAACGCCGCGGCGGCCGGACATGGTCAAGGCGAGTTCCCGGCGGGAAATGGGTATCGACATGTTCCTTGAGTGGACGGGCTCCGCCACGGAACTCGGGCAGGGGCTGGAGCGGGTTGTGGAGAACACGCCGCTACGGCTGAAGATGATCTCCAACCGCGGCATGCAGGTGTATCCGACGGCGGCGCCGGGGACGGACTATGTCGACCACTGGCGATGCCGGTTTATGCTACGCGATACTAAGTCGGATCTGGCGGATGCCCACGTCGCGGAACTGGTGGCGCGTGTCGGCGCGAGTCATAAGTGGATGCACATCGAGAAACTGCTGGAGATCGATGGCCAGCCGGCGTTCAGCAAGGCGCAGGGGGAGAGCTAAGCTGCGCGCCGGAAGCGGCGGCTGAAGAGCGGCTCTTAATCGACGAACGGCGTCCGACCCAGGAAAAGGCGAGTCGGGCGCCGTTGCTGTTCCCGGCGTTGGCGTTTCTATGCGGGATGGTCATTTCCGAGCGGTTGATTGGCGTTGTTTCACAGGCCGGGTGGCTCATCGCGTTACTCGTAAGTGTGATTGTTGTCGGCGTCATGCTCGCGCGATCCTCGCCGGCGGGCGGCGCAGCGTTACTGTTGTGCTGCGCGCTGGCGGGCGCCGCGCGTCATGCGGCGAGCGTCAACTATCCGGCAAACCATGTGGCGCGGCTCGCGAGCGCCGAATCCACGCTGACACGGGTGACCGCCGAAGTGATCACCGCTCCGTCCCACTATTCGCAGGAGATTCATAACCCCTTCACGTTCTTCTCGGTTGAGCCGCGCACACGCTTCCTTGCCGAGGTGCGGACGTTTGACGCGGATGAGCCGTTCGCGGCTAAGGGTGTGATTCGCGTGACTGTGCTCGGCGAGCCGATGGCCGAGTTTCGACCGGGGCAACGATTGCGGCTGACCGGCTGGCTGACAAAGCCGAAGGCGGCCCGCAATCCCGGCGAGGTGGATTGGGCGCAATGGAATCGGCTGCAGGGCGTGTCCGCGACGTTGCTTGTGCCTGCGCCGGCGCATGTGGAGGTGATTGATTCGACAAACGGGTGGCGCGGTCGGCTCGACGCGGCGCGCGCGACAGCGCGCGGATTACTGTTTGAGCCAGGGGCGATGGCGGAACCGACACCAGAGACGCAAGCCCTGGAGGCGATGGTGCTCGGTCAGCGATCGAGTGTGCCGCGAGCCGTGAATGAGGCATTCTTGCGCACCGGATCGATCCACTACCTGACGGTCAGCGGGTTTCATGTCGGTATTCTCGCTGCCGCGATGTGGTTCGTCGTTCGCCGACTATTGCGACGCGGCGTGACGGCAGCCGGGGCCGTGACGCTGATAGTGCTGATCGCATACGCGGCGCTGGCCGAGGCGACGGCCCCGGTGATGCGGGCGACGATTGTCGGATCGCTGGTTTGCGTCGCAGCGATGACGCGCCGCCCACATGCGATCCTCAACTGGCTCGCGCTCGCCGCGGGCGTGATTTGCGCAATATCCCCGTTGGAGTTGTTCCGACCGGGCTTTCAGTTGTCATTTGTGTTGACTGCGGCGCTGGTCGTGTTTGTGCCGGTGTTGTGGCGTCGACTGACGGCGCGCGAAGATACGCCGCCAAGCGACGCGGCGTCGTGGCCGGCGTTGTTCGGGCGGTGGGCAGCGCGGTTTGTCGGCGGGTTGGCATTGGTGAATGTCGTGGCGTGGCTGATGGCGATCCCGCTGACGCTGCTGCACTTCGGGCAATTCGCGCCACTGGCGCCAATGCAGTCGATGGTCGTGACGCCGTTGGCGCTGGTCAACGTCCTGTTGGGGTTTGCCGCGTTGGCATTTGGCGCCGTTCCGTGGGTCGGCGCAGCGCTGCGCGCGGCGGTGGATGGCGCGTCCTATGTCCTGCTGGCGGCGGTTGGGTGGCTTGGGGCGCCGGATTTTGCGTTGGTCGAGGCGTCGTTGCCGGCGGCCTGGCTGGTCTATGGCACATATGTTGTTGTGTTTGCGGTTGTGGGTCGATGGGCTGCGCTACGCGCGAGACGGGATGACTCAAGCAGCGCGCCGCCGGCGCGACAGCGACAGGTAGCGCTGGTCGCTCCGCTGTTGGCGGTTCTTGTCGCTTGGGGCGGTTGGGTCTTTTGGCCACGATTTGGCGCGACCCCGGAACTCGTTGTGCTCGATGTCGGGCACGGCAGCGCGGCGATGATCCGCGACAGTCGCGGTGTCGCGTGGCTGTTCGACGCAGGCTCGCTGGCAAACCGAGACGCGGGCGAGATTGTGAACGACGCGTCGCGGGCGTTGGGCGTTAGGCGCATCGGAGCCTTGACGGTCTCGCACGCGAACTTTGACCATTTCAGCGGGGCGCCGACAATCCTGCGGCAGGCGAACGCGCCGTTGCTCGTGAGTCCTTACTTTGAGCGACTCACCAAGACTGATCCGATCATGCGGCGACTGGTGGACTTGCTTCCCGCAGATCGGCGGATTGAGACCGTTGCCGCCGGCGCGCGCTTCGAACTCGCCGATGTCGAAATCGAAACGCTCTGGCCGCCGCCGGATCTAGACGCGGCGTGGGAAACGAATGACCGTTCGCTGGTATTTCGCGTTCGGTCCGGGCCGACGCGTGTATTGATCACCGGCGATATTGAAGAAGCGGCGATGCGCGGCTTGCTGGCGCGGGCCGCGGCCGGTGAGATCGATCTTGAATCGGACATTTTAGTCGCGCCGCATCATGGGGCGTGGATCGACGGCGCATCGGACGATTTCTATCGCTCGGTAAACCCCGCGCTGGTCATCGCGTCGGCGGGTAAGGAAACGCCGCGCTTGACCGCCGGGCTGGGGTTTTTGTTCGGCGAGTGCCCGGCCATGTCGACGCGCGACTGCGGCGCGATTCGTGTGCGGCTCGGGCGCGCCGGTTGGAGCGTGACGCCGACAATTCCGGCTGGCGAAGTAACGAGCGACGATCGCTAGAAGGCCGCCTTGCCGTCGGCGATTTCGCGGCCGACGATCAACTGGTGAATCGTCTCGGTGCCTTCGTAGGTGATCACGCTTTCCAGATTCAGCGCGTGGCGGATCGGGCAGCACTCGATGCTGATGCCGCCGGCGCCGAGCAGGTCGCGGGCCTCGCGGGCGATGTCGATGCCGAGGCGGACGTTGTTCCACTTGGCCAGGGAAACGTGGCTGTGGTGCATCAGGCCCTGATCCTTCAGCTGGCCGAGGCGCCACGAGAGCAACTGGCCGGTGGTGATGCGCCGGAGCATGTTGGCGAGGCGAATCTGAATCGCCTGCTTATTGATGAGCGGCTCGCCGAAGAGGATACGCTGCTGCGCGAACTCGCGGGCCTCGCGATAGCAAGCCTGCGCCGCGCCGACGCCACCCCAAGCGATGCCGTAGCGCGCCTGCGTCAGACAACTCAGCGGGCCACTGAGCCCTTCGGCAAGCGGCAAACGGTTCGATTCGGGCACACGGACATTGTCGAAGAACAGCTCCGATGTAATCGATGCGCGCAGCGAGAACTTGTGCTCAATGTTGCGCGACGTGAATCCGCTCATTCCCTTTTCGACCAGAAAGCCGCGCACGCCGTCGTCGGTCATTGCCCAGACAATCGCGACATCGGCGATCGTGCCGTTTGTGATCCACATTTTCGCGCCGTTGATGATCCAGTCGCCACCGTCGCGCTTGGCGTGGGTCTTCATCGCGCCGGGGTCGGAGCCGCCATCGGGTTCGGTCAGGCCGAAGCAGCCGATTTTCTTGGCCTGCGCCATTTCGGGCAGGAAGCGTTGTTTTTGTTCGTCGGACCCGTATCGGTGGATCGGGAACATACACAGACTGCTTTGCACGCTCGCGAAGCTGCGGACGCCGCTGTCGCCGCGTTCGAGTTCCTGCATGATCAGGCCGTAGGCGACGTTGCTGAGGCCCGCGCAGCCGTAGTCTTCAAACGTCGGGCCGAAGAGGCCGAGTTCGGCCATTTCGGGGACAAGATCCATCGGGAATCGCTCGTGCTCGAAGCACTCGCCGATGATCGGCAGGACGCGCTCATCCACCCAGCGACCGACGGTGTCGCGCACCTGGCGCTCCTCTTCTGTTAGCAGCGCGTCAATGCCGTAGAAATCGGGCGCGGTCCGGTCGTTGGTGACGGTCTGGGTCTGCACGTTCACTGCCTCCGTGTTATGGTGGT